>DFWT01000152.1:0-602 GCA_002381045.1 Rhodoferax sp. UBA4127
CTGGAGCCCAACTGCAAGGAGTCACCCGGTGGGTTGCGTGACCTGCAAGTGATTCTGTGGGTAACCAAGGCGGCTGGCTTCGGCAACGATTGGAACGCCTTGTCCAAAGCCGGTTTGGCAACGCCGTTTGAGATTAAACAGATCAAGCACAACGAAGCCATGCTGCACCTGATCCGGGCGCGGCTGCATTTGTTGTCGCAACGACGTGAAGACCGGTTGGTGTTCGATTTGCAGGCAGCCGTGGCCAAATCGTTTGGCTACCTGGNNAACCTGGCACCCGACGCCAGTACAGACGCGCGAGCCTTTGTGCGCCCCAGTGAAACCCTGATGCGCCAGTACTACTGGGCCGCCAAAGCGGTGACACAGCTCAATCAGATTTTGCTGCTTAACATCGAAGAGCGGCTCAGTCCAGCTGGCTTCACACTGCGGCCCCTGCGGCCCCTGAATGCGCATTTTTATGAAAAAGCCGGCATGGTGGAGGTGGTCAGTGACGACCTGTACATCCGCGAGCCCAATGCGATTCTCGAGACGTTTCTGGTCTATCAAAGGCATTTGGGCCTGGCTGGTTTGTCTGCTCGTACCTTGCGCGCGCTGTACAACGC
>DFWT01000152.1:625-2500 GCA_002381045.1 Rhodoferax sp. UBA4127
ACATCCTGATGGTGCTGCGCAATGTACGGCGCTTTTTCATCGTCGAACATGCCCACGAGTATCCTTTCTGCTCGCAGTTGGCGGGTGGCTGGGACAAGCCCTGGTTGCTTTATGTGGCGGCCTTGTTTCACGACATTGCCAAGGGACGAGGCGGCGACCACTCCAAACTCGGTGCAATGGAAGTGCGCCGATTCTGCAAACAGCACGACATTGAAAAAGAGGATGCCGACCTGATTGAGTTTGTGGTGCGCGAGCACCTGAGCATGAGCCGGGTGGCCCAAAAGGCAGATCTGAGCGACCCTGATGTGATCGGCGATTTCGCCAAACGGGTGATCAACGAACGCTACCTGACCGCGCTGTACCTGTTCACTGTGGCCGACGTGCGCGGTACCAGCCCAAAGGTCTGGAACGCCTGGAAGGGCAAGCTCCTGGAGGATTTGTACCGCGCCACCTCGCGCGCCTTGGGCGGCCACAGCCCAGATCTGCATGCCGAAGTGCAAGAGCGTCAGCGCGACGCCCTGATCGAATTGGCGCTGCACAGCCAGCCGTTCGAGTCACACAAGCAGTTGTGGGAAACGCTGGATGTGAGCTACTTCATGCGTCACGACGCGGTGGAAATCGGCTGGCATGCACGTATGCTGTCGCGCCATGTGCGCACACTTGAACCCGTTGTGCGTGCACGCCCTTCACCCGTGGGCGAGGGGCTGCAGGTGCTGGTCTATGCGCCCGACCAGGAAGACCTTTTTGCCCGAATTTGTGGCTACTTTGACCACAGCGGCTTTAGCATCCAAGACGCACGCATTCACACCACGCAGAGTGGCTATGCGCTGGATACCTTCCAGGTGATTGCGGTGAATGCCACCGAGCATTACCGCGAGTTGATCAGCATGATTGAGGTCGAACTGACCAAAGTGATATCTGAGGCTGGCCCGTTGCCCGAACCCAACCGGGGTCGGGTGTCGCGCCGGGTCAAGAGTTTTCCGATCACACCGCGTGTCTCACTGCGACCCGACGAAAAAGCGCAACGCTGGCTGCTCAACATTTCGGCCAGTGATCGCATCGGCCTGCTCTACTCGGTGGCCAGGGTGC
This sequence comes from Rhodoferax sp. UBA4127, assembly GCA_002381045.1. Classification (GTDB taxonomy): domain Bacteria; phylum Pseudomonadota; class Gammaproteobacteria; order Burkholderiales; family Burkholderiaceae_C; genus Rhodoferax. Next base: position 1,715 of record DFWT01000152.1, read on the forward strand.
TGGCCCGGCACAAGATTGATTTGAATTTGGCCAAGGTGAACACATTGGGCGAGCGGGTCGAAGACACCTTTTTGATCCAGGGTGCGGCCCTACAACACAACCGGGATCAGATCGAGATTGAGACTGAATTGCTAAACGCACTTGGTTAGTATTTCAATAAAACTCAGGTTCTAGCCTTTATTTTTATTGCATCTAAAGCTATTTATTGAATAGCGAATTAGTTAGTCATCGGCGTCCGGATCTAAATCCGGAAACAGCACCGAGGTGAAACCAAACTGGCTGAAGTCGCGCATGCGCATCGGGTAAAGCTTGCCCACCAAATGGTCACATTCGTGCTGAACCACGCGGGCATGAAAACCTTGCACCGTGCGATCAATCGTGTCGCCATATGGGTCAAAGCCGGTGTAGCGAATGTGGGTAAACCGCGGCACCTTGCCCCGCAAGCCTGGCACCGACAAGCAGCCTTCCCAGTCTTCTTCCTCTGGCGGCAATTCACCTGTTACGAGCGCCATTGGTGTGATAACCGGGTTGATCAGCACCGTGCNNATTTGGCAACGTGCATGGTATCCAGCAAGTCAGTGATCAGCAGGTGCAAGGCATCCGAGTCGAACTGCGTCACGGGTTGGGCTACTCGCAACAAACGGGGGTCCCCCATTTTGAGAATTTCACGTACCGCCATCAAGCACCCCCTGGTAGTCCGGGCAGCAGAGCGCTCTGCTCCGTGGCCCCCGCCAGCTGGCCTTCGCCCGCGGGCTCCTCCTTGCCCTGCGCAGAACGCTCTGCCGC
>DFWT01000034.1 GCA_002381045.1 Rhodoferax sp. UBA4127
TGCGGCCGGTCATGATGTTGTCAATCACGCTCATGCCCTTGAACAGCGCTAGGTTCTGGAAGGTACGTCCAATGCCCATGCTGGCCACTTGGTAGCTGTCCATGTGGCTGAAGGTTTGGCCCTTGAATGTGATGGCGCCTTGCTGGGGCCGATACACACCATTGATGCAATTGAGCATGGAACTTTTGCCAGCACCGTTGGGGCCAATGATGGCACGCACCTCATGTTCGCGCACGTTGAAACTGATGTCGGTCAGCGCCTTGACGCCACCGAAACCCAGGGAGATGTTCTTGACATCCAGAATGACGTCGCCGATTTGTTTAGTTGCCATGATGGGTCAATTCAGATTACTCAGGCTGCCGCCTTGACGGGCGCAAAGGTCTTGGCATCATCGATGCGCAAGGTGGCACTGACACTGCCTGTGCGGCCGTCTTCAAACTTGACCACCGTCTCAATGAACTGGCTGGTCTTGCCACCGTACAAAGCGTCAATTAACACGTCGTATTTGTCAGCAATGAAGCCGCGCCGGACTTTGTTGGTACGGGTTAACTCGCCGTCATCGGCATCCAGTTCTTTGTGCAACACCAGGAAGCGGCTCACCTGGGAGCCCGCCAGCAAGGTGTCAACGCTCAAGTCGGCATTGACCTTTTCAACGCAATCCTTGACAAGCTGGTAGACCTCCGGCTTTTGCGCCAAGTCGGTATAACCGGCATAAGGCAGGTTACGACGCTCAGCCCAGTTACCCACTGCATCAAAGTCGATGTTGATCATGACGCACACCTGATCGCGGCCGTCTCCGTAGGCAACCACTTCCTTGATGTGTGAGAAAAATTTGAGCTTGTTCTCGACGTACTTGGGCGCAAACATGGCCCCGTCGTTGGCTCCGCCCTTGATTCGACCTACGTCTTTCACCCGGTCGATGATCTTCAAATGCCCGTGTGCATCCAGAAAACCGGCATCGCTGGTGTGGTACCANNTTGAAATACCCTTTGAGCAAGCCAGGTGACTTGACAAGAATTTCGCCGTTGTCTGCCACCTTGATTTCAACCCCCGCGCACGGCACACCCACGGTATCGGCCCGGGCTTCGTGATCGGGCTGCAGGCAGACAAACACAGCGGTCTCGGTGGAACCATACAGTTGTTTGAGGTTGACCCCAATCGAGCGGTAAAAGCTGAACAGATCGGGGCCGATCGCTTCGCCTGCGGTGTAAGCCACGCGCACCCGGCTAAAGCCAAGGCTATTGCGCAGGGGCCCATACACCATGGCATTGCCCAGCCCATAAAGAATGCTGTCAACCAACCCCACACGCTTGCCATCCATCAGCGTCGGACCGACGCGTTTGGCCACATCCATGAAGAAATGGAACATCTTGCGCTTCAGGGCGCCAGCATCTTCCATGCGAATCATCACGCTGGTGAGCAAGCCTTCAAACACCCGAGGTGGCGCGAAGTAATAGGTTGGTCCAATTTCTTTCAGGTCGATCGTGACGGTAGCCGCCGACTCGGGGCAATTCACCACATAGCCGCAGCTCAGCCACTGAGCGTAAGAAAAGATGTTTTGACCAATCCAGGCCGGCGGCAGATACGCCAGCACGTCCTCTTTGTGGGTCAACTTGTCGAAATCGGCACCTGCACGGGCGCGGTTGAGCAAGGTGTCGTGGGTATGCACCACACCCTTGGGGTTGCCGGTGGTGCCCGAGGTAAAAAACATCGCAGCCACGTCATCGGGCTTGACCCGGTCGACCTCGGCCTTGAAAAATGCGGGGTGCTGTTCGGCAAACACCTTGCCTTGGGCGATCAGTTCGTCCAAGGCCTGCAAACCAGGTTCCTCGTAGTTGCGCAAACCGCGCGGATCGTCAAAGTAAATGCCTTTGAGTTGGGGGCACTGTTCGCGAATCTCCAGCAGTTTGTCGACCTGTTCCTGGTCCTCGGCGAAGGCAAAGCATGCATCTGCGTTGTTGATGGGAAACACACACTCCAGTGCCGCTGCGTCCTGATACAGCGCGATTGGCACCGCACCCAATGCCTGCACTGCCAGCATGGTGGCATAGAGCCGCGGGCGGTTGGCGCCAATCACAATCATGTGATCATCGCGACGCAGTCCCGCCTGATGCAGTCCGCACGCGATTTGTTCGACCAGCGCAGCCATTTCCGCCCAGGTCATGGCTTGCCAAATGCCGTACTCTTTCTCGCGCATGGCCGTGTCATTGGGCCGTTGACTGGCATGGTCCATTAGCAGTTTGGGAAACGTCGTTTGCATCGAAACACCTTGTCTCAAAAGCGCAGGGCGAACAGACTAGCCCCGCGTGGAATGGGCCGAATGATAGAACCCAGTTTGACGCTAAGTTGTCGTTTCGACGACAATTCCGACATTTAACGCTAGGTGTTTTCCCTGCACCTGGTGTTGTCAACCCCAGATGAATGGGCTGCATTTATGAAACCCGAATCCCCACTGTTTCAACGGCGACGCCCGCTGACCGACAACGAGCTCGAGGTCATTCCATGGCTAAAGCTGCTGTCTGAGGGCGAACGTGAACGTGCAACTGAAGAGCTGAAGGTCACTGAAGCACAAGCAGGTGACTACATATGCCGAACCGGGCGCCCCGTCACCTACTGGTTTGGTGTCATCGACGGCCTGCTCAAAATGAGCAGTGACAACGCCGAGGGCCACACCATGACATTTACCGGTGTGCCGCCAGGGGGCTGGTTTGGTGAAGGTACCGCCTTGAAGCGTGAGTGTTACCGCTACAACATTCAGGCCTTGCGCAAGAGCTTGGTGGCTGGTCTGCATGTCGACACTTTTCACTGGCTGCTAGACCACTCCATTGGCTTCAATCGTTTTGTGACCAACCAACTTAACGAGCGCTTGGGTCAGTTTATTGCGGCGCGTGAAATTGACCGCATGACCAACCCGAACATTCGTGTGGCACGCAGTCTGGCAGCCTTGTTCAACCCAGTGTTGTATCCCGGCTTGGGCTCGGTGCTGCGNNATCACCCAGCAGGAGTTGGCTTACTTGGTGGGTTTGTCACGCCAGCGGGTCAACGAGGCACTGACCACCCTGACACAGCACGGCGCTGTGCAAGTGGAGTACGGCGGCTTGCGCGTGATGAACCTACAAGCCCTCAGAACGCAAACCTTTTAACCCGGCATTTGCGCAGCCTGTAAGAATGCACCGCGTCCAGCCGACTGTGTCACTGGCAGCACACCGAACCCACCCATGACGACCTGAATGAATTTATCAACTCTTGCCAAAGTGGCCATTCGCCTGGCATTGCCTGCATTGACCTTTCCTGGCTTGGCGTATGCCGACTGGGCGCAAACCGAACGAGAAGCCAAAGGGCAAACTGTCTACTTCAATGCCTGGGGTGGCGGCGATGCCATCAATGCCTACATCGCATGGGCTGCCAAAGAAGCAAAAACCAAGTATGGCGTGGATGTCAAACACGTCAAGGTCACCGACGCAGCCGAGGTGGTCAAGCGGGTGCAAACCGAAATCGCGGCGGGTCGACCCACGGAAGGTTCGGTAGATTTGATGTGGGTGAACGGCGAGAACTTTCGCAACCTAAAACAGGCCAATGCCTTGTTCGGCCCTTGGGCTGAGAGCCTGCCCAACTGGGGCTTGGTGGACTTGAACAAGCCAGTCCGTCAAGACTTTTCCGTGCCCACACATGGCTTCGAGATGCCCTGGGGCACCGCCCAACTCACGTTCATTGCGGATCGCGCCAAGACACCCATGCCACCCCGATCGGCGACTGAGCTGTTGGCTTTTGCCAAAGCCAATCCGGGCCGTGTGTCCTATCCCAAATTGCCAGACTTTCATGGCACCACGTTCATCAAGCAACTGCTGCTGGAACTGACATCCAACACCAAGGTGTTGCAAGAACCGGTCACCCCAGCCGCCTTTGCCGATGCGACTCAGCCATTGTGGACCTACCTGAACCAACTACACCCGCAGTTGTGGCGCAGCGGCAAGGCATTTCCGGCCAACGCGGCCGAAATGCACCGGATGTTGGCCGATGGAGAGCTCAAACTTTCACTCACATTCAACCCCAACGAGGCCGCCAATCTGATCGCCAGCAAACAACTTCCCGCCACCGCCTACAGCTTTGGTTTCAACGGCGGCACCATTGGCAATGTGCACTTTGTCGCCATCCCGGCCAATGCCAAAGCCAAAGCAGGCGCACAGGTGTTTGCCAACTTCTTGCTCTCCACAGAAGCCCAGGCCCACAAAGCGGATACCCGGGTGTGGGGTGACGGCACCGTGCTGGACATGGCCAAAATTCCGGCCCCATTGCAAAGCGCCATGCGCGCCAAACCGCCTGGGGCGCTGAATGAGCCGGTGCCCACGCTGGCCGAGCCGCATGCCAGTTGGGTGGAAGCGTTGGAGGCCGAGTGGCTCAAGCGCTACGGTTCGCGTTAATAAATTTGAAACCCCTCCATCCATCAAAGTCAACCCAGCGGGTCAGTAAATGGCTGGCTGCGCTGCCAGTAGCGCTGATTTTTGTGCCAGACATCCCTGGCTTGTGGTGGGCTTTGCGCCCTGCCTGGCAGGTCGCCATTTGGGAAGGTCTGTGGAATGATCCGCAATTTATCCATGCCCTTGGCAACACCCTGCTTTCCGCGCTGCTCAGTACCTTACTTGCGTGTGCCATGGCATCCACAATCGCTACCGTGGTTTATCCGAGTGAACTCTGGCTGAAGCTACAGCGGTATCTGGCACCGCTGTTGTCTGTCCCGCATGCTGCCTTTGCGATAGGTGTTTTCTTTCTGCTGGCACCTTCGGGCTGGCTTGCGCGATGGGTGGCGCTGCCTTTTGACTGGATGGCCCCACCCGCATGGGTCACTGTGCAAGACCCTTACGCGGTGAGTTTGAGCCTGGCCCTGGCGATCAAGGAAAGCTGGTTTTTGTTGTGGGTGCTCGCTGCCCTCCTGGGTGAGTCAACGGTGGCAAAACACACGCGGGTGGCACGCAGTCTGGGCTACAACGCTTTGCAGACCTGGCGCCTGATTCTGTGGCCCCAGTTGCTGCCTCGGCTGGGTTGGCCACTGGCTGCGGTTTTCGCCTACGGGTTGTCGGTGGTGGATATGGCGGTGATTCTGGGGCCAGGCACCCCACCGACGCTGGCTGTGCTTGCATGGCATTGGCTCAGTGACCCCGAGCCCGCTATTCAGGCCCGTGGAGATGCCGCCTCCTTGGTGCTGCTTGTCTTGCTGCTGGTGGGGAGTGGCGTGGTGCATTGGTTATGGCGGCGAACGACGCAACGAAGAACCTATCCCACCGGTACGCGTTTACCACTGCGAGGCTGGCAACGCTTGAACCTCCACACACCCTTGTTCCTGATCGGCTACGCCGCAGTGGCGGTGCTGCTGCTTTGGTCAGTGGCAGACACCTGGTTCTTCCCATCGATCTGGCCGGATGACCTGAGCTGGCGCACCTGGGCGCTAGCCGATCTGGCACCGTTCTGGACGACTTTTTGGCTGGCGTTGGTGGTCAACGGGCTGTGTTTACCCACCGCCCTCGTCTGGCTGGAGTGGGGACCAAAACAGGCCAACGCCATTCTTTACCTGCCGCTGATCTTGCCTGTCCTGCCCTTGGTGGCCGGCCAATACGCCGCGCTCTTGCAAATGGGTCTGGACGGCACCGCATTCGCGCTGGTGTGGAGCCATCTGCTGTGGGTTTTGCCCTACATGGTGCTGACCCTGGTTGGGCCATACCGCTCTTTTGACCCAAGGCTTCTGACCACGGCGCGGGCCTTGGGCTGCTCGCGAATGGGCGCGTGTTTGCGGGTGAAATGGCCCTGCTTGATGCGCCCGATTTTGGCCGCGCTGGCAGTCGGGTTTGCGGTGAGCGTGGCGCAGTACCTGCCTACCCTGTTTGCCGGCGGTGGGCGGTTTGTCACGGTGACCACCGAGGCGGTGGCCCTGAGTGCCGGTGGCAACCGCCGCACGCTGGCAGTGCAGGCCCTGCTGCAAATCGCGCTACCGCTGGCGGCCTTTGCGCTGGCGGCCTGGCTGCCCGCTTGGGTGGGTAGGAACCGGCGGGGGCTGCGCTGACATGTTGAGCATCAAAAACCTCACACTGAGGCGCGGCGATGTGCGATTGCTGACGCAAATGCAATTGCAGATTGAACCCAGCGAAATCGTCACGCTATTTGGGGTATCGGGCTCGGGCAAATCCAGCTTACTGAACTGGATGGTGGGCGACCTGGACTCGGTCTTTTCTGCCCGTGGGGAATTGTGGCTGGATCAGCGGCGACTTGACACTCTGCCCACCGAGCAGCGCCGGGTCGGCATTTTATTTCAGGATGACCTGTTGTTCCCGCATTTGAGCGTGGGACACAACCTGGCGTTTGCGTTGCCAGCTCACATCGAAGGGACAAAGGCACGACGTCAAATGATTGAGCGCACCTTGGCCGACATGGGGCTGGCGGGTTTTCATGACCGCGATCCGGCCACACTGTCGGGCGGACAACGGGCCCGCGTCAGCCTGATGCGCGCGCTGCTGGCAGAGCCTCAGGCCCTGCTGCTAGACGAGCCCTTTTCCAGGCTCGATGCGTTGTTGCGTACCCAGTTCCGTACCTACGTGTTCGAGCAGATCGCCCGCCAGGGCATCCCGACGTTGCTGGTCACCCACGACCCGGCCGATGTGCCACCTGGTGGCCGGGTTATCGACATTGGCGATTGGGATGGCTCAGCCGAGCCGCCAGCTGTGAAATCGCCCAACCCAAGCCAATAACTTTTTGGGTGCGTGGGCGCGCTTCCATTCACCCGCCGCATATTTGTTAGCCTCGGCCAGAGTGGGGTAGATGTGGATCGTGCCCAAAATCTTGTTCAGACCCAGCCCGTGTTTCATGGCCAACACAAACTCGGCCAGCAGGTCGGCCGCATGCTCGCCCACGATGTTCACGCCGAGAATTTTGTCCTTGCCAGGCACCGTCAATACCTTCACGAAGCCACGGGCCGTGTCATCCGCAATGGCGCGGTCCAGATCGTCAATGCCATACCGGGTGAGCTCGTAATCAATGCCCTTTTCTATGGCATCCTGCTCGTTCAAGCCAACCCGCGCCACCTCGGGCTCGATGAAAGTGGCCCAGGGCACCACCGAATAATCCACCTTAAATTTTTTAAAGTCACCAAACAACGCGTTCACTGCGGCATACCAGGCCATGTGGGCCGCCGTGTGGGTGAATTGGTAGGGCCCGGCCACGTCGCCTGCGGCATAGATGTTGGGGTAGAGCGTTTCCAAATAGTCATTCACAGGCACGGTGCGTTGGGTGGCAATACCCAGGTCTTCCAAGCCGTAGCCCTGCAAGCGGGCAGTCCGGCCGACGGCGAACAGAATTGCGTCAAATTCAATCGACACCTCGGCGCCTTGGTGTTCCACCACAATGAATTTGCGCAAGCCCTTTTTCTCACAACGCAGCGCCTTGTGGTTGGTGAGAACCTGCACACCGTCACGCAACAAAGCTTGTCGCGCCAACTCGGACACTTCAAGGTCCTCACGGAGCATCAGCCGCGGTGCCATCTCGATCTGAATGACCTGGGAGCCCAGCCGGGCGAAGCTTTGGGCCAGTTCGCAGCCAATAGGTCCGCCGCCCAAAACCACCAGGCGCTTGGGTGGCGCATCCAGCTTGGCAAACTCATCCCAGAGTGTGTCGCTGGTGACATAGCCCACCTCATCCAGACCAGGCAAAGGCGGCACAAACGGACGCGCGCCGGCCGCAATCACGATGCTGCGGGTGGTGAGGCGCTGCACACGCGGGCCCGGCTGGCCGTCGTTTTGCGTCACCTCCACCGTCCACGGGTCGACGATGCGGGCATGACCTTGCAACACCTCCACACCCAAGGCGGTGTAACGCGCCACGCTGTCATGTGGGGCGATGGTGTCAATCACCTCATGCACCCGCGCCATAACTTGGCGAAAGCTGAACTCTGGCGTGACCGCACGCAAACCGTAGTGATCAGCATGGCGCATTTGGTGCGCCATGCGTGCGGATTTGATCAAAGCCTTGCTTGGCACACAGCCATAGTTCAGGCAGTCGCCGCCCATCTTATGCGACTCCACCAGCGTGACTTTGGCCTTGACCGCCGCTGCAATGTAGGAAGTAACCAAGCCCGCTGCACCCGCACCAATCACCACCAGGTTGCGATCAAATTTGACCGGGCGTGACCATTTGGCATAAACACGGCGGCGCCGTAAAAATTTTAGGAATTGCTTGGCCAACAACGGAAAGATGCCCAGCAGCGCAAACGACAACACCAGGCCTGGTGAAAGGATGACGGAGAGGCTATTAATCTTGGCCAACTCGGTGCCAGCATTCACGTAGACCAGCGTGCCCGCCAGCATGCCCAACTGGCTGATCCAGTAGTAGCTGAGGGTTTTGATGGGTGTCAGTCCCATCAGCAGATTCACCAGAAAAAATGGAAACAGCGGCACTAGCCGCAGGGTGAACAGGTACAGCGTGCCATCTTTGGCCATGCCTTCGTTGATGGCCTTGAGCCGGTCTCCGAAGCGCGCCTGAATGACATCGCGCAAGAGGTAACGCGACGCCAGAAAAGCCAGCGTGGCACCGATGCTGGAGGCAAAAGACACCAGCAATGTGCCAAAACCCAGGCCAAACAAGGCGCCTGCAGCCAGCGTCATGATCACCGCACCCGGCAATGACAAGGCCGTCACCAGCACGTACGCGACAAAGAAAATCAGCGCCACCTTGTAGGGAGACTGCTGGCGCAGTGCCTCGAACTGGCTCAGGCTGGCTTTGAGCCCGTCAAATGTGAGCCACTGATTCAGATCCAATGCAAAAAATGCGCCGACGGCCGAGAGAACCAGCACCAAAACAAACATTTTTTTCATGCAAGAACCCAGGTAAAAACCCCCAAACCAACGGCGCGCCCCGCAGTTAGCGCACGCCTGAGGATAGTCGGGCACGCGCCCGGGATCTTACAAAGGTCTTTTTTGGCCCGGCTTGTCGGCTGTGGGCGACTGCTTAATGTCCTGGTCTATCCAGGCAAAACTAAACGGGCTACCGCCTCTCAGACGCACCACCAGATGACCTTCGCGCACGGCATGAAGGATCAGCTTATCAATGACGGCCTGTGCCATCGGCTGGCCACCGCCGTGCTGCCCGACCCAAACCACCCGCGCCGACGGCGAAGCCAATGCCACGATCGTCTCGCTGACCATGTCATCGACCAGCAACACAGTGGCCGTCTCAATTGCCTTGATGGCGCGCAATGTCAAATACTCTGGGCCTCCTGGCCCCGCACCCACGAGCATGCAAGCACCCCGCTTGTCTGTGGCCGTGAACTCGACTGGCGAGTCGTGAAGAATCACCTGTCCGAAGTGCTGGGTTACATCCTTTTTCATGGTGTCGTCCTCTCTGGGTCGAGCGGATGCAGGATACGTGCCAGCCGCTCTGCGGCGAGGCTGCTTCAGTGAGGCATGGTGCCGAAAGCCATGAGTTTTTGCACATCCAAAATCTGAATCTCTCGGCGATCGATGGTTATCAATTGCGCCGACTCCAACTCATGCAACACCCGCGAAAAAGACTCAGGGCTCAGCGACAACCGCGAGGCGATGGTGGCCTTGCTTGCCGGCAAGCAAATCGTGGCGGTATTGGGCACCTCGGTTGGATTGGCCACCACATCTCGTAGCAAGAAACCAATCAAGCGCTGCAAACCACTGCTCAGGGCATAGGCCTCAACGTCCTGAACCAAGCCGTGCAGGCGTTTTGACAGGCCAGCCAGCATATGCAGCGCCAGTCGGGCATCTTGTTGAATTTCACGAATGATGCCGTGCTTGCTGACACTCACCAACCTGACATCGGCCAGGGTTTGGGCGCTCACGATATAGGGCTTGTCCAAGAACACCAGTGCTTCGGCAAAACTCTGGCCTGGGCTGATGATTTCGACAACTTTTTCCTGGCCTGCAGGTGACAACAAAGACAACTTGACGCGTCCGGTCATCACCATGAAAAAGGCATCGCAGGGCTCGCCAGCTCGAAAAATCAGGTCGCCTCTGGCGTAACGCCGTACCTTGCAGCTGAGCGATACACGAGCCAACTCTTCTGCCGACAATCCACCAAACAGTGACGATTTGGCCAAAAACCCACGTAGCTCAAACTCCCCCTGTTCAGTGGGCACCGCGCGAAACTCTGGCAACGGCAATACCTTCTGCGTTAAAGGCAATCAGGCCTTCAAACCGCCCGTTTTTGACAGATTCTTCCATCACCCCAAGAAAATGCTCAGCATCCTTCACAGCAGGCAATTCTTCACCCTTGCCAGACAGCGAGGTTGCAAAGAGCACGCTCCACGGTTTTTGAAGATGCGTTGCTTGGGCTTTAAGTTGCTCGAAGTTGCCGATTTCATCGGGCGTCTTGTGGGCACACATGGCCGGCATCAATACACCGCCGTGACCGGACTCGAAGGCGGCCCGCTGTTCGGGTGTGGGGTCTTCCTGCAACTCCGAGGTGGTAAACACCAGCAGTAGCCGTTGGGCATTCACTTGCTGAGTAGCTGCCAGCAAGAGATCGTCAAATTTCGAAATTTTCATGGTCGTGGATTCGGGTTAAGGGATGCATCAATTTTGCGGATTAAGTGCTCTGACAAATGTGCAATGTAGTAGCTATTGCCCCGGCGTGGGCTCTCTTAAAGTCGTGTCCTTTCGGCAGGTAGCCAAACTGCGGGAGGAACTCGTCAGAATTTTAGTGATGCTGAAGCCACTCGGGTCAGTCAACACCCGCATGCAGGCGCAGCCATAGCCGTAATGGCCATTGGTCCGCACCCAGCGCCATGGCGGAAATCTCGGCCAATCGCCTTGCGCTTGGTGCCCGCCCTGGACCGCAACCAGCCATTCGCCCTCGCGATCAGTGAACCAGGCATTGGCGGGCGTGGGATTTTCAAACCAACCGCAACGCAATTGCCCTTTGAGTTGACCGGCATCGGCAAACGCGCCATGAGCAAATACCACAAGCATCGCAGCCAGCAGCTTAACGCGAACATCGCGCCCAAAGCTCCAGGCGCTGTGCAAGGCAGCCGATTGCAACACAGGCATCAAACTCAGCCAGTGGTGTAGCCAATGGCGGCGTAAAACTTCTTGGCATACACCGCGATCATTTCATCGCAATCATTGCCATTGATGATTCGTCTGGCGTTTTTCCAGTTTTCGGTGGTGGCGTTAAAGTAATCGCTGAACTTCTTGGTGGTGAAGCTACCTTCTTCCATCCCTTTAAACATGATGCGTGCGGCGAGTTCAGCCTGCAACACCTGGTCTGCGGCTGCCGCACTGGATATGAGGTCGACACCAAATGCCTTTCCCATCTTGGCGTAGTTGGCACGCCAGGTGAGTTGTACGTAACCCCGCCCGTAAAACATGACACCATCACCCAGTTGTGCACCCATAGAGCGGGCAATTGCCGCGCGCCGCGGTACCGAACTGGCTGGGTCGTACATGCGGAAAAAATAGTCTTTGCCACCAAACTCGCGGATGGGTTGCATGGTGAACTGCGTTTCATGAAACGCAGTCCCCAAGGCATAGGCCAGCCAGCGGTCATCCTTCTTGGCGTGACTCTTTTCCCAAACATTCAGAATGAAAGACAAGCCATCCACCTGCCCCTGACTCAGCTTTCCGGTGAACAGGGTTTGCCGGCACTGATCAAAAAAGAATTTGCGGTTAATGCCCATGGGAAACCTCTCAAAGTGTGTGCGATGAAGGATCAGATTTGAAGTTAGCGGTTAAACGCGCAAGCCCCCGGACCGCCCGGATTGCCGCAAGACCCGCACGGGCTTGGCATCGCGGCGCCCGCCGGTTCGGTGACCGCGGTCGTGGCAAACACAGACAGCTGTTTCTCCAACTGCACCGAACCGCAGGCCGGGCAAGCGGGAACCGTGTCGCTGCGCACCAAGGTTTCAAACTGCTTCCCGCAATCGTGACACGCGTACTCGTAAATGGGCATGTGAACTCCTTGAGTGGCCTAGGCAGAAAACTTTAGCTGACAGCGCTCAAACCAATGAAAAAAGCCCACTATATTTTGTATAGTGGGCTTTTCAATTGCCTCTTGGGCTTAACTGGTGGCTGGGGCTCTACCGAAAGAAGACCCGCAGGCCGCATGAATGCTATGTTTACGTGATGATGCAGAATCAAGTTACTGTAGGAGTTACTGCATGGCACGATCAATGATACCGTCTGACGCCACGATTCGCAACATCAAACGAGGCGATCCCCGCAAGCGTTTGAGCGATGGCGAGGGGCTTTACCTGCTGCTGTTCGTCAAAGGTGGGGCGCATGGCTGGCGACTTGATTACACGATCAACGGCAAACGAAAAACCTTGAGCCTGGGCACCTACCCGGACACCAGGCTAAAGATTGCACGCGAACAAGCCGACCGAGCCCGTGAGCTGGTGGCGGCGGGTTCCGATCCGAGCGACCGACGCAAGGCAACAAAGGCGCTACAGGTTCAAACCCGCGAAGCCAAAGAACGCGAAGCGTCCGGCCTGCCCACAATCGGTAGTTTCGAGGAGGTCGCACGCGAATGGTTTGACACCCGGCGCAATGACTGGGCAGCCAGCTACGGCGACAAGATCATTCGGCGGCTGGAAGTTGACGTTTTCCCGTGGCTTGGACGCGAACCCGCTGGCAGCATCACGCCCCCGCTACTGTTGGAGGTAATGCGCAAAATCGAGGCACGCGGTGTGATCGAAACTGCGCACCGTGCCTTGGAAAATTGCGGACAAGTGTTTCGCTATGCCGTGGCCACGGGCCGGGCCGTGAGCAACCCGGCACGCGACCTGAAAGACGCCTTGCGCAAACCCGTGGTGAAGCACTTCCCGGCAATCACTGACCCTTCGCGCCTTGGTGAACTGCTGCGGGCTTGCTACGGATACCAGGGTAGCCATGTAGTGCGGGCCGCGTTGCGGCTAGCACCGATGCTGTTTCTGCGCCCGGGAGAACTGCGGCACGCTCAGTGGGTAGAGTTCGACTTTGACGCGGCGCTGTGGATTGTTCCCGCCGAACGGATGAAGCGCGAGAAAGACGGCAAGCTGAACGGCAAGCCACACCTCGTGCCCTTGCCTTCGCAAGCGGTGGAAACCTTGCGCGAACTGCAAACCATCACCGGCGGGGGGGTGTACGTCTTTCGCGGCGAACGACACCACCACCGGCCCATGAGTGAGAACACCGTGAATGCAGCTTTGCGGGCAATGGGCTTCGGTGCTGATGAAGTAGTGGGCCACGGATTCAGAGCGACCGCGCGCACGATGATGGCCGAACGCCTGGGCTTACCCGAAGCGGTGATCGAGGCGCAGCTTGCCCACTCTGTACCCGACAAGCTGGGCCGCTCCTATAACCGCACCGAATTTGAAACCCAGCGACGCGAAATGATGCAGACTTGGGCAAACTACCTTGACGGGCTGCGCAAGGGTGCTGACGTGATTCCCTTGCCCCAGAAGGCCGCCTGATGGTCACGCCCGGAATGTTTTGCCACTTACCTCGGCTGCTGGCGGGTGAAATCGTGGAAGCAGCGGGGACAAATGGCCGAAACCCAGCATCCATGCGGGTTGGCGCAGTATCAGCGAGAGAGGACAAAACGGGGACGTAGCGGGGACAAAGTGGGGACATTCTTGGATGATGAAATTTATTCAAACAATCATGTGTTGCATTTGCCCTCATCATCAGCACATTCACGCGGGCTGACCCGAATCCTCCCTGACTGCTGCGATTGCATCGGAAAGTAAGGGCAATGTGCTATGCCCAAGGGTCAACTACCCCCGCTCCCCCTGTGGCGGGATGCCAATGCTGGCGGGTCCATGCCCGCCTATAGACTGGTCGATAGCGTTCTGTCATGCCTACAGGCGGGCGCCGTACGCGCGTGAACGCAGTACGAATGACAAGGCGCTCGCCATCCTGTTGCGCTATATGGTCACGGTTTTAAACACACCGGACATTTATGCGTCAAGCGAAGCGCGACGCGGCGAGAAAACCAGGGTCTCGGGGCAACGC
>DFWT01000023.1 GCA_002381045.1 Rhodoferax sp. UBA4127
GAAGGGTCCAAGTGGCGTTGACGACCATTTAGGTTGTTGATCACCGGTTTAGGCAGCCAATAGCTCACCCAGCGCGCCACCACAGCGGTGGGTCCGATGAATATGACCGCCACAGCGATGTTGAACAGCAGGTGGTACAACACCACCACCGTGGCCGCATCATTGAGCGCTGGTGGCACGTGGTGTAGCCACAGGCTGGCAAAGGGGGCCATGAGCGCAATGCCCAGCACCTTGAAGGTCAGATTGCCCAGCGGTACCTGGCGTGCCTCCACCGGCTGGCCCAGTGTGGTGAGTACAGCCAGCAAACCGCTGCCCAGGTTGGCACCCAGCACCAGCCCCAAAGCGGCATCCAGCGGTACCACCTGCGAATTGGCCAGGGTGGCGGTCAGCAGCACGATGGCCAAGCTAGAGTAACTCAGCACCGACAGGACAGCACCCAAAGTAATCTCAAGCAAACGGTCACTGCCGAGCGATGCCAGCATCACCCGAACGGCTTCGGCTTGGGTGAGCTCATTGGCCGATGCCCGCACCAGACTCAATGCCAGCAACATCAGCCCCAGACCAATGAAGATGCGCCCGACGTAACCGGCGTTGGTGGACTGCCTGGCGATGAACAGCACCACGCCAAAAAAGATGCACAAGGGTGACAGCCAGGACAGATCACGTGAGAACACCAGTGCCATCAGACTGGTGCCCACATCGGCCCCAAGCATCACGGCCAATGCAGCGGGCAGTGCCACCAGCCCTTGGCCAACGAAGCTTGAGATGATGAGTGCGGTGGCGGTGCTGGACTGCAGCAAAGCCGTGACACCAATGCCTGATAACACGGCTTTGAAGCGGTTGTTGACACTTTGCGCCAGCACCTTGCGCAGGTTGGCACCCAGCACGCGCAGCGTGTCTTTGCGCACCAGGTGGGTGCCCCACACCAGCAGGGCAATTGCGGCCAACAGGTTCAGCAGGTGGGTCAACGCGGTCCTTGTTTAAGCGAGTGGTGGGTGGCTTCAGCGGCCACGCCGCACCCGCATTAATTCGTCAAGTATCAGGCAGATGGCACCCAGGGTGATGGCGCTGTCGGCCACGTTGAAGGCCGGGAAGTGCCAGCCCCTCCAATGAAAGTCCAGAAAGTCGACCACATAACCGTACAGGATGCGGTCCAGCACATTGCCGATAGCACCGCCCAGAATGCTGGCCATGGCGAACGCAAACAGCTTTTGCCCCGGGTGACTTTTCAGCATCCACAGAATCAGCAGGGCCGCCGCCACACCGATGCCGGTGAACAGCCAGCGCTGCCAGCCACCGGCATTGGCCAAAAAGGAAAATGCCGCGCCGGTGTTATGTACCCGGACCACATTAAAAAAGCTGGCCACCGGGGTGCTGTCACCCAACTGGTAGTAGCCCAGGATCAGCACTTTGGTGAACTGGTCAACGATGAGTACCACCAATGCCCAGGCCAGCCACAGCATCATCCCGCCAGCACCCGATGCCGCGCTGCGGGCGCCAGGTTGACGCGCCATCAGGCAAACACCCGTGTTTCGCCGCTGCCTGCTAGGTTGCTGACGCAACGCCCGCACAGGGTCGGGTGCGTGGCATCAAGGCCAATGTCATCCTGGTAATGCCAGCAGCGCTCACACTTTACAAAATTTGAGGCCCTAGCCCTTATATATATTGCGTCACCAGCTATCAAAGAAATAGCGGATGTAATGAACACAAATTTCAGATCGACCCCCAGGCTGGCCAGCAAAGCGTAGTCTTCTGCCGCCACAGTCAGTTCAATCTCGGCTTGCAGCGACGAGCCCACCTTGCTATCGGCACGCAGCACTTCGATGTCTTTGTTGACCGCATCGCGAATCTCGCGGATGCGGGCCCACTTGGCCAACATGACCGTATCGGGGGTGGGCATGGTGCTGTAGGTGTCCATGAAGATGGAGTCGCGTGTGGTCAGCGGAGTTTTTCCTTCGCTGCCCAACACCGCCCAGGCTTCCTCTGCGGTGAAGCTTAGGAACGGCGCCATCCAGCGCAGCATGGCCTGGGTGATCTGCCACAGCGCGGTCTGCGCACTGCGCCGCGCCAGCGATTTGGCGCCGGTGGTGTAGAGCCGGTCTTTCAGGATGTCGAGGTAGAACGAGCCCAAATCCTCACTGCAGTAAATCTGCAGCTTGGCCACGACGGGATGGAATTCATAGACATCAAAATGCGCCAAGATCTCGGCCTGCAAAGCGGCAGCGCGGCTCAAGGCGTAGCGGTCAATTTCCAGCATTTGGTCCAGTGGCACGGCATCCACGCTTGGGTCAAAGTCATCGGTGTTGGCCAGCAGGAATTTCAGCGTGTTGCGCACACGTCGGTAGGTGTCCACCACGCGGGCCAAAATTTTGTCGTCACCGGCGATGTCGCCGGAGTAGTCGCTGGCGGCCACCCACAGGCGGATGATCTCGGCACCGAGCTTTTTACTGGTTTCTTGCGGGTCGACGCCGTTACCGGCACTCTTGCTCATCTTGTGGCCCTTGCTGTCCACGGTGAAGCCGTGGGTCAGGATGCCTTTGTAGGGCGCGCGGCCGTACATGGCGCAAGCCGTGAGCAGGCTGGAATGGAACCAGACTTCCAGAATGTCACTGCTCTTGGTGTAGCTGGGCGCATCGGCTGTAGCACCTACTTTGGCCAGAATTTCTTCGGTGCTGGCCTTGCTCCAGGCCTCAATACCACCGGCCTCGACCATGCTGGCCGCGATGTCCAAAATTTCCATCGTGCGCGGGTGCAACTC
>DFWT01000196.1 GCA_002381045.1 Rhodoferax sp. UBA4127
TCCTTAAATTGCTATCCAAACTGAAGCTGCTGACGTTTAATCTATAAGGGCTAAAGGTATATTTTCGTGTTGCATCCTTCGCTCAACCACCCAGGCTTGACCAAACGCCAGTCCGGCATCACCACACGACAGGTTCTTGGTTTGCAGGACGTTCAAACCCGCCACCTGCAGTTGCAAAACGATACGCTGGGTGAGGATGCAGTTGAAGAAACAACCGCCACCCAAAGCCACATCCCGTATTTGGCGAATCTGCGCCTGGGCAATGGTGTGGACACACAGCGCGTCTGCCAGAGTCAGGTGAAAGCGGGCGGCGGCTTCCATGACTGCTGACTGATCAGTCGTATCGATATCGATCATGCTGGAAAGCAACAGCGGGCGCAGATCAATCTGACCACCGGGCAGCACCGCCCAGTCGCTGGCGCGGACCTCCAGCCCGTGGTCTTGCAGGTAAGACCGAGCGGCCTGCTCCAAGGCGATGGCAGCCTGGGCTTCTTCGGTTTGGCGTACTGACAAACCCAGCAAGCCCGCAGCCGCGTCAAACCAGCGCCCGGCTGCGGTGGTGGTGGGGCAGTTGAGTGATCGACGCAACATGGTCGCAATCGTTTGCGCCGACTGCTCGCCCACTACTGGCCCAAAACGCGTGGCGATGACATCCGTTTTACCGCAGGCATGCAATGCAGCAGCTGCCATGCGCCAGGGTTCGCGCGCGGCTACGTCCCCGCCTGGCAGGGCCAGAGGCAGCAAGTGGCCGACCCGCTCAAATTGCCTGGCGTTCACGTGCAGAATTTCACCCCCCCAAGCCGTGCCGTCGTTGCCCAGTCCGACCCCATCAAGCGCCATGCCGACCACCGGGCGATGGATCCCATGCTCAGCCAAAACAGCGGCAATGTGGGCATGGTGGTGCTGAACCGCGATAGCCGGCACACCGAGTTGTTCGGCCAGTTCCAACCCCAGATGGGTGCTGAAAAAATCCGGGTGCAAGTCGTGGGCGACGGCGTCAATGGGCCGCTGAGCGCNNGGCCGCTCAGCGCGTGCCAGCAAGGCCATGGCCGATTCGCGCAGCGCCATGCATGCCGCCGGGTCCGACAGGTCACCATGCACCGCAGACCAGTGTGTGGTCTGTGGCTGGTCGCTGTCGAACAGACACGCTGTGTTTTTCAAATAGGCCCCCAAGGCCAGCACCAGCGCCATGGTGTCAGGCAGGCAGGGACCGCAGTTTTGCCAGCTCGGCTTCAAGCTGGGCAATGCGCGCCTGAACCGCACTAGGTTGATGCACCTCAGGCTCGGCCAGCAGCCAGTCCAGCCAGGCGGGCATGCCTTCACCGGTGGTGGCCGACAGCTCAAGAAACTCGATGCCCGGGTTGACCCTGCGCGCATAGGCTTTGCAGCGCTCCACATCAAACGTCAAGTGCGGCAGCAAGTCGATTTTGTTGAGCACCATCAACTTGGCCGCCGCAAACATGTCAGGGTACTTGAGGGGTTTGTCTTCGCCCTCGGTGACCGACAGAATGGCAACCTTGGCTTTTTCGCCTAGGTCCCACATGGCCGGGCAGACCAGATTGCCGACGTTTTCAATGAACAGCAGAGACGGCGTGTCATGGGTATGCGCGGCGGCCTCATCATGCGCATGATCATGGACCTGGTCGTGCGAATGGCCATGCTCATGGGCGTGGGCATGGGCATGGCTATGGGAATGCCCATGGTCTGAATCATGGGTATGGGGCGCGTCATGGCTGTGCGTATGGTCTGCGTCGTGACTGTGTGAATGGGTGTGCGAATGGGTGTGTTCGGCTTCGTGACCAGTGGCATGCGCGTGCAGTTGGGCAAAGGCTTGCGCCACCATGGGGGCATCCAGATGGCAGCCTTTGCCGGTGTTGACCTGAATGGCGGGGGCGCCGGTGGCACGGATGCGGTCGGCATCAAAACTGGTCTGTTGGTCGCCTTCAATCACCGCCACCACCAAAGCGGGCGCGCGTTTGCGCAGGGCATCAATGGTGGCGCACAGCAGTGTGGTCTTGCCGGAACCGGGGCTGGACACCAGGTTGTAGGCGGTCACACCATGGCCAGCAAAGTGGGCGCGATTCTCCGCTGCAATTTTGTTGTTGGCACCCAGCACATCGGCCTCAATCTTGATCGCCCGTGCTTGGCTCATGCCGGGCACCGATACCTTGGCCGCACCGGCGCCAAAGTGCAGGTCACCCGAGACCGGATCAATCGCCAGATTGGGGGAAGCGCCAGACGCTTGGGGGGTGCTGCAACCGCATACGACACACATGATGTTTTCCTTTTTGCTTGCTGGGGTGGATCATTCCACCAGCAGCTCGACCAAACGCAATTCTGAACCACCCGTGGGCTGAACCTGATAGCCACCGCAAATTGGGCAGGCATCGGTGCGGGAATGAATGGTGACGCTTTGGCTGCACGCCATGCACCAAGCCGCGGCTGCAGGCTCGTCAATATCAATTACCGAATGTTCAATCAGCGTCCCGGCGGATATGGCTTCCAGCGCAAAACGCAATGATGAGACTTCTACGCCGCTCAACGCGCCGGCCTCAAGCCGCAAATGTGTCACCCGCTTGAATGGTTCGCGTTCGCAGGTTTGTTCCACCAAGCGCAAGATTCCGCCGGCCAAACTCATTTCATGCATGCGTGGTCTCCGGAGGCGTCGCCAAGCTGACCTGGCAAGCCACACAGGCGTCAAACGCCTTGCTGAGCAAAGTTGCTTGGGTGGTATCTTTGGGGGAAAGTTGCATCAGCGCCTGGGCCAAGGCGCCATCGGGATGAAAGTTCCACTCCGTGGGTGCCACCACTTGGTAAGCGTCCACTTGACCCTGGGAGTCCAGCTGAACCCAATGCAGCAACAAGCCGCGCGCCATTTCACACCAGCCCAGAGCCTGCCCTTGGCCTAACGCCAGGGCGCCGCTGGACAGTTTGGCAGGCGAACTGTCCTGCCCTGGCTCATCGCCACACAGTTGCACCAGTTCGAACCAGCGCGAGGCCAGTCGCGTCCAGGCATTCATGCCACCGGATGTTTCTGGGCCGCTAACTGCTGCCCATTGACGCCGGCGTACACGCGACCAGGCGCCAGTTTCCGCGCATTGCCCCTGCCAAATGGGTCGCTGGGCAAAGCCGGAGTGGTTGGAGATGGCCTGTGCCACCTGTTGCATTTGCAAGGTTTGCTTTTCCGGATCCTGGTCCAGCATATCCAGTGGGCGATACGTGGTTTGAAGGGCATGGGTTGTCGCGTAGCAGTCAAGCAGAAACCTTGCTGGTGGTGCTGCAGAGGCGTTTTGCCGGCACCAAGCCAGAAAGGCTTCGGGCGCGCTGTATTGAGCCAACCAGTCGCTTACGGGTTGACCCAGTACGCTGGTTTCAAGCCAAGCTTGGAGTTGGTGTAACGCAGTAGCGGCCTGGGCTTCGTTCAGGTCATGGTGGGTCTGCGCCAAGGGTACCGGGCAAGGGGTGGCCCAGCCGGAGCCTTGATTTGGCCAGTCCATTGTCATGCTGCGCAAGTGGTCCAGTGCGGTCCGGAAAGACAGTTCCCGCGAGGGTGGCTCGGGCAGCAGCGTCGGGTGGGTGCACTTCGCAGCATGCATGGCCAGTCGGGCGGTGCGCCGGTGGGCGTGCGCGCACAAGCTGAACAATTGGCCCAGAGTCTGTTCGATATGGTCGGGCCTGTGTCCACGCAGCACACGGCTCAGCAAACCTGAACCCAGCACCGGTCGCTGGCCAGTGATGCTGGGGCGTTCCCCCGGGTGCAGTGAGTAGCTGCCGGCCAGGTCAAAGGGCGCAATCATGCGGGTTCACCAGAACGCGTGGTGGTCGAGACAGCGGCGCTTTGGTTCACAAACTCGAACATAGGTAAAAGCGTAGAGCAAGTTTCGAAGGTGCCGATGGTAGGCTCAAACGCTCCAATCGGCTGAGGCAGGTTCGCAAGAATAGCGCCGCGTTCGCTGTTAAGAGCTGGGCGTTAAAACTGCGTGTGGTAGGTATCAGACCATTGCGAGTCTGGCTCGGCCTGACGCATCCGATGCAGCACGTTCAGCATGTCCGCACTCAAACGGTCAAGTGCGGCGAGTTCGTTGCTGACATCGGCGAGTTTGTCGGACAGCACACGGGTGACCACCTGTTCGGCCTGCTGGTGAAGCTGGTTGTGCATCAACGTGAGCAGGCTTGAATCAGGTTGGTGCCCAAAGCGTTTGCGGGTGGTCGGTTTGTTTAGCCACTGGCCAAACCGGCATACATGCGGCTGGTGGGTGGGAGGCAGTGGCACTTGCTGTGCCACAAATGCATGCAAATGTTTAAGCCAGGCGCGGTGCTCGGTTTCTGCCAGCAGCGCGGCAATATCTTGTGTGGCCTTGGTGTGTGTTTGGGTCCAGCTTACCGGCAGGCGCCACTGAGCCATCCAGGGCAGCACGTCGTCGGCGGGCATGGGCCTGGCAATGGCGTAACCCTGACCGAATTCGCAGTTGAAATCGATCAATGCCTTGCCATGGGCTTCGGTTTCGATGCCTTCAGCCAAGGCGCGCCGGTCAAAGTTATTGGCCAGGGTCAGCACACTGTTGACGATGGTGGCGTCTTCGGCGTCGTCGAGCATGCCTTGCACAAAACTCTGGTCAATCTTCACGGTGTGCGCGGTCAACTGCTTCAAAAAGGTCAGTGACGAATAACCGGTGCCAAAGTCGTCCAGCGCGCAACTGATGCCCAGGTCTTGCAACTCGGAAATCAGTGCCGAAACATGCGCCATGTTCTCCATGGCGCCAGTCTCCAGAATTTCCAGTTCGAGCTGATCAGGCCTGACCGTGGGTTGTGCTTGCAGTTGGCGCATCAGCCGGCCAATGAAGTCCGGGTCATGCAACTGCATGGCGTCTATGTTGACGCTCACTGCGGTGCTCAGGCCCTGAAGCAGCCACGCTGCCATTTGTGACAGGGCATGTTCAATTACCCAATCGCCCAGCGTGATGGCCACTGGATGCTGGTTCAGCAAAGGGATAAAGCTGGCTGGCGCAAGCAGACCCTGAGTGGGATGCTGCCAGCGGATCAGTGCCTCGAACCCAATCACCTCGCCACTCAGCAAATTCACCTTTGGCTGGTAGTACAGCACAAACTCATTGCGTTCCAGGCCTCGACGGATTTCTTCAATGCGTGCCAACTTTTCACGGGTGCTTTCATCGTTGACCGGGTCAAACAGATGGAACCGATTCTTTCCAGCCAGCTTGGCCAGGTACATGGCTTGGTCGGCTTGGCGCAGCAGTTGTTCGGCATCGACTGAATCAGCTTGTGGATACATCGCCAGGCCAATGCTGGCGGTGAGGTTCACCGTGATGTGCTTCAGCCGCATGGGCTCGGCCACCACGTCGAGCAACTGTTGGAGTGGTACGGCATAGCTGGACGACTGATTCAGATCGTCCAGCACGATGGCGAACTCGTCGCCGCCAATGTGCCCCAACAACTGCCCCTCTGAACAACCCTTGCTCAAACGCCGGCTTACTTCAAGCACCACTTCGTTGCCGATGTCTCGTCCGTAGGCGGAATTGATGGCGCTGAGGCCATCCAGGTCCAAGTAGGCCACACCCAAGGGGGTGGCGCTGGCATCACAGGCCGCCATGGCCTGGGCCAAACGTGCCACAAAGGTTCGGCGGTTGGGTTGGCCTGTAAGTGCGTCGTTGTGCCTGAAATGGTCGAGTTGTTCGCGCTGGTTTCTTTGGTCGGTGATGTCAATGCTGATGCCTGCCAGCAGGGCTGGTGCGCCGTCAGGGTTGCGATGCATCACACGGCCCAGGTTGCGCCACCAGACCCAGTGACCTTGGGCGTGTCGCAGGCGCAATTCGATCTCAAAGCTGGCCGACTCCCCGCTCAGGTGTTGTTTGAGAAGGTATCTCCCCCGTTCAATGTCATCTGGGTGCATCAGCTGGAGAAATGTCTCGAATGGTGCACGGTGATCTGGCGCGGGCGGGCGCCCCAGCATGGCGGAAATGCGGTCGTTGCAACGAACAGTGCGCTGCGCCAGCTCCCACTCCCAGGTGCCGGCCTGGGCGGCTTCAATCGCATTTTGCGAACGCATGCGCTCGGCCTCCAGAGCCCTGTGGTCGTTTTCGCGTTCGGTGACATCGGTGAACACCGCCGCGGCGCAGGGCACGCCGCTAAAGTCCAATTGCACCCGTTCGATTTGGGCGATGAAGGTGCTGCCGTTCTTGCGACGTACGGGAATCGCCAGCGACCTGACGGAATTGCCTTCAGACATCAGTTGGAAGTCATGTGCCACCTCGGCTAAAGCTTCAGCCGGGTGGATGTCGGCAGGGCCCATCTGGTACAGCTCGTCTTCGGTGTAGCCAACCATTTGGCAGAACCAGGGGTTGGCAAACACAAAATGGCGGGTTTGGATGTTGGCCACTGCCACGCCGGCGGGCAGGCTTTCGATGATGTTGCGCAGTCGCCTCTCGGACTCTGAGGTGTGCGCCACAATCGCGTTAGGTTCGTACACTAGCGCATTCCAGCGCTTTTCCTTTTCTTGCAAGCTGGCCAGGGCCACCAAGCGGGCTTGTTTTTCATGCACCAGGGCCATGGTTTGCTCAGCCAGGGCCTGGTTCATATTCAGAACGGCTTGTATCAGCACTGAGCCGGCAGTGGCCATTTGCGCGGTAGCCTGTGCTTTGGCGGCCTCGACATTGGCACCGTTTTGGATGGCCAAGGCGGCAATGGCCATGCGCTTGTCATCTTCCAGAATGTGTTGCGCCAACCATTGCACCAAGAATGGGAACAGGTCGCCAAGCAGCTCGTTAAAGGGTCGCGCGCCGCGGCTTAGCTGGGTGATATGTTCAAAAAAACCTTGATGGGTGCGCACATGCTGGTCCAGCCAGATGTCGCCAGGGAGGGCGCTTTGCCAAACACTTTCCTCACACTTGAAATGGTAGTCGGCGTAATCGGCCAGGCCACCGAGAATGGTCTGGATGTCGTCAGATGACGCCCCTTGCGCGTGTTGCTGCGCCAGCCGATTGAGCATGCTCACCAAACGGTGATGTTGCTCATCAATCCGTGCAATGCCGGTTTCGAGTTGCGGGGTCCAGGAAAAAATTTCAAACACAGTGTGCCGTGCGCCATGCGAGTCGCACACGGTAACCGCTCTGGCGCAAATCGTCAATGATGGCGCGCAAAGAACAGTGCACTCATCACCAGGCCGGTACCGATTACACCCAGGCGGATCCATTGCACCGGCAGTCGTCTGGACCAACGGGCACCAAAGAAGCCACCCAAAGTGGCCGCCACCATCATGATCAGGCCCTCGCGCCAGGCAATGGCGCCCGCCACCACAAACGCTGCCACTGACAGCCAGGACAGTACCAACGACGTGAGGTTTTTGAGCGCGTTGGCGGTGTGGATGCGCGACTCGCCCGTGGCGCTGTACAAAGCCATCAGCAAGATACCCAGCCCGCCATTGAAATATCCGCCGTAAATGGCGGCCAACAGTAAGCCTGGTTCGCGCCATTTGGCCAGACTGGCATGGCCCTGAGCGGCCTGCGAGGCACGCCGGGCAATGGCAGGCCCTGCGGCAAAAAGCACTGTGGCAAACAGCAGCAGCCACGGGACGATGCCTGAGAACAGCTTAGCGGGGGTGACCAGAAGCAACAAGGCACCGGCCACACCACCCACTGAGGCAATCAGCATGTCGCGCTTGAGTTGCGCCAGGGGCAATGCGCGCAATTCAGCCTTGAAACCGAGGGTGCTGCCAAGGTAGCCTGGGCTGACCGCCAAGGCGCTTGTAGCGTTGGCCATGATCGGCGGCACGCCAGCAAACACAAGTGCGGGCAGGGTTAAAAAGCTGCCGCCTCCGGCGATGGCGTTGAGCACGCCAGCCCCAAAAGCCGCACCCAGCAGCAGGCCGGAAGTGAGCCAAAAATCAAGCGGCATGAGATTCCGATAAAAAGGCTTCTAGCCCTTGTATTTACTGTGTACCCAGCTATGTAAACAATAGTTAATGGTCAAGCTGAAAGCGGGTACCCTGGAAACTGAAGATGGAACTGCTGCTGTGAATCTCTTCAAGTTGCACCCCAGATACCACTTGATTGCCTTGACCAAAGGTTTGGTTGTTGATGATCAGCATGCGCTGGTTGGGGTCGTCTGAATACACCGCACCAGCGATGTTCAACGCCGGGATTTGACGCCGCAGCGCCTCGGGTAACTCGCTCAGCATCGGTATGCCGGAACCCGTCGCTCCCTTGCCAATATGGACTGCTGCAATGGGTGCTGGTGCGGGTGGGACGGGGGGTTTGGCAGCGACCACTTGCGCAGGTGCGGGTGCTGGGGCGGCTGCTGGCACAACCGCAGTTGGAATGGCTGGCGTGGCCGCCGCAGCCTTCTTTGCAGGGCTTGGCTGTGGCGCCACTTGCACCGCAACCACTGGGGGCGGGCTATTCAATGGCTTGCTGGGCAAGTCGGTTTTGGCAGGCAATTTGGGCGCAACACTGGTGGCCACCGCAGGCGTTTGGGGCAAGGCCGCTGCAGGCACTGGCATGGCCGACGCTGGCATTTGGGCCGGGCTGGCCGGCGCACTGGGTGAACTGGCGACGATCTCCTTGGCGGGCATGCGCCACCTCCAGTAGCCTGCGCCGCCAGCCGCCAGCACCAGTGCGGCCGCAGCCAGCGCCCATAGCCAGACGGGTGTGGTCCGGGCCTCGGGTTCGTCATAGCTGGCCAATTGTTTGACATGCACGCCAGGGATCGCGCCCTGATCGCGTTCGGCTTCGGCGCGTTTAAGGGCATCAAGAATATAGGACATGGCAATCTATCTCACTGAGCGGGCGGGCTGGCTGGCAGCGTGGGCTGGGCTTTGGGCTGGCTGGACCACACAGCGAGCGCGCCCAGGGCACTGGCCAACAGCAATGCCAGCACGGCGATGGCGATCTTGGTGCGGCGCTGCTTGACGTCAGCTTTGCGTTTGCTATCCAAGCCAAATACTTCTTTGGCCGCCCGGTCAATCATCGCCCGATCGGCTTGTTGCTCGCCTTTGGCCCATACGCCCAACAAGGCCCGTCCGCAAAGCAGGTTGATGCGTCTGGGTACGCCACGGGTGAGCTCATGGATGCGCTTGAGCGCCGGACCGTCAAACGGCAAGTTGCCAATCAGGCCGGCCACGGTTAACCGGTGCGCGATGTACTGCCGGGTTTCAGCCAGGTTGAGTGCGTCAAGGTGGCAGCGGGCGGTAACGCGCTGGGCCAGTTGCTCCAGGTCGGGCCGGGCCAACATGTCACGCAATTCAGGCTGGCCGATCAAGACGATCTGCAGCAATTTGCGTTGGTCGGTTTCCAGGTTGGTCAAGAGGCGCAACTGTTCCAGCACCTCGGGCGCCAGATTCTGGGCTTCATCAATGATCAGCACGCAGCTTTCACCGGCCGCATGGCGGTCCAGCAGGTGGCTGTTGAGGGAATCAAAATAGGCCTTTGCCGTTGGAAAAATGGCTTTGTCTGGCGGCAGGGTAATGTGAAATTCTTCGCATATCGACTCCAGCAACTCGATCACCGAGAGCTTGGGGTTGAAGATGTAGCCCACATTGCAGCGCGACGGGATTTGCTGCAAAAAGCAGCGGCAAATCGTGGTTTTGCCCGCGCCAATGTCACCCGTTAAAAGCACGAAGCCACCGCCCGAACCACCGGCAATGCCGCCCGGGCTGGCCACGCCCCACATCAGGTGCGCCAAGGCTTCCCGGTGGCGGTCACTCATGAAGAGAAAACGCGGGTCCGGGGCGATGGAAAAAGGGTCTAGTTTGAGGCCGAATTTACTTGTATACATAAAAAGGTGCTTAGGCCCTTAATATATCTGGATCTTTAGCTATGACTAGCATAGCGTAAAGATTTTTCCAGGGTTCAGGATATTGTCGGGGTCCAGCGCCTGCTTGATGCGACGCATCATGGCCACCGCACCCGCACCGGTTTCTTCCTCCAGAAAGCCCATCTTATGTAAACCCACACCGTGCTCGCCCGTGCAGGTACCACCCAGCTTGAGCGCACGCTGCACCAGCTGGGTGTTGAGCTGTTCGGCGGTGGCGCGTTCGGTCTCGGAATCAGGGTCAATCAAATAGCCCATGTGGAAGTTGCCGTCACCTACATGGCCGACCAAAAAGTAAGGGATGCCACTCTGCTCGGCCTCACGCACCGAATCCAGCAACGCGTCGGCCAGGTGGGAGATGGGCACACAGGTGTCGGTGGTAATGGCCCGACAACCAGGGCGCGACTGGATGCCGGCAAAGTAGGCGTTGTGCCGTGCCGTCCAGAGCTTGGTGCGGGCTTCTGGCGTGCTGGCCCATTCAAAAGCCTGACCCCCATGCTCGGCGGCAATCGCCTGAACGGTTTCTACCTGCTCTTGCACATTGGCCGGTGAGCCATGAAACTCCATCAGCAGCATGGCCGCTTCCTGCAAGCTCAGATGTGAATGGGTGTTGACCATGCGGATGGTTTTGGCGTCGAGCAGCTCGCAGCGCGCGATCGGTACACCCAGCTGGATGATTTGGATCGTGGCGTTGACCGCATCCGCCAGGCTGGCAAATGAACAGGTGGCCGCCATCACCGCTTCGGGCAGCGGGTAAAGCTTGACGGTGACCTCGGTCATGATGCCCAGGGTGCCCTCCGAGCCAACCATCAGTCGCGTCAGGTCATAGCCGGCGCTGGATTTTTTGGCCCTGGTACCGGTGTGGATGACCTCGCCTTGGGCGGTGACCACTTCCAGGGCCAGTACGTTTTCGCGCATGGTGCCGTAGCGCACGGCATTCGTGCCACTGGCCCGGGTGGCGGCCATTCCGCCAAGGGTGGCATCCGCACCGGGGTCAATCGGGAAAAACAATCCAGTGGATTTGACCGCCTCGTTGAGCTGTTTTCGGGTCACGCCGGGCTGCACCTTCGCTGTGAGGTCCTCGGCATGGATGGCCAGCACTTGGTTCATGCGCGAGACATCGATGCTGATGCCGCCTTGCACGGCCAGCAAGTGGCCTTCCAGCGACGAGCCCACGCCAAAGGCGATGACAGGCACTTTGTGCCGCGCGGCTAGCTTTACGGCATCGGCCACGTCTTGTGTGCTTTGGGCAAACACCACCGCATCGGGCGGTGGCAGGCTGAATGCGGACTCGTCGCGACCATGTTGCTCGCGTACCACCTGCGCAGTTGAAAACTGCGCGCCAAACCGCAGTTTCAAGTCGTCCAACAGGGTTGTAGGTACCGGCCGACTTTGGGTTGGCGGCAAAAAAGGCTGTGCCGACGCGGGTGCATTCATGGGCTGAGTCCGTGATAAGCTTTCTGGATGAGGCCACACTGTACAACCGCATGAAGATTCATGAACTCACCTACCTGGTGGTTGACGATCTGGAGTTGATGCGCGCAGTGACCGTGAATCAGTTGCGGTCTTTGGGTTGCGAGAAGATCAAGGTGGCGAGCAATGGGTCGTCGGCCCTCAAAATCCTGCACCATGGCAAGATTGATGTGGTACTGTGTGACTGGAACATGCCCGTCATGTCAGGGCTTGATTTATTAAAAACTCTTCGTGCAGATACGGCATTGGCGGCCACGCCGTTTTTGATGATTACCGCTGAGGCCGAGCGCGGTCGCATTGAAGAGGTGATCCACGCCGGAGTGAGTGGTTTGCTGGTCAAACCTTACAACGCTGGCAGCCTGCGCAATCGACTCGAAAAGGTCCTGGCTGGCCGCCAGCGACCCGTGGGTGCAGCAGCGGGTGCATTGCGCACCAAAACAGTTGCGGCAGCTCAGCAACGGCGTGCCACTGATGCGCCCTTGGCACCCTCACGGATTTTGGTGGTGGATGATTACCCGGTTAGCTTAAAACTGATGGAGCAGTTGTTCAAGGACGAGTACCAAGTGCTCACTGCCAGCAATGGGGAGGCGGCCTTGGCCATTTGCCGGGGCGACCCCATGCCGGACTTGCTGCTGATGGATGTGCTGATGCCTGGCATGGACGGCTTTGAGGTGGTGCGCCGCTTGCATGCCCAGGCGGATACGGCGCAGATCCCAGTCATTTTTGTGACTGGAGACGACAACGAAGAGGCCAGGATCAAGGGCATGGAGTTGGGGGCAGTGGACTTTGTCCTGAAATCTGACGACCCCAAGGCGCTGCGGGCACGTGTGCGCAATTTCATCAAATACATCGACATGCGCCGGCAAATTCAAGCGGACTTTGATGCTATGTTGGATGCGGCCATGGTGCGTGAAGACGTGGAGCACACCACCCGCCATGACATCAAGGGTTCGTTGGCGGGCATTGTGGGCATGGTGCACAGTTTGGCCGAGGACCCGGACATGTCGACCAAACACGCCAGTCAGTTGCGGCTGGTGGAGAAGACGGCCCAGCAGGTGATGGACATGGTCAACCTGTCCGGCGAGATTTACAAGATGGAAATGGGCAACTTCAAGCTCAAGGCGACGCCGGTGGACCTGGGCGAGATCCTGCACCGCATCGTCGACTTGTCGCGTAGCACGTTCTCAGACAAACACCTGACTGTAGAAGTCGATACCGACACGCCGGTGGGCACCGAGCTGCCGCAAGCTTTGGGCGACGCCAACCTGTGTTATTCGCTGTTCCAGAATCTGATCAAAAATGCCTGCGAAGCGGCCCCACCCAATTCTCGGGTGGTGGTGGCCTTGCGTGACGAAGACCCGTTGCGGGTGCTGGTCAGCAACTCGGGCGTGGTACCCCAAGAACTGCGCGCCAACTTCTTTGAAAAATTCACCACCAGTGGCAAAAAAGGCGGCAGTGGCATCGGCACCTATTCTGCGCAAATGCTGGCCAAGGCGCAAAACGGGGAGATCGTCATGGACACCAGTGACGAGCGTAACCGCACCCAACTCACCGTGACCTTGCCGCGCCATGTGTTTGACCCAGCAACCGGCACCCCAAGTGCCTCCCGGTGAACCACCTTACTACGGACCGACTCACGCATCACCATGGGAAACCGACTGACACAAATCGCCACCCGAACCGGGGATGATGGCACCACCGGCCTGGGTGACAACACCCGGGTCTCCAAAGACAGTTTGCGCGTGCATGCCATGGGGGAGGTAGATGAACTCAACTCCCACATCGGATTGCTATTGTGTGAGGACATGCCCAATGCAGTGCGTCAATTGCTGGTGACCATTCAGCACGAGTTGTTCAATTTGGGCGGTGAGTTGTCTATTCCTGGTTTCGAGTTGCTCAAGCCGCAGGCGGTGCTGGACCTGGACCAAGCCCTGCAAGAACACAATGCCGTGCTGCCCAAGCTGCAAGAGTTCATCTTGCCTGCCGGTACCCGGGCAGCAGCCTTGGCGCATGTGTGCCGCACAGTGGCGCGTCGGTCCGAGCGCGCGGTGGTCGCGCTGGGCGCACAAGACGCATTGAAAGACACGCCTCGGCAGTACCTGAACCGCTTGTCGGATCTGATGTTTGTTCTGGCCCGAGTGCTAAACCGCCACCGCACGGATGGCAGCACTGGCGACGACGTCTACTGGCGCAGCGAACGGCTGGCCAAAGCCGTTGCGGAGTGAGCCCGTGCCCTAAGGTGTGGCGGCCTGCTTCAGCATGGCACCCACTTCGTCTTTGAGCCGCAGTTTCTTTTTCTTCAACTGTTCAATTTCCAGCGGGGTGCCAGGCTCTTGGTGGGCCACCATGCGCGCAATGCGCTGGTCCAATTGATCGTGTTCATCGACCAAGCGGGCAAAGTGCCCGTTGGTTGATTTCAGTTGGCTGATGCGTTCGCGGTATTCAGGAAACATGGACCGTCCTTTTGTTGAACCGGTGAATCGGGCCCTGCCATGGTAGCCGATAGCCACCAGGACGGTTCAGTGCCCGGCTTTACTGCTCAAACACGTAGGCGCCGGGTGCCGCACCGAGGTCAGGGTAGCTTTTGGCGGCAAGCTTGGGGGCACTGACCATTGGACCGCACTTTGGGGCCAACCAGGCCATCCAGTCGGTCCACCAGCTACCGGTGGTTTTTGTGGCCCCGCCGTACCAGTCCTCACTGGTCTCCTGGCGCTTGGGTTCGCCCACCCAAAAATTGCGTTTGGGTGGGTTGACTACCGGGTTGACGATGCCAAAGATGTGGCCCGAGGTGCTCAGCACAAAACGCACCGGTGTCTTGGCGTTGAGGTGCTGGCGGATCAGGTAAGACTGGCGCCAAGGAACAATGTGGTCGTCTTCGGCGCTGACGGCATACAGCGGCTGAGCAATGCGGGTCAGGTCGATCTTCTCGCCGCCCAGGGTCATGGCGTCGGGTTTGACCAAATTGTTGTGCAGGTACATCTGGCGCAAGTAGTACGAGTGCATGGTGGCCGGCATGCGGGTGGTGTCCATGTTCCAGAACAACACGTCAAACGCTGGCAGCGGCTCGCCCAGCAAATAGCTGTGCTCAAAGTAATGCCAGACCAGGCTGTTGGAGCGAAGCAGGCGAAAGCTGGTGGCCATGTCGTTGCCATCCAGAAAGCCGGTTTTGG
This sequence comes from Rhodoferax sp. UBA4127, assembly GCA_002381045.1. Lineage (GTDB taxonomy): Bacteria > Pseudomonadota > Gammaproteobacteria > Burkholderiales > Burkholderiaceae_C > Rhodoferax. The sequence goes on from DFWT01000196.1 coordinate 14,466, forward strand.
CCATTTTCTTTTCGATCGCCTGGATCATGGGTTCGTCAATGAACACATCAATGTCGCCGGGCTTGGCAAAGTTGGTCAGGGTGGTCAGCAAGGTCCAGTGCGCTACCGGTTGATTTTTGGCATCAAAGTGGCGGGCGGCCCAAGCCATGTAGCTCGTCACCAGCGTGCCACCAATGCAGTAACCGGTCAGGTGGACTTGGGGTGCCTTGCAAATCTGGCGCGCGGCTTGCGCCGCCGGGTCCACGCCTTCAAGCAAATAGTCATCAAAACTCAGGCCAGCCATTTCGGCCGTGGGGTTCTTCCAGCTGGTGATGAANNAGCACGTAATACTTATTGATCCAGGGTGTGATGATGACGATGGGCGTCTGATGCACCTGCGCGGTGGTGGGGGTGTAGTGAATCAGCTCGACAAGCCGGTTGCGCATCACGACCCGGCCAGGGGTGGTGGCCAGATCGACTCCGACCTTGAACGCATCGGCCTCGACCATGCGGATATTCTTGGCTTTGGCATCGCGAACAAAGTTCATGAACCCCTTGCGCAGGCTGTCACCGTTGGTCTCAAAAAACCGACGCATTGCAATCGGGTTACTGAAAAAGAAATTGGTCGGTGCCATCGCGTTAAGCCATTGGCGTGCCCAGAACGCTGCCCGCTTGCGCTGGGTCTCAGACAGTCCTGGGGTGTCAAACAACATGTCTTCGGTGCGATGGGTGAAGGCCAGATAAAACTCCTTGGCCACGTCCCAAACCGGGTTGTTTACCCAATCCGGGTCGGCAAACCGCACGTCATCCACATGGGGTTTGATGACGTCTTCACTTGGCAAGCCCAGCGAGAGGCGTAGCAAATGCGACTGAAAGGCCAGTGCATCAATGAAAGTGGTATTGAGTGCCTGCAACAACTCGCTGGGGTGCTTCAACCAGGCGGCCTGTGCGGTGAGCACCGAGCTCACCATGCCAAATGGGTCTTGTACGGCCAATGCCTGGTCAAGCGTGGTGGGCATCTGGGTGTTCAACGTGCTGCTTGTCGATGATTGATTGCTGTTCATAGTGAGTCCGTTCAAGTGGTTGCCAGTGGAGCATAGCTATGGGCATCGGTTCTTGACAAAGCGCATGAAGCGTTGCGTTGATGAATACGCGCGGCATTTTTGCCTGCTTTTGCTGGCAAAGCACTTCACAGGCGGCAACCAAAACCGGACAATGGACGCCTCAGAACAGAGGTTTGGCCATGACCAAAACAAGATACCCGGCAGAGTTAAAGGCCGATGCATTGCGGGAAGTGCTTGAGCTGGGCAATCCAGTTAAAGACGTCGCCGAACGCATGGGTATCCGTGAAAAAACGCTTTATCTGTGGGTTGGTTTGGTCAGGCATCAGCAAGTGGGTGGCGCAGACGAGGTGGCCAAATTGAAGGCAGAAGGTCTGCGCATCAGAAAAAGAATCAAGCTGATCAAAGAAGAGCTTTACGCCCTGAGACTGGCGACAGAAACCCTCTCCAAAATGTACAAGTGACCTTCGGGTCAGAGGCTGGTTTGTACTGGCGAAAAGCAGCTCACGCATTCGTTCAACTCAATAGTTCAACAATTGTTGTATTATTGAATTATGGAAAAAGCACTCGCCACTACCGTATTTGAATCCCTCGCCTCGGGCGTGCGCCTGGACATTTACCGCCTGTTGGTCAAGGCGGTGCCCGACGGTATGGTGGCTGGCGAAATTGGTGCCGCGCTGGCTCTACCACCCACCAACCTGTCGTTCCACCTCAAAGCCATGACACATGCGCAATTGGTGACTGTGGTGCAGGAAGGGCGTTACCAGCGTTACCGCGCCAACTTGGGCCTGGTGCAAGACCTGATTGCTTACCTGAACGCGGAATGCTGCGCTGGCCACCCAGAGCAATGTGCTGAAACTGCTCAAGCATCAATCTGCCCGGGACGGAATTAGCGCCCGTCGCGCTCGACCCCATGACGTGCTGATTCCGGCACCCGTTCAACCTATCTTCCAAGGAGTTCTCTCATGAAACAAGTACAAGTCTTCGACCCGGCTCTGTGTTGCAGCAGCGGTGTGTGTGGCACCGACGTCGATCAAAAGCTGGTTGACTTTTCAGCCGATGTGGATTGGGCAAAACAACACGGATTGACCATTGAGCGATTGAACCTGGCCCAGCAGCCCATGGCCTTTGCAGACAACCTAGCGGTCAAGGGTTTGCTCGAACTCTCGGGCGAGTCCGCCTTACCGATCACGTTGGTTGACGGTGAAGTTGCCTTTGCCGGACGCTATCCCAGCCGTGATGATCTTGCACGCTGGATGGGAGTCACTGCAGTTGTTAGCGAATCGGCAGCCACCACCAGCAACGATGCATGTTGCAGCGGTGGAAAGTGCTGCGGATGAAATTCCTAGCCCAAGCCCCGCGCTTCTTGCTCTTCACCGGCAAGGGCGGGGTTGGCAAAACATCCATTGCCTGCGCCACAGCCATAGAACTTGCCGTAGCAGGTAAGCGGGTGCTTCTGGTCAGCACCGACCCGGCGTCCAATGTGGGCCAGGTGTTTGGCATCACCATTGGCAACCAGATCACGATCGTGACCGCGGTGCCCAATCTGAGCGCCCTGGAAATTGACCCACAGGCGGCTGCTCAGGCCTACCGAGACCGCATCGTTGGCCCGGTGCGTGGCCTGCTGCCCGAGTCCATCGTCAAAGGCATTGAAGAACAACTCTCGGGTGCCTGCACCACCGAGATTGCCGCCTTTGATGAGTTCACCGGATTGCTGATTGACAGCACCCTCACGCACGACTTTGACCACATCGTCTTTGACACCGCTCCCACGGGCCACACCATTCGCATGTTGCAGCTTCCTGGTGCCTGGAGCGGTTTTCTGGAAGCGGGCAAAGGGGATGCCTCGTGCCTTGGCCCGCTGGCCGGATTGGAAAAACAACGCACGCAGTACAAGGATGCCGTTGATGCCTTGGCTGACCCTCTAAAGACCCGCCTGGTCTTGGTGGCGCGGGCGCAAGCAGCGACCTTAAAAGAAGCCGCCCGCACCCATGGTGAATTGGCGGGCATTGGGCTGTCCAAGCAGTATCTGGTGATCAACGGCGTGTTTCCGGCGTCTGAAACCGTGCATGACCCGTTGGCGCTAGCGATTTATGAACGGGAACAAAAGGTGCTAGCGGCTCTTCCCGACATGCTGCGGGATTTGCCCACAGATCAAATCGCCCTGAAGGCATTCAATTTGGTCGGACTGGCGGCATTGAAGCAGTTGTTGTTGGTGACTGAAGCGACTGAAGCTTCAGCCGCCGAGGCGGACGCAAACTTGCCAGACATTCACGCCCCGACTCTGGCTTCCCTGGTGGATGACATTGCTCCCGAGGGTCACGGCCTGGTGATGCTGATGGGCAAGGGCGGCGTAGGAAAAACCACACTCGCTGCAGCCGTGGCCGTTGAACTAGCAACCCGAGGCTACCCGGTGCACCTGACCACTTCAGACCCGGCCGCCCACCTGATGGAAACATTGCATGGCACGCTGGCACATCTGACAGTGAGCAGGATAGACCCACATGAGGTCACTGAAGCCTACCGTGCCCAGGTGCTGGCCAGCAAAGGTGCCAAGTTGGATGCCGCTGGCCGTGCAGTCCTGGAAGAAGATTTGCGCTCGCCATGCACCGAAGAAATTGCCGTGTTCCAGGCGTTTTCACGGGTGATTCGGGAGGCTGGCAAGAAGTTTGTGGTGATGGACACCGCACCCACCGGCCACACCTTGTTGTTGCTGGATGCCACCGGTGCCTACCACCGTGACATCGTGCGCCAGATGGGTACGCAAGGCCACTTCACCACGCCGATGATGCAGTTGCAAGACCCAAAACAAACCAAGGTGCTGATCGTCACCCTGGCAGAAACCACACCGGTTTTAGAAGCCGCCAATTTGCAGACCGACCTGCGCCGTGCTGGTATTGAGCCCTGGGCCTGGGTCATCAACAACAGTGTGGCGGCAGCCAAAGTGACATCGCCACTGCTTAAACAGCGCGCCCACAACGAACTGCGCGAGATTGAGGCCGTCTCAAAGCACCACGCCAGCAGGTATGCCTTGGTGCCACTGCAACAAGAAGAGCCAATTGGTGTTCAACGCCTGCTGCAACTCGCCACCAACCCTTCCTCGGACCATTCCACCAACCCAGTCCTAAACCTGGAGCCCAGCCATGACTGATAAAGCTTTGAACGTGCTTTTTTTATGCACCCACAATTCGGCCCGCAGCATCCTGGCCGAGGCCATCCTGAACCACATTGGGCGAGGCCGTTTCAGAGCCTATTCGGCTGGCAGCAGCCCGCGCGAGAACCAGCAGCCGCACCCGCTGGCGCTGGAGGTGCTGCAGAGCGCCGGTGTGCCCACCGAAGGCCTGCACAGCAAAGGCTGGGAGGTGTTTTCGGGGCCCGACGCACCGACCATGGACTTGATCATTACCGTGTGTGACAACGCCGCTGGCGAGACGTGCCCCATCTGGCCCGGCCACCCCGCCACGGCGCATTGGGGTTACCCCGATCCCTCTGAGGGCGACGCACCCGAGGCCCGGAAACGCGAAGCCTTTCGCCAGACCCTGCATGCCATCAGCCAGCGCCTGCAGCTTCTGATGAGCCTGCCCCCCGAAAAGCTGCAAAAAACCCTGCTGCAGGATGCCGCGCGCAGCCTGTCTTCGCTGTCCTCGACTTCCCACTGAAAAAAACCGGAGTTCCCCATGACCACCATCCAGATTTTCGACCCGGCCCTGTGCTGCAGCAGCGGCGTGTG
>DFWT01000122.1 GCA_002381045.1 Rhodoferax sp. UBA4127
TGAAAACGAGGAGACCCCTTCAAGGAACCACAACGCGTAATGATCGCCTTTGATGGCGGCATCGTGACCCGACGCGGCGTAGAAATGGTCGCGGCAAGTCCCTTGTTTAGAGGACTGCCCATTCATTTACTCATGTCTGGCAAGGAAAATAAGGAATCGCTCAAGCAACTTGAATGGGCCAAGACTACCTTGGAGGCAGCAGGCTTTGAGGCTACCTCATCGCTGATCCCAGGTGACGCGGAAACCGTCATTGCCAAAATAGTTCACGCCCAATCAATTGATCTGCTCATCATGGGTGCGTTCGGTCACTCACCGCTGCGCAGTCTGCTGTTCGGCAGCAAGACCGCTGACCTGTTGCGCTTCTCGACCATCCCCACGCTACTGCTGCGATAACGAAGGAGTCGCCTTAATGGACATGGAACAATTCTGCGCTCGACTACTGATCGAGCAAAGGGAAACCGTTGAGGCAATCCAGCAGGCTCAACAGTCCGCCGCGCCTGTCACAGTGATTTGGAGCCGGAACGGTTGAACGCCGAACTGGCTGTCGTGTTCTGCCAGGAATGCGCGACAGAGCGTCAATGACAACGCCGGATTAATGCTCAACGGTGAAGCCGTTTGGCCTTAACGTGCTTTATTTTCCGTTTTCTGAGGCGACCCCTTTAACGTTGCCTCCTGGGCGCTGATTTTGTCGTCCAGATCCACCGGGTCCATCTCGCCGAGCATTTGCCCTGCCTTGACCCTGTCCCCGGCTTGAACCTCGACCCGCTTGATCCGGCCGGCGAAAGTGGGTCCGATTTTGTGGGTAAATTGTGCTTCTACCGTGCCGATGCCGAACAACGCCGGCCTGATCTCCTGGTTGCCGACAGTGACCACGGCCACCGGTATCGGTGCCAGTGGTCCGGCGCGCAGGGCGACATACGCCAACAAACCAGATAACAAAAGCAGAACGCTGACCAGCGCCATAGTTTTGCCGTGAAGGGAAAAGAAGTTCTTCATGGGTTAAGCCTCATGCCACGTTGGTAAATAGCGAACACACCGGGCGCGTCGACGCGCATGCGCTTGATGTCACCAGACAGCATGGACTGCATCACCAGGCCTTGAATGGTGCCGACAAACAGTGTGGCGGCGGCTTGGGTGCTTACCTCCAAGGTGATCTCGCCTGACGCTTTGCCTTGCTCAATGCGAGTCCGAATCCGTTCGGCGTAACGCTGGATCAGCGTCTGGGCCATTTCCTTAGCGGCTGTAGCGTCCGTGCTTTGCAACTGACCGAACATCATTCGAGGCACCCCGGGGTGCTCAACCACAAAGTCAATGTGACTCATGAACATTGCCTGCATCGCTGCCAATGGCGAATCGATACCCTCTGCTGCACTGTCGATTCGCGCCAAAAGTCGATCTGCCACCCATTCCATGACAGACTGCCAGATGGCGTCTTTGCTGGGAAAGTGCCTGAACAGTGCGCCCTGCGTCAGGTTCATGTGCTTGGCGATGGCTGCAGTTGTGATGTCGCTGGGGTTTTGGGAGCCAGCCAAAGCAACGACGGCTTCGATGGTGACCGATCGTCGCTCGTCGGCGGGAAGGTTTTTTTTGGGTGAGTTCAATGGTGCCGCCTTTGCAAAAGAAAGATAGTAACTAATTACTATCTTATCTCAATAGTTTGGATCGGTAAAGGACTCATGCAAAAGTTTCGCCCCGGCTTGCTGCTATTTAGCTTGGGGCGGCAGGTCGAATGACCGCGCTGGGACCTGCCGGATACCCTTGACGACACACTAATACAAAACAAGGCGTGGCCGACATCTGGTGACGACAGGCGCGCTGCACCATACACCTACCCGAAAACAAACACCATGAACACACGATCTTTCCTCTTCCCGTTGCTGCTGGTGGCCATGTCTGGCACGCAGGCGCAGTCTCTCCCGGNNGGTTGTGCCTGAGCAGGCGGCAACGCAGTTGCCTTACGGTGCCGGTTTTGAAACCCGGCAGCTGGGCAGCACGTCAGGTAGCAGTGGGGTAAGCACAGGAGGGACAGGTGGATCTGGTGGTGCTGGTGGTGCTGGTCGGGGCGGCTCAGGCCGCGGACGTTAGTTGGCTTTTCAATCTTTTAGGAGTCTCATCATGAAATCATCAACATTCACTTTGGCCGCATTGGCCGTCATGCTCGCTTTCGGTACGGCGGCTCACGCCAAAGGCCCCATGGGTGGGCAGGCTGATGGCGCAGGTGCGGGTATGCAAGCAAGAGCTGGCAACCCTGGTGCTGGCACGGCAATGCGCATACAAACCCAGGAGCGCACCCAAGTGCAGGCAGAAGAGCAAATCCGCGCCCGTCTGCAAACCATGAAGGTCGATGGCGCTCCTGGAACTGGTGCCGGTGCTGCCGCCGGGACGGGCACCCCGCGTGGCATTCACGCCCCTGGTACGGGTTTGACTACCACCACAACCACTGACGGCACGGTGGCCGTTGTCCAGTAAGGCGCGCAACGCGCATATGGGCTGTCAGGTGCTCAACCAGCGCCTGGCAGATTCCTTCCAATATTTCAGAAAGCACAGCGTGAATCAATTCGGCAAAACATGGGTAACGGCCTGCACGGTAGCCTTGGCACTGGTGGGGTGTGGCGGCGGTGGTGGTGATGTGGGTATTGCAGACAACACCACCGGGCTCGCGACCAGCAGCGCAGCGCTGATCGCAACGCTGGCGACCTTGCCCATTGAGGACTTGAGCGTGGCCGAGCAAGAATCTCTGGCCTTCATGCGTGAAGAAGAAAAACTCGCGCATGATGTGTACATCCGGTTGGACAGCCTGTGGCGCGGCTCCACCAAGGTGTTTGGCAACATTGCCAACAGCGAGGCCAGCCACACCGAGTCGGTGCGGCAACTGTTGGTGCGCTACAGCCTGCCAGACCCCACGGCCACCCTGGCCGCGGGTGTGTTCCAGAACACCACGTTGCAAAACCTGTATACCCAGTTGGTGGGGGCAGGTTCGGTGTCCTTGGTGGACGGGCTCAAAGTGGGTGCTGCCATTGAAGAGATCGACATGATTGATCTGAACAAGGCGCTGCTGGAGACGGATAACCAGGACATCACGCTGGTTTACCAGAATCTGCTCAAGGGCTCACGCAACCATTTGCGTTCTTTTGTCAGCAACCTGGCCAAGCAAGGGGTGACCTACGTGCCACAGTACATGGCAGAGGTTGATTACCTAGCCATTGTGACGACGCCGATGGAGCGTTGAGATGAATGCAGCTATTTTCAGATATGGGTTCAGTGTGCTGGCGCTTGTCGTGCCTGTTCTGACATGGGCACAGGGCACCGGGTCAGCGCCACTGCCACCTACACCGCCAAGTGCAGGGTTGTCTGAATCAGGGCAACTCAAACTGACATTGCCGGAGTTGCAGGCTCGGCTGGCCTTGACGGCGCAGCAGCAACCGCTGTGGGCCGGATTTGAGGCCCGAGTAGATGCCTATGTGGGTCTTTACTACCGCGAAAAACCGGTGCAACCCAGTCTGGATTTGGCTGCAACCCAGCAACTGACCCAGTGGTTGGGGCAGCAGCAAAACCGGCTGGCTGCGCTTGAGGATGTGGAGGTGGTGGCCAAAGCCTTGTACGCCAGCCTTGACCCTGCACAGCAGCAAATTGCCAACCAGTTCATGCTGGGCATTCTGCCGGGGTTTGCACCGGTGACCAGCGGCCCGGGCGTTGCGCAAGAACAGCGGCGCAAGCCGGGGTCAGGCGCAGGGCGCGGGCGTGGCATGGGGGCTGGGGTATGAAGTCTATTTGCAGGCATATGGTCAACCCCACCTTTTTGACGGCCACCAAATTATGTTTTCGATAAGGAGTTCATCATGAAGAAACTGATTCTTTTCAGTGGCCTGATCCTGGTTGGTGGGGCTGGTTTTTCCCAGGAGCTGGGCCGGGTGCTGTCATCCACCCCCATCACTCAGCAAGTCGGCGTGCCGCGCCAGGTCTGCACCACCGAGCAGGTGGCCGTGGCCCAGCCCAAATCGGGTGCCGGTGCGGCCATCGGGGCCATCGCCGGCGGTGCACTGGCAAATGCGGCGGCACGTGGTTCTGGTCAGGCGGCGGCGACCATGATCGGCATCATTGGCGGGGCTGTGATTGGGGACCGCATTGAAGGCCCGGCGACGGCCCAGGTGCAAAACGTGCAGCGGTGTTCCACCCAGATTTTCTATGAGAATCGGACGGTGGCCTACAGTGTCGTCTATGACTATGCTGGCAAGCAATATGCCGTGCAAATGCCGCAAGACCCAGGACCGACCTTGCAATTACAGGTAACCCCTGTGGTGTCCCCGGACAACGCGACCGTGCACGTTCAAGGCAGTGTCGTGCCACCGGCGCAAGTGATCGTGATGCAACCGGCCTACCCTGTGTACGCCGCGCAGCCTTATTACCCACCTATTTCCTTGAGCCTTGGCCTGGGTTATTGGAATGGCTACCGTGGGCATGGTTATTGGCGTTGACGCCAGCGGGCTTGGTGATTGTCACAGCGCCTCGTCAAGCACCTCAATCCAGTGCCGCACCGGTGTGGCCCAAGGGGTCATGGAGGCCCTTGACCCAGGTGACACCGTTGGCCGTGAGGCTCATGTCGCAGCGGTTGCCCAAGTGACGGTCAGGTAAGCGTTTGATCTGCTCGTCCTGACCACATCCGCCAGTACCGTGCGCGCGCTGCGGCAACGCCAGAGTGTTTGGTTTATGGGAAACAGGGTGTAACCGTCGCTCTGCACGCATAAGAACCACTATTTCTTCATGGTCATTCTTCTGTTCCCAGCGAAATCCAGGCCTGCAAACCACCACCCGGGCGGGCTGCCAGCTCAACTTGCCAGCCGTTGGCACGCGCCAGTTCCCGCACGATGGCCAAACCCAATCCTGATCCGCCCGTGGCAGGGCTGCGCGACGCGTCCAGTCGGTGAAAGGGCTGGAACACCGCTGCCATTTGTTCAACTGGAATGCCAGGCCCGTGGTCCAGCACGCCGATGTGGCAATGCTTGTTTTCAAAGTTGGCCACCAGTTCCACCGGCAAACCCGGCGCATAACGCTGGGCGTTTTGCAGCAGGTTGCCAATGGCGCGTTGCAAGGCGGTTTGTGCGGCCAGCCATGTGCCCGGTGGGCAAGTGACGGTGACCGGGCTGGCTGGGGTAGAAAAGTCAGCGGCGATCTGCTGCAAAAAATCGGGCATATTGGTGCTGATCGGTTTTTCATGTTGCAACCCACGCGCCAGATCCAGCACATTGCCAATCAAGCGGTTCATCTGTTCAATGTCTCGCTCCATGCGTTCGATCAGCGTGGGGTTGTGGTCACCTTTTAGCATCTCTAGGGCCAGACACATGCGTGCCAGCGGGGTGCGCAAATCGTGCGACACCCCGGCCAGCAAGGTGGTGCGGGCACTGAGCAGGTCACTCACCTGCTGCGCCATGGCGTTAAAGCGGCGGCTCAAGCTCACCAGCTCGCGCGGCCCGGTCTCAGGCAACAACGACGGGCTTCCGCCCTGGCCAATCAGCGCGCTGGCGGCCTCCAGCCTGGCCAGCGGCTCGGTCAGACGGCGTGCCAGCCAGAGCGCCACACCCATGGCAAACAGCAAGCCAACCAGCAACGCCATCGCAAGGGCGGTCACCGGCTGGCTGTCAACGCGAGTTGCAGACAAACCCACCACCAAATGGCCGCTGCCGATGGGCACCTCGGCCCAGTACCAAGTGCCGGTTTCAAGGTGTTCACTGCTGAGGTGATGCATTAGCCCCGTGCGTTGCGCCAACGCATCTTCCAGCAGGTAAAAGTAGGGCGGGTGCCATTCGTCGCGACCTGGACCGGGCAGCTCCGCGCGTAGCGCCAAAGCATGGCTTGCAAGAAGTTCCTGCTCGAAGGCGGGACGGGTTTGCGGTGGCAATTCTGCCCAGGTCTGGGCAGACAGAACCATCAAGCCTGCCAGGTCGTTGGCGGAGCGTCTTGCCAAAGGCAGCACCACCCAAAAGGCAGAAAGCCCAGTGACCATCAACTCCATCAGGATAAAGGCCAGCGCCAACCGCACCGTGTTCTGGCGCGCCAGGCTGGCGTGCTTGCTCAAGCTTGGCTACCCTGCGGGGTGAACAGATAGCCCTCACCGCGCACCGTGCGGATGTAGGCCGGTGCAGCAGGCTCAAGCTCGATCTTGCGGCGCAGCCGGGTAACGCGGTTGTCAATGCTGCGGTCAAACGGGTCGCGCTCGTAACCGCGCAACCTGTCCACCAGGGTGTCGCGCGACAGCACCCGGTTGGGGTGTGCTACCAGCGCGGCCAGCAGGTCATATTCACCGCTGGTGAGCGCCACTTCCTGACCGTCACGCAACAGGCGATGCCCCAGCGTGTCAAGTGAAAACGGTCCAAACCTGGCCTGCGCTTTGAGTGCGGTCGATTCTGTTGCGCTTGCCTGGCCCCGGCGCAGCAAGGCCCGCAAGCGCGCCAGCAACTCGCGCGGGCCAAAGGGTTTGGCCAGGTAGTCATCGGCGCCAACTTCCAGGCCGATGACGCGGTCAAGTTCCTCACCACGCGCTGACAACATCAGAATAGGTACCGAAGACTTGACCCGCAGCGCCCGTGTCAGGGCCAGGCCATCCTCGCCCGGCAGCATCAAATCGAGCACGATGGCGTCGGGCATGCCGGCTTCCAGAGCGGCCCACATGGCGTTGCCATCGTTGGCGCTGGAGACGGCAAACCCATTGGTACCCAAATAAGTGACGAGCAGGTCGCGCAGGTCGGGGTCATCGTCAACGACAAGAATACGGTGGGGGCTTGAGGTGGTCATGGTGGGTTTGGGTACAGTTTACGGCACACCTCTGTAGGCTGAGCCGCGTCAGTGCCTGTTTGATGCCTTTGGCGACACACTGATACAAAGCAAGGCGTGGCCGACATCTGGTGACGACAGGCATACCGCACCATACACCTACCTGAAAACAAACACCATGAACACACGATCTTTCCTCTTCCCGTTGCTGCTGGTGGCCATGTCTGGCACGCAGGCGCAGTCTCTCCCGGTCGATGCAGGCAGCTTGCCCGCCCGTCCGCTGAATCTGTCGCTTCGCCCTGCCAAGGCGCCAACTGATGCTGCACCGGTTGTGCCTGAGCAGGCGGCAACGCAGTTGCCTTACGGTGCCGGTTTTGAAACCCGGCAGACCGGCCGCACATCAGGCAGCAGTGGGGGAAGCACAGGAGGGTCAGGTGGATCGGGTGGTGCTGGTCGGGGCGGCTCAGGCCGCGGACGTTAGTTGGCTTTTCAATCTTTTAGGAGTCTCATAACAGCGGGCGCACCAGCAGCACCGCGCTGGAGAGATGCAGCCAGTCGGCCACCACGCGCACCGCGTGGGGCATCCAGAAGCCCACGACCACGGCAAAATCCTCGGCCGCGCAATGCGACCTGTTCAGGAGGCTGACCGCAACCGGTGCCATTCGCGCTCACTGGACAAACGAAATCTATGAAGAATGAATGCGCTATCGCGCACCCAGAATGGCGGACATCTACAGGCGACCATCGGCCACCTTGCCGCAAATTCAAAATTCTGGAAGCGGCTGTCAGACGTCGGCCTACCGAGTACTGTCTTCGATCAGGCTGCATAGCGTCTGAACGGCGCCCGGCATCGCTTCCGGGCGGGTATTACCAAAACCCATCAGCAAGCCTTGTCGTTTCGTTTCCGGCGGCGCCACAAAAAACCCGGATAGCGGGGCGGCGCCGATCTGCCGTTGTCGCGCGGCGGCCACCAGGGTCTGATCGTCGCAAGCATCGGGCAACCCGGCGAGCAGGTGCAGGCCGGTGGCGGCGGTGGCGACCGACAGCAAGCCGCTGCCGGCCGCGCTGATCGCCGACAGCAAAGCCGCCCGCCGCTCAGCGTAAAGCAGACGGGTCCGGCGGATGTGCGTCCCGAGGTGACCGTTACCGATGAATTCAGCCGCCGTGGCCTGCAGCGAGGTGGGAACGCGGTGATCGGTGCCGTTGCGCACGGTACGCAGCGCGTCGACCAGATCGTCCGGGGCCACCAGAAAACCCAGTCGCAGACCGGGGGCCAGCAGCTTGCTGAGGGTGCCGATGTAGATCACGCGCCCGTTTTCGCCATCGAGCGCCTTGAGTGCCGGCGTCGGCGCGCATTCGTAACGGAACTCGCTGTCGTAATCGTCTTCGAGAATGAAGGCATCGGCCTCGTTGGCCCACTGCAGCAATGCCAGACGTCGCGCCAGGCTCATGGTGACGCCCAGCGGGTACTGATGCGACGGTGAAACCAGCGCGAGGCGTGCGTCAAGCGCCCGCTGGCGTCCATCCTGAACCACCAGCCCCGCTGCATCGACATCGATGCCGACCGCCGTCACGCCGGATAACAGCAGGCTGCGGTAGGCGGCGTCGTAGCCGGGGTTTTCGACCCAGACGCGGTCGCCGATATCGGTCAGCGCCAGCGTCGCAATCGAAATCGCCGCTTGCGCACCCGGCGTAATCACGATCTGCTGCGGGCGGCAAACCACACCGCGCGCCGCGCCGAGATATTCCGCCAGCGCTTCGCGCAGCGGCAGGAAGCCCTGCGGGTCGCCGTACGACAGGTCGGGCGCCGGGCGGCGGCGCCAGAAGCGGCCTTCGAGGCGGCCCCACAGCGCATACGGGAAAGCATCCAGCGCCGGCAGACCCGGCGTCAGCGGCCACGCCGCATGCGCCGTCGACATCGAATCGGCGCCAACCAGACGACGGGCGCGCAGCGAACCGACCGCCGCTCGCGGCTGAACTGCAATCGTCGGCGGCAACGGCGTCTTGTCGGTGATACGCGCCGCCACGTAGGTGCCAGCGCCTTGCCGTGCTTCGAGAAACCCCTCGGCGATCAACTGCTCGTAGGCGCCGGAGACGGTGATACGCGACATTTTGAGTTCGAGCGCCAGCATGCGCGAAGCGGGCAAGCGAATACCCGGTTGCAGGCTGCCATCGGCGACGCCCTGGCGGAAGAAACGCACCAGTTGCTCGCGCAAGGACAGCCGACCGTCCGGCACGGGCTGGAAGCGGTTCCAGACCGGATAGGCGGTGGCGCGCATCCTCATGCAGCCCTCCGATTTTCTTCAATGCACATCGTTTTCAAACTCCTTCCGGCCGGCCTCGGACCAAGTGGTCTTATTTTTTTGTATAAGTGGATATTTATAACAGACCATTTTGCCGGCATAGTGAGCGCATTACAACCGCATCAAGCCCGAGGACATCACGCGTGAAGACTGCTTCCATCCGACCTGCCGACCTGCTGCACCCCACCGTCGCGGCACTCATCTCCGTCATCGTCAATTACGGCGGAACCTTCATTCTGGTTTTCCAGGGAGCGAAAGCGGCCGGGCTGAGTCCTGAGCAGACCGCCTCATGGATCTGGTCGGTTTCGGTCGGCGTCGGCCTGACCGGCGCCTGGTTGAGCTACCGCTACCGCGAACCGATCATTACCGCATGGTCGACGCCGGGCGCCGCATTCCTGATCGCCGTGCTGCCCAACACGCCCTATGCGGAAATGGTCGGCGCCTACATGCTGTCGGCCATCGGCTTCATCGTACTCGGCGCGTCGGGCTACTTCGAACGGGTCGTCAGAATGATTCCACCGGGCATCGCCGCCGGGCTGCTGGCCGGCATCCTGTTGCGCTTCGGCATCGGCGCCTTCGGCGGCGCGGGCATCGATCCGCTGCTGGTTGCTGCGCTGATTCTTACCTACGCGCTGCTGCGCCGCTTCACCGCGCGCTACGCCATCGTCGGCGTTTTGGTCGCCGGTATCGTGCTGCTGCTCGGACTGGGGCAGGTCAGCTTCGGCGCCATCGCGCTCAAGTTGGCCCTGCCCGTCTTTACCGCGCCCGCGTTCTCGCTGAACGCACTGCTCGGCGTCGCGCTCCCCTTGTTCGTGATCACGCTCACCGGCCAGTACATGCCCGGCCTGCTGGTGCTGCGCAACGACGGCTTCAAGACGAACGCCAGCCCGATTCTCGCGTTGACCGGGCTGGGTTCGCTGCTGATGGCGCCGTTCGGTTCGCACGCCTTCAACGTCGCGGCGATCACGGCGGCAATCTGCACCGGCCGGGAATCGCACGAAGAACCGGGCAAGCGCTATATCGCCGGTCTCGCCTGCGGCGTGTTCTACATCCTCGTCGGCATCTTCGGCACGACGCTGGCGACCTTGTTCGTCGTCTTGCCGCCGACCTTCATCACCACACTGGCCGGTCTTGCCCTGCTCGGTGCGATCGGCGGCAGCCTGGCCACCGCGCTGGTCGATCTGCGCGGCCGTGAAACGGCGCTGATCACCTTCCTCGCAACGGCGGCCAATGTCACCCTGTTCGGTCTGGGCGGCGCCTTCTGGGGCCTGCTTGCCGGCTTGGCGGCGCACGGCCTGATCCATGGCAGTTTCCGGACGGCTCAGTGGCTTCCGCGCTTGACTCAGGCGGGTGACAGGAACAGGTCTTAGACGCAAGAAGGGCAGAAAATCGCATCGCGGCATGTCCAAGGCTGCAAACGCATCACTTTGCTCACTGACCGAAGCAATGAAGCGGCACAGCGCTTCTATGGAAAACAGGGGTTTGTAGTGTCGAGCATGCTTCCCATGCGCTTGTCCCTGGCATGAAGAAACCATGCGGCGTCTGACCGTATGCCGCCGGCTTCGCCGAGGACAATTGGCGGATTCAAGCTGCCAGTGGTCAATATTGGTCAAGAATGGCGCATTCATTGATCATGCAGCCACATCCCAGAACGCGGCAATCTTATGTAGCGATAGACATCGGCGGCCTTGGCATTGACCGCCTTGACGCCTTCCATGTACTCGGCGGTCGGGATCTTGCCCATTAGGGCGCAGATTGAGGCCAGTTCGGCGGAGCCCCGATAGACCTGGGTGTCGATGCCGCGGCGGTTCGGGAAGTCGAAGTTCGCGGTGGCGGCTGACGGCACGGTCGGTGCACGCAATGGCGTCAACACCGGCTCGCTGGAGCACAAGATGGGCATCAGCGCCAATGCCACGGCCGTGTTGAACTTTGACGGCGCCATCGGCACGTTGATAGGCGAGCCCAACAAGGGGCTGGAGGCCATGTTCACCTTCATGAACACGGCCCGCATCGGCACCGCTATCCAGGGCGTGGCCCACGCCGAGTTGTCGTTCCAG
>DFWT01000238.1 GCA_002381045.1 Rhodoferax sp. UBA4127
TCAAGCGCATCGGTTACGACAATACCGAGTACGGGATTGACTACAAAGGCTGCGCAGTGCTGGTGGCCTACGACAAACAAAGCAATGACATCGCTCAAGGCGTGGACCACGCGAGTGACGATCACCTGAACACCGGCGCCGGTGACCAGGGCCTGATGTTTGGCTACGCTTGCAACGAGACGCCTGAGTTGATGCCGGCGCCCATTTACTACGCGCATCGCTTGGTGGAGCGGCAGGCGCAATTGCGCAAAGATGGTCGTCTGCCTTTCTTGCGCCCAGACGCCAAGAGCCAGGTCACCATGCGCTACGTGGATGGCAAACCCCACAGCATCGACACCGTGGTCCTGTCCAGCCAGCACGCACCCGAGATGAGCCTGGGTCACCGCATGACCGACGCGTTTTACGAGGCTGTGCGCGAAGAAATCATCAAGCCGGTACTGCCCAAAGAGTGGCTCACCGCTGACACCAAGTACCTGATTAACCCCACCGGCCGCTTTGTGGTGGGTGGCCCGCAAGGCGACTGCGGCCTGACTGGACGCAAGATCATTGTGGACACCTACGGCGGTGCCTGCCCACACGGTGGCGGCGCCTTCAGCGGCAAAGACCCGTCCAAGGTGGACCGCTCGGCCGCTTACGCCACGCGTTATGTGGCCAAAAACATCGTGGCCGCCGGGCTGGCACGCCAGTGTCAGGTTCAGGTGGCCTATGCCATTGGTGTGGCCAAGCCGATGAACATCACCGTCTACACCGAAGGCACGGGTGTGATCCCTGACGACGAAATCGCCGCCTTGGTCAACATCCACTTCGATTTGCGGCCTAAGGGCATCATTCAGATGCTGAATTTGCTGCGCCCGATTTACGAAAAAACTGCCGCCTACGGCCACTTTGGCCGCGAAGAGCCCGAGTTCACCTGGGAGCGCACTGATAAGGCGCAACTGCTGCGTGCCGCAGCAGGGCTGTAAAGTCCAGATTCCCCGCCCTATCCACTAACCCAAATAGCCCAGCCCGCTTGGGCTATTTAGTTCGTCTATGACCACTGCATCGCCTTCCCACAACGCCAACGAGCGACGAACCACTTGGCTGATTCTGGCGGCGCTGTGGTTGCTGCTGCTGGTGTTTGCCTCACTTCGGCCGTTGGCTGTGCCTGACGAAGGCCGTTACGGTGAAGTGGGACGTTGGATGCTAGTCAGCGGCGACTGGCTCACGCCGCGCCTGAACGGCTTACCGTTCTTTCACAAGCCTCCATTGCTGCATTGGCTGGATGCCATCAGCTTGGCAACCTTTGGTGTGCACGAACTGGCATTGCGCCTGGTCCCCGCCCTGCACGGTGGATTGATGATCGTGGCTTTGTACTTGGCCGCACGGCAAATCAGCACCGAGGTCATCGCCCGCCGCGCGGTCATCATGCTGGGTACCGGCCTTGGGTTTTGGGTGGGTGGCCAGTACGTGAACCACGACATGCTGGTGGCCACCTGGATTGGTTTGGCCATCTGGTGCTTTGCATTCGCTTTTATGGCCGGGGACAAGCCCAATGCCTGGTTGGCACGGCTTGGTTTCATCGCCTGCGCCTTGGGCATGCTGAGCAAAGGGTTGATTGGTTTTGCCCTGCCGGGGCTGGTGCTGTTGATCTGGCTCATCTGGACCCGTCAACTCAAAAAGATCCTGTATCTACCCTGGGTATCCGGCCTGGGCCTGTTTGTGCTGGTGGCTGGGCCTTGGTTTTTGCAAGCGCAGCGCACTTACCCGGACTTTTTCAATTACATGTTCATCGGCCAGCAATTCAACCGCTACACCGCAGCCACCTACAACAACCCTCAGCCCTGGTGGTTCTTCTTGTTGGCCCTGACCCTGCTGTTGTTTCCATGGATATTTTTTGCCATCGGTCAAATACGCCGGGTGACCACCATGACGCTCACCAACGCGATTGGACTGGATCAAGCCTGGTGGCAACTGTGCTGGGCTTGGTTGCTGGGCATTTTGGTGTTTTTCTCCATCCCAAATTCCAAGCTGGTGGGCTATATCCTGCCGGTGCTGCCGCCGCTGGCGCTGTTGGCGTCGCTGGGTTGGGGTCGGGTGATGGCACGGCGCGCCTATGCGGGCAAGCTTTTTGCGGGCATTTGTTTGATGAATTTCGGCATTGCGCTCGTATTGGTGCTCAATGTCGGCGGCGTGACCCAAAAGGGCCGCTCCAAAGATGTGGCCGAGGTGCTGGCCTGCACTGCCTCACCCAACGATACGTTTTACGTGTCGGGTGCCTACCCGTATGACCTGCCGTTTTACGTGCAAACCACCCGTGCCATGGTCACGGTGGAAGACTGGCCTACTTTGCGCAAAAAGTCGGGTGACGGCTGGCAACGCGAGTTGTTTGAGGGTGCAGACTTCGATGCCCAAGCGGCCAAGGTATTGCAATCGCCAGAGGTATTAGCCCCTGCCGGCCTGGTTCAGGGTAACTGGTTCATCACCCGCTCTGGCTTGCCATTTGTGTCACAACTTCCCGGTTGGACGCTTTATTTCAAAGGCGCTGGCTGGGACTTGTATCGATCCGGCGGCGCCCTCCCAGCCACACCGGTTGACCCAAACACCAAGGTGTCCACGTTTCCTGGCTGTAAGGCGACGCGTTAATAATTTCAGCCTTTGGCCGCTGAGGTGCTCGTTGTGAGCAAGCCGCTGATCAACTCCACTTGCAGATCATCGGCATGCAACGCACCATTTTTTCGACGCCCATCGTCAACAGCCTTCTGCGGGCTTTCTCTTTGCTTTTTTTGAAATTGGCTGGCTGGAAAGTGCTGGGCACCTTGCCCGCGCAAGCCAGCAAAAGTGTGTTCATCGCCGCACCGCACACCAGCAACTGGGACCTGCCCTACACACTGATGGTGGCTTTTGTTTTGCGGCTGAATATCAACTGGATGGGCAAGGCCAGCATTTTCCGGTTCCCGTTTGGGCCACTGATGCGCTGGCTGGGAGGGGTGGCGGTGGATCGCTCCAAGGCCAACAATCTGGTGGCCGCTTCGGCACAAGCCATTCGTGAAGCCAACGGTGCGTTGCAGTTGATCGTGCCGCCAGAAGGTACACGAAGCAAAACGCGTTACTGGAAAACTGGTTTCTATCACATCGCCGTGATGGCTCAGGTACCGATCGTGATGGCCTACATGGACTACGAGCGCAAGATCAGCGGTTTGGGTCCGATGTTTGTGCCAACCGGTGATCTGGAAGCCGACATGGTTCGCATCAAGGCGTTTTATGCGCCTTTCAAGGGTAAAAATGCGGCGCAGTTTGAGGCTGACTAACACGGCGCACAAACGTCGCCCGTTGCCAAGGAATGCGGTCTGACCTTTAATGGAATTCCCGGCTTTGGGTCGTCAAGTCACCCAGCAGCGGCGTCAGGTCACGCAAAAAACCGGCCACTACATGACAGACTTGGCCACCACTGCTTTCGTCTCGCTGCCAAGTGCCATGCACTGCCATCAGCCTTGAGTGCAGCAGTTCACTGCGCTGACGCTCTTTCAGTGCTTTCCAGACAATCACATTCACCGTGCCGGTTTCATCTTCCAGAGTCACAAAGGTCACACCTTTGGCGGTGCCCGGGCTTTGCCGCATGGTGACCAAGCCGCAGGCACGCACCAGCCGACCATGGGGCAAGCGATGCAACTCGGCAGACGTTAAGAGCTTCATTTTTTGTAGCTGATTGCGCAGCATTAATGCGGGATGAGAGCGCAAAGTAAGTCCAAGTGCGGCGTAATCAAAACGCACCTCTTCGCCCTCTGGCGCACCAGGTAATTGCAATGGCACTTCATTCACCGCTGCCTCGCGCAACAGGAGCGGTGCCCGGTGCAGGGCACTGGCATCCCACACCTGCTGGCGGCGGTGGCCAGACAAGCTCTGTAGTGCATCGGCACTGGCCAAAGCTTTCAGATCACCCGCGTCCAGCGCAGCGCGCAGGGCCAAGTCTTCGGTGCTGGTGAAGGCTGTTTGAACGCGGGCTTGTGAGATGCGTTGGGCGACCTCTAGGCACAAGCCAGAAACCATTCGCAGACCAAGTCGCACCGTCCGCTGCTGACTTGGGACGTGTTTCAAAGTGGCTCCGCTATCGGGGTCAGAGCCCAAATCGGTGACGCGCCTGCTGCTTTGCGAATACCTTTGCCCCGAATTGGGATCTGACCCCCATAGCTCAACGGCACAGGCACTGTCTATCTCTTCCAGCGTGCAATCCCAATCGCTGTGTTGCACATCCACGGGCAACACCACCACACCGTGGCGTTGGGCGTCCTGCACCAGTTGCGACGGGCCGTAAAACCCCATCGGCTGGCTGTTGAGCATGGCGGTCAGGAAGCAGGCTGGCTCATGCCATTTGAGCCAGCAACTCACATAGGTCAGCAGCGCAAAACTGGCCGCATGGCTTTCCGGAAAACCATATTCACCAAAACCCTCAATCTGTTTGAAGATGTTTTCAGCAAAGACTTCGTCATACCCATTGCGCACCATCTGACTCACCAGCCGATCATGAAACTTATGCACACCCCCTTTGCGCTTCCAGGCGGCCATGGAACGGCGCAAGTCATCGGCTTCACCGGGCGTAAAGTCTGCCGCGATCATGGCGATTTGCATGACCTGTTCCTGAAAAATCGGAATGCCCAGGGTGCGAACCAAGGCCGCTTTAAGTGCTTCACTGGGGTACACCACCTGATCCGGATGGGTGCGCGCCTTCAGGTACGGGTGAACCATGCCACCCTGAATGGGGCCGGGTCGCACGATGGCGACCTCGATCACAAGGTCGTAAAAGCAGCGTGGCTTCAGGCGCGGCAGCATNNATCGGCCGGGATGTCCTGCATCACAAACGGCTGGCCACGCCTGGCACTGACCAGCGCCAGGCAGCGACGAATCGCGCTCAGCATGCCAAGTGCCAGCACGTCGACCTTCAACAAACCCACCGCATCCAGGTCGTCCTTGTCCCACTGGACGATGGAGCGGTCCGGCATGGCGGCGTTCTCAATAGGCACCAATCGGGTGAGTGGCCCCTGTGTGAGCACAAAGCCACCCGGATGCTGGCTCAGGTGGCGCGGCATGCCTTGCAATTGCTGGCTCAGGCTCAGCCACTGTTGCAAAGTGCCCTCGGGTGGTGGCACAAAGTCGGGTCCCAGTCGCGCTAAAGCCGCCTGAAATCGCTCGGTAAGCACGGCTCGGGTGTACATGCCAGGATGCTCTTTGGACAGTGCGGTGATCAACGCCTCGGGGATGCCAAGCGCACGTCCCGCATCACGCAAGGCGCTGCGCGGGCGGTAGCTGGTGACCACAGCGGTCAGTGCGGCACGCTCGCGGCCGTACTTGGCGTAGATGTACTGGATAACCTCTTCACGCCGCTGGTGTTCAAAGTCCACATCAATGTCGGGTGGCTCGTCGCGCTCACGGCTGATGAAGCGCTCAAACAGCACGCTTGAGCGCGCCGGATCCACCTCGGTGACACCCAGGCAGTAACACACCGCCGAATTGGCCGCCGAGCCGCGACCCTGGCACAGAATGTTTTGCCTGCGCGCAAAGGCCACGATGTCGTACACGGTCAAGAAATACATCTCGTAGCGCAGCTCGGCAATCAGCGCCAGCTCATGCTCCAACTGCTTTTGAACCACTGCTGGCACGCCCTGCGGGTAGCGTTTGTTCGCCCCTTCGTAGGTGAAGCGGCGCAAGGTTTCGCTGGGGGTAAAACCCGGCAACACGGCCTCCATCGGGTAGTGGTAACGCAATTCATCCAAACTGAAGTGGCAGCGATTCGCCACCACCACCGTATTGGCCAGCAACTCGGGCGGGTAAAGCTGCCTGAGGCGATCACGGCTGCGCAAATGGGCTTCAGCATTGGCCTGCAACGCCAAGCCACATTCGGCCACCGGGTTGCCCAGCCGCACGGCGGTGAGCACATCCTGCAAGGGTTTGCGTGAACGCACGTGCATCAGCACCCCGCCGGTGGCCACCAGCGGCACACCGCTGCGCTGCGAAATTTCTTGCATGCGTTGCAACTGCAGCGCGTCACCCGCACCTAGGAGCCGCACCACACCTAACCAGACATTTATACTAAATAGAGCTCTAAACCTTATAGATATTGCGCTAGCAGCTTCTAACTCAATAGCATCTGGCAAGATCAGCAACAGTTCACAACCGCGCAGCTTGTGCCACCCAAGATCGCTCCAAAGCACCTGGTACTGCCCCTTGGGTGCACAGCGCCGAGCCTGGGTAATGAACTCGCACAGATCGCCCCAAGCGGTCAGGTCATGCGGCAAAGCGACCACGGTTAAGTTTTGTTGAGGTTGGTCACTGTCCTGTTTGTGACCGACTTGGATGCCCGGTGACTCGGATGGCAACTCAACAGAAACGGCCTCAAGCGGCACCACGAACTCGGCCCCAGGCAACAACTTCATGCCCAATTTGCGTGCTTCGACGTGGGCGCGCACCACGCCGGAGACCGAACAGACATCCGTGATCGCCAACGCCGCATAACCCAGCGCATGGGCACGCGCCACCAACTCTTCCGGGTTGGAAGCGCCCACACCAAACGTGAAACTGCTGCGGCAATGCAGTTCGGCGTAGGCGGGCCAGTTTGCCTGGGCCAAGTGGGATTCAGGCAAAGAGCCCATGCAAGTACCACTGTGCATCCGGTAAAGCATTGCCAGAATCAACCCTGTCAGGGCACGCTTTCCCCGGTTGCGCCAAGCGCTCTCGGAATATCCACAGCAACACCGCCAGTGAACCCCGCGCCACAAAGTAGTCGCGCAGCGCCAGCTCACCTCCGCCCCACCAACCGGCCTCCAGGCGCTGCGGGCCGGTCAGCAATGTCAGTGGTCCATGGTAATGCGGGTGCTGCTGGACCACGGCCAACTTCAGGGGCTCTGCCAGTAGCCAGGTGGGTGCTGTGCCCTGCGCCCAGGATGGGGATGCGTACATAGGTAGCTTTTTATTCTTTAAGTATTTTTGACCTCTAGCCCTTGTATTCATTGCGTCAACAGCTACAGACTGTGTAGCGCTTAACCACTCCTGCATCTGCTCGGGCCGGTGGTCCATGCGAGGCTGCAGCTGCAGCACCCGGTCATGCCCTAAGCGTGCGCTCAGGCGCTCCAGCATCTGCGCCAAATCATCCCCTTCGCGATGGGTGTCCCACACCAGACTGCCACTCTGACTGCCAAGCACCTGTGTCTCCAACGTGCGCAGGCGCAGGGTGTGCACCGGGGCTGGCAGGCACACATGCGCCAAGTGTTCACTCAGCAAACGCTGCAGATGGTTGAGATCCTGCGTGGGCTGGGCGGTGCGCAGCGGCAGCGCCCCTTGGTGCGCGGTGTGGCGGCGCTCGTCCATCTGCCAGATCAGTTCCAGCCCCAGAACCCCCAAATGGCGCAACTGCAACCAAACTTTGAGTTGGGCCAGCAAACGGCGCGCAGCGAACAGCAGTGCTGGGGCGCTGTCCACCTGCGACGGCATTTCCAGCGCCATATCAAACACCTCGGGCAAAGTGAGCCAGGGGTAGATGTCAGGACCCACGCCATAGGCCTGGTCCAGGGCACTTAACAAACCAGCGCCAAAGCGTCGGCTCAGACCCGCACGCGGCAAGGCGCGCAGTTGGCCCCAAGTGACCACGCCCAGCCGCGCGAAGGTTTCCAAATGCGGCTGGGCTGCAGCCAGGGTATGCAGCGGCAAGGCTTCTGCGGGCACCTCAAGCACCACGCTATGCGGCTTGGCAGGCGCCACAGACAAACGTGCAGTCGCTATGAATGAAGTAGCTGCTTGCGCATAATTCATAAGGGCTACAGGCTTTTTTGATGTGAAGACATGTTCTAGCAATGCTGTCAAACCACCCCACAGACGCGCGCTGGCGGCCACCTCCAGCAGTAACACATCATTGCAGCGCGCCACTTTGGGGGTGTAGCGCAAGGCCCACCAACCCAGTGCCTGAGCCGGGTCGGTAAGCTGCGCACCCCCCGACCTGGCATCTGCCAGCTCAGGCTGCAAAGCGATCCAGTGCGCCATGGTGTGTGTGCGAATGCGGTTGAACCACCAGCGACTGGACCAAGGGCGGGCCACGGCGCTTGAGCACCTGCACATGCAGTGCATCAGGCGCATACGCAGCCGTGTGCGCATCCGCTTGACCAATCGTCTGAACCTCTGTTTGTGCATCCACTTTTCCACCCGCCTGCGCGCCCATCAGCATCAGCCGCAAAGGGGCTGGCGACGACTCGCGCTGAGCCTGCGCCGGGCGCATCACAAACAGCAGCTTGTTGTGCTCTTGTGCGGCCAAGTGCAAGCGCCGCAAAGACGCAGCCTGGACTTGGGGCAACCAGGCCAGCACCGCTGCCACAGCTTCACAGCGCAAGGCCTGCTCAGCGGCCCACAGACGCTCGGCCGGTGTCTGCGCCTTGACCCACACCAGGCGCTGCACCGCCAGCCCCTGCGCCGCCAGCGCCGGACCAAACGGAACATGCGGTGGCCCGATCAGCACCACGGTCGCTGCAGTGACGCTTGGCAACCCACGCCGTTCTGTCGCTTCCTGCAAATGTGCACCCTGCTGCGCCGCGACCAAAGCGGGCAGCAGCAACCGCCACTCCGACTGGGCGCTGTGACTTTGCAAAATTTCACACAAAGCGCCCACTGGCCATCCACCACCGGGCAACTCGGCGTCCAGCGGCGCATGACCTGTGGACAGCACACTGCCAGCCTGGGTGTTGGCAGCCAGGGCATCCGCGCGCCAAACGGCCTGCCCAAAATCCAGCGCGTGCGCCGCACGGCTGACTGCGGGCAAATCAGCGCTGACGGCACGCAACACAGGCGCATTGACAGCAAAATTGGCTGAAAAACTGGCAGGGAAACTCATGACGTTGATTTCGTTCAAATCCCGATTAAACACCAAAATACTGTACAAATAAACAGTTATTTGAATGCGCCTGAGCCCAAGCCCGTATCATTCAGGCATGCCCGCCACGCCCGCGACCACCCACCTGCCAAACCACTGGTTGGCTGTGCTGCAACGCCAGGCCAGCAGTTGGCGCTTCATGCTGCAACTCGGTGCCGGCATCCTGGTACTGGCCCTGAGCCCCAGCACCTACACGCCGGCTTTTCGGACCGCCACGGCGCGCCTGATGGTGGTAAACACCTGGCAAGTGCTGCCCTGGTTCACCAGCCTGTCGGCCTTGCTGAGCCAGGTGCTGATCCGCATCGTGGTGGTCACCGCCATCAGTTATGGGCTGTCGCAGTACGCACTGCAAATGATGGTGCGGGTGCTGGTGCTGGAACTCATCCCGCTGTCGGCGGCTATGTTCGTGGCTTTGCGCAGCGGCTTGGCCTACAACGCAGGCGCCAGAAACCCGGCCGCCTTTGAACACATCACCCACCTGCGCCAACTCTCAGCCCAGCGCCTGAATACCGAACTGGCGCCCCATGTGCTGGCCGATGCGGTGGCGGTGCTGACCCTGGCCATGAGCAGCTGCGCTATCGCGCTGGTGCTTACCTACCTCAACGTGTACGGCTTGTCGCCCTGGGGCTTGCAGGGTTTTACACGCACCGTGGGTCAAGTGTTTGACTTGACAGTGAGCCTAGGCTTTTTGATCAAAACCCTGCTGTTCAGCTTTGCAGTGGCGGTGGTGCCCATGGCGGCCAGCCTGCAAACACCGCCCAGCAACAGCAGCATGCAGCCCGGTGCGGTAAGGTTGTTTGTGATCTTGCTGCTGGTGGAAGCCGCGTCGCTGATGGTCAAATACGTTTAGTGACCACCATGAACCCCACCGACCCCGCCTCATCCACCGAACCGGTTGCTCGCCTGGAGCGCAAGGCTGGCCTGTTGCTGGCCCTGCTGGCGGTGTTAATCCTGGGTTTTGTGCTGTATGTGATGACGGCACGCGGCGTGTTTGAGACCACCCAAACTGTGGTGCTCACTACCGACGATTCTGAAGGTGTGCGTGTCGGCATGGACCTCACCTTTTCCGGCTTTGCGATTGGCCGGGTCCGCCGCATCGAACTGGCCGACAGCGGCGCGGTGCGCATCATTGTGGACGTGCCGGTCAAGGATGCACGGTGGCTGCGCACCAGCAGCATCTTTACGTTAGAGCGCGGCATGGTGGGCGACACCCGCATCAAGGCTTTCAGCGGCATCCTGACCGACCCACCCCTGCCCGCCAATGCTGAGCGCGGCTTGCTGCGCGGAGATACCGCGGCCGAAATCCCAAGGCTGGTGGCCTCGGCACGTGCCTTATTGGAAAACCTGGAAAACATGACTGGCGTTGATTCCAACCTGAACGCCAGCCTGAACCAGATCAAGTCCACCACCGAGCGCATGAACGGCCGCTACGGTGTACTCACCGGTGTGCTGGGCAACGATGACAACGCTAAGAAAGTCATGCAAGCCTTGGAGCGCACCAATGCCCTGCTGGCTAAAGCCGACCAACGGGTGTTTGGCAGCGGCGGCGTGATGGACGGCACACAAGCCACATTGACCAGCAGCAAGGCCGCGCTGGACGAACTCAAAACCGTGCTCAATGACAGCCGCAATACCTTGAAGAATGTCGACGCCGTGCTGGCCGAGGCGCAAGCGGTGGGTGCCAATGTGAAAGTGGCCAGTACCGACTTGGGTGTGCTGCGCGCCGAGGTGGATGCCAGCCTGCGCAAAATCAACCAGCTCACCGACGAGATCAACCGCAAGTGGCCGTTTGCCCGCGACACCGAGATCAAGCTGCCATGAACAAGCTGTTACTGACACTGTTCATACTGGGCACGCTGCTTTTGTCAGCCTGCGCCAGCAAGCCACCGACACCCGACTGGCAGAACAACGCCTTTGCCGCGCTCAACAGCTTCACCAACGCCTACCTGACCGGCAACTCCAAGGTGGCTGAGTTTGAGCTTGCGCGCGCCAAAACCGAAGTAGTCCGCACTGGCCGCGCTGACCTGATGGCAAGGCTTGAGTTGGCACGCTGCGCCGCACAGGTGGCCAGTCTGGACTTGCAGCCCTGCGCTGGCTACGAGGCTTTGGCCGTGGATGCGCTGCCCGCCGAGCGCGCCTATGCAACGTTTCTGAGCGGGCGTTGGAGTGGACTTGACCCAGCCTTGTTGCCCGTGGCTTATCGCAGTCTGGTGACCCAAGCGCTAGAGGTTGAAAAGTCAAGCGCGATGCTCAAGCCGACCTCGACAACCAACTCGCAAGACGCTCAAGCCAACAGTGCTTTGAGCCAAATCCAGGACCCCTTGTCACGCCTGATTGCGGCCAGTACGCTCTTACAAAGAGAGCGACTCACGCCCGTTGATATTGGCCTAGCGGTTAAAACAGCATCAGACCAGGGTTGGCGCCGACCCTTGCTTGCCTGGCTGGGTGTGCAGTTGAAGCATCAGCAAACTGCAGGCAATACATCCGCTGCATCCGAAACCCAGCGCCGAATTGATCTGGTGCAGCAGCCTCGCTGATCAAGACGGTTTGAGCTGCACAGCACAGCACTCAAGATGTATGCGCAATTGTGTAGACAAACGTATATCATATTGCCATGAAAATTCAGGGGTTCGACTGGGATGATGGCAACTGGCCGAAGTGCGGGAAGCATGGTGTTTCGCGTCAAGAAATCGAGCAGGTTCTGCTGGGAACTCCTGCTGTCATGCCAGACCCTCACTCGGATGAGCCACGCATGAGAGGCATCGGAAAGACGGAAGCGGGGCGCTACGTTTTTCTGGTTTTCATGTTGCGCAAGTTTGACACCAAGACCCTGCTTCGACCCATCAGTGCCCGCTACATGCACCAGAAGGAGATAGATCATTATGAAAACCAAAACTAAGCCCATGCCGTCACTCACGAGTGATGTGGATGCAGAGCGATTCGTGGCTACCGCAGATCTTTCAAGTTACGACCTGTCTGGTTTCAAGCCGACGAAATTTGAGTTTGAACCCAAAGCAGCTGCGCTGAATATGCGAATCCCTCAAAACTTGCTGGATGCTTTGAAGGTCAAGGCAAAGGCGAGGGGCATCCCCTACTCGCGTTATGTCCGGTTACTGCTGGAGAGCGACGTTGCGCGGTAAGTTGCGGGTCAACGAATCAATTGAACTGTCAAATGGCAGGATGCTCAATCGCCCGGCCAATATCCGGCCAACGCCGGTGCAACCATAACCAAGACGACAGTCCCACACACAGCATAGCCAGCGAGGCACATGCCAAAGCAAAAGTGGAATGCATCACCAGCGGCGTAATCACCCCAGCCACCACGCCATTGGCGCTCGAACCGATAAAGGCTTGCAGACTAGACGCCATACCGCGCCGATCCGGGTGCAGGTCCAGCACCAAGAGTGTGATCACCGGCACCATCATGGCCCAGCCAAAAGCAAAGATAGCCACTGGCAACATGGCCCAGACCACATTCGCTTTGAACAGCGCATTGGCCAGCACATTCACCAACGCAATGCCGAGCATGATCAAGAAGCCGTAGCGAATTTGCCGCTTGGGCGTCACCTTGCCCGCCATGCGGCCACTGACATAGGCGCCGGCCATGATCCCGCTGATGGTCAGAACAAAAAACCAGAAAAATTGCGTTGGCGCCAGAGCCAAGTGCTCTCCCAGAAATACTGGCGCAGACAACACGTACAAAAACATGCCGTTAAACGGGATGCCGCTGGCCAGAGCCAGAAACAAAAAACGCGGGTCCAGCCCCAGTTTCCAGTAACCCTGCATCAGGTTGCTGACCTTGAGTGGTTGGCGATGCGACACATGCAAGGTTTCGGGCAGCAGCCGGTAATTGGCTGCCCACAGCACCACCCCTACCGCCGTTAAAAACCAGAACACGCTGTGCCAGCCCAGGTGCGCAAACAACACACCCCCAATCATGGGCGCCACTGCGGGCGCCACGCCAAAATAAATCGTGATCTGACTCATCACTTTTTGCGCGGCTGCTGGGGGAAACATGTCTCGCACCACCGCGCGCGAAACCACAATGCCGGCGCCGGTGGTCAAGCCTTGCACTGCGCGGAAAAAAATCAATTGGCCAATGCTTTGCGAAAGCGCACACCCCATCGACGCAAATGTGAATGCCGCCAGACCCCACAGCACCACAGGTCGACGCCCCAGGCTGTCGGACAGTGCGCCATGAAACAGGCTCATCAGCGCAAAACCAAACAGGTAAGCCGACAAGGTTTGCTGCATCTGCAGCGGGTTGGCATCCAGAGACTTGGCAATGCCATCAAACGCCGGGATGTAGGTGTCAATCGAAAACGGCCCGAGCATGCCCAGCGTGGCTAGCAGCACCGCCAACGCCCAAGGCGGCGCATGCCACAGGTGCTTGGCGTCTGGATTCATGCGCGTTTAAAACGACAGGCCAAAGCGCAACACCACGATGATTCCCACACCGATGCCCATGTTCACCACCACCCACTGCCGAATTTGACCCAAAGCGCCGGCCCCGGCCGGCCAGTTGGCTGCTGTCACAGCGCGGGCCAGACGTTTGTAAAGCACAAACCGAATGTGCCCAAAAATCAGCATCATCAAAATACCCAGCGTGGCCATGACGGTCCATTCAAGTGGCATGCTGAAATGCCCGCCGGACTGAACCACCTCTTTGGCCACGCGGCCAATCATCCAGATGCCGGTCACCAGGGTGAGTCCGGCCGCCCACAGCACCGCTGCAAAAAAACGCCCGAGCACCACGTGCATCAGCTTCACCCTGGCATCAGGCGGCAAAGCACCGACTGCCGGACGCAAAAAGAAGTGGGCAAAGACCATGCCGCCCACCCAAACGACGACAGCCAGCAGATGCAGGACTTTCAGAGACAAATACAACATGCCATGGACTCACAAACAGGTTCAAAGGTCCGAGTGTGCCTCAGGACCGGTTTGCGAGGTGCGCCCACGGTCAATGCCGCGGCGCTCGAGTGGGCCAGGCTCAGGCCTTTTTGACCCAGGACATGCACCAACCTTTGGCAGCCACCTGCTTGCCGGCAAACAGCGGGCAGGGGCCAGCCACATCGCCGGCTTTGCCTTGGTAAAGCGCACACCCGTTGCATTGGCGTCCTGCCGCCCACACCGCATACTTGGCCTTGTCAGCCCGCGCGGCGTCAGCGACGTAACCCAGCGCCATCGCTTGCGCGGCCTTTTCGTCCAGCATGGGCAACACCGCGGGTGCGGTGGACTTGGCAACTTCCTGAGTGGGCGCTGGGGATGCGGGTGCAGCCACCGGAGTTGGCGTCGGCTCGGGTGCAGCGGCTACTGATGGCGGAGGCGGGGGAGCCGAAACGCTCGGGGCGGGCGTCTCCACCTTGGGGGAGCAGGCAGCGAGAAACCCAGCGCCAACGAACGGCATGATTTCAATGAAACGGCGGCGAGTAGATGGGTGGGACATGGCGATTTCCTTTCAATGCGTGATAGCGGGATGTTAAATAGAGTTGGGCTGCCAGGTGGAGCAACTGACGCCCCCGTGAATCATGCACTCGGGTTGCACAAAGCGTCTGTGCGGAGACGCACCGCGGGAGAACCACCGGCTCACAGTTGCCCAGTTGTTGCTCCCACTGGCGTTAAGTTCAACCAACCACCCTGAAAATTAGAGGGAATTGCAGTGCGCGCCCTTGAAATTCAGACAAATGGACTTATCATTAGCACTCGTTGGAGTTGAGTGCTAACACCAGTCGGTGACTGCCAAAACTCCGCAAATTACCCAGCCACANNGGCATCGTGATCCCTGACAGCGCCGCTGAAAAGCCTGATCAAGGCGAAGTGCTGGCTGTGGGACCCGGCAAGAAGAACGACAAGGGTGAACTGGGCGCGATGAGCGTGAAGGTTGGCGACCGCGTTTTGTTCGGCAAGTACAGCGGCCAGACCGTCAAAGTTGATGGCGACGAGTTGCTGGTGATGAAAGAAGACGACCTCTTCGCCGTTGTCGACAAGTAATTGCTACTGCGCGAATGCCATGCGTCGTTGCTCCGTGCTCGCCATCCTCACGTACAGAAGTACGTTCCGGTGGCTGCGCCCGGTGCGCCTAGCCTGACATCCGCTCGCTACGCAATTCTTTTCTCGACAAAGAGTATTTGTTAATCATTTTTGAAATTTCTGGAGTCATAACATGGCAGCAAAAGACGTAATTTTCGGCGGCGAAGCCCGCGCACGCATGGTTGAAGGCGTGAACATTTTGGCCAACGCGGTCAAAGTGACCCTGGGCCCCAAGGGCCGTAACGTGGTTCTGGAGCGCTCTTTCGGCGCTCCCACCGTGACCAAGGACGGTGTGTCCGTGGCCAAGGAAATCGAACTCAAAGACAAGTTGCAAAACATGGGTGCGCAGATGGTCAAGGAAGTTGCGTCCAAGACCTCTGACATCGCTGGCGACGGCACCACTACTGCCACCGTGCTGGCTCAAGCCATCGTGCGCGAAGGCATGAAGTACGTAGCCGCTGGCATGAACCCAATGGACCTGAAGCGCGGTATCGACAAGGCTGTGACCGTGTTGATCGGCGAGTTGAAGAAGGCTTCCAAGGCCACCACCACTTCCAAGGAAATCGCTCAAGTTGGCTCCATCTCTGCCAACTCGGACGAAACCATTGGCAAGATCATTGCTGATGCAATGGACAAGGTCGGCAAAGAAGGCGTGATCACTGTGGAAGACGGCAAGTCTCTCGACAGCGAACTCGAAGTCGTTGAAGGCATGCAGTTTGACCGTGGCTACCTGTCACCTTACTTCATCAACAACCCAGAAAAACAAGCCGCGCTGCTGGACAACCCGTTTGTGCTGTTGTACGACAAGAAGATCAGCAACATCCGTGACCTGCTGCCCACCCTGGAGCAAGTGGCCAAGAGCGGCCGTCCGCTGTTGATCATTGCTGAAGATGTCGATGGCGAAGCCCTGGCTACTTTGGTGGTGAACACCATCCGTGGCATCCTGAAAGTGGTGGCTGTCAAGGCTCCTGGTTTTGGCGACCGTCGCAAAGCCATGCTGGAAGACATCGCTATCCTGACCGGTGGCAAGGTCATCGCAGAAGAAGTCGGCCTGACTCTGGAAAAAGTCACTTTGGCTGACCTGGGTTCTGCCAAGCGCATCGAAGTGAGCAAAGAAAACACCATCATCATCGACGGTGCCGGCCCGGCTGTGGACATCGAAGCTCGCGTGAAACAAGTGCGCGTGCAAATCGAAGAAGCGACCAGCGACTACGACCGTGAAAAACTGCAAGAACGCGTGGCCAAGTTGGCTGGCGGTGTGGCCGTGATCAAGGTTGGCGCTG
>DFWT01000198.1 GCA_002381045.1 Rhodoferax sp. UBA4127
CTTTTTCGTTCCAGCCACCCACGTTGTAGGTTTCACCCAGACGGCCGGCTTCCAATACGCGTCGGATGGCGCTGCAGTGGTCTTTAACGTACAGCCAGTCACGAATCTGCTGGCCGTCGCCATACACCGGCAGGGGTTTGCCAGCCAGCGAATTGACGATGAGCAGTGGAATGAGCTTTTCAGGGAAGTGGTAGGGGCCGTAGTTGTTGCTGCAGTTGGTGGTNNAGGCGCGCACCAGATGGTCGCTGGCGGCCTTGCTTGCGCTGTAGGGGCTGTTGGGTTCGATGTGGTTGGATTCGGTGAAGGCCGGGTCGTCCTTGGCCAGGCTGCCATACACCTCGTCGGTGGACACATGCAAGAAGCGGAAGGACGCTTTTTGATCTGCGGGAAGCGCCATCCAGTAGCCACGTACCGATTCGAGCAAATGGAAGGTGCCGACGATGTTGGTTTGGATGAATTCACCGGGGCCGTGGATGGAGCGGTCCACATGGCTTTCGGCTGCAAAATTGACCACGGCACGGGGTTGGTGTTCAGCCAACAGTTTGTCAACCAGGGCCGCGTCACCGATGTCGCCCTGCACCAGCGTATGACGCGCGTCGCCCTGCAGACTTTTGAGGTTTTCGGGGTTGCCGGCGTAGGTGAGTTTGTCTAGGGTAATGACGGGCTCGTTGCACTGCGCCAGCCAATCCAAAACGAAATTCGCGCCAATGAAACCCGCGCCGCCGGTCACCAAAATCATGTTTTTCCCCTGTTTACTCGCCTATTCTCAGGCGGTTGCTGATTCAATTTGTTGCGACAGGTCAAGCCACTGCTCTTCAAGTGCTTGCAGTTCTTCATTCACCGCCTTGAGCCGTTTACCCAAATTGGCAAAGTCAGAAGGGGGAGGCGACTGGCTTAGGTGGCCTTCAAGCGCAGCGCCTTCGGTGTTGAGCACCGTCATGCGGGCCTCTACATCTTGCAGCTTACGTTTGAGTGAGCCAGTGGGTGCAGGCTTGTGTTTGACTTTGGCTGCGGCGGCCGTGGCTTCGGCTTCTGCCTTGCGTTCGGCCTTGGCAGCGGCGCTGCTGGCTTCTTTGATGGCTTCACGCTGGCGCTTGGCTTCGTCAAGTAGGTAACGCTGGTAGTCGTCCAGGTCACCGTCAAAGGGCTCGATGCCACCGCGGGACACCATCCAGAATTCGTCACACACACTTCGCAGCAGTGCACGGTCGTGGCTGACCAACATCAAGGTGCCCTCAAATTCGTTGAGCGCCATGGCCAGTGCTTCGCGGGTAGCCAGGTCGAGGTGGTTGGTGGGCTCGTCCATCAGCAGCAGGTTGGGGCGCTGCCAGACCATCATGCACAGTACCAGGCGGGCTTTTTCGCCGCCGCTCATGCTGCCCACGGCCTGCTTGACCATGTCGCCGCTGAAGTTGAAGGTGCCAAGGAAACTGCGCAAATCTTGCTCGCGCGTTTGTTGGCCTGCGATCTTGCCGGCCGCTGTCATGTCTTTGACCAGCCGGATCATGTGCTCCAAAGGCGTATCACTGGGGCGCAGCACGTCCAGCTCTTGCTGGGCGAAATAACCGATGTTGAGGCCCTTGCCTTCGGTGATCTCACCGCCAATGGCTGCCAGATCACGGGCGATGGTTTTCACCACTGTCGATTTACCTTGCCCATTGGCGCCCAGGATTCCAATGCGCTGCCCGGCCAACACCGATTTGCTGACGTTGCGCACGATGATGGTGGGCGGGGTGCCTTCAGGTGCATCTACTGGCGGTGGGTAGCCAAAACTCACGCCACTCATCGATAACATGGGGTTTGGCAGGTTGGCCGGTTCCTTGAATTCAAAGGTGAAGTCGGCCTCTGACAGCAGCGGCGCAATCTTTTCCATGCGGTCCAGGGCTTTGACACGGCTTTGCGCCTGCTTGGCCTTGCTGGNNTGTAGTTGCCGCCGTAGCGCGTGAGCTGGGCGTGGTCGATGTGCATCGTCACGTCGGTCACGGCGTCGAGAAACTCGCGGTCGTGGCTGATGACGATCATCGTGCCTTCGTACTTTTTGAGCCAGGCCTCCAGCCATACCAATGCATCCAGGTCCAGGTGGTTGGTGGGTTCGTCCAGCAGCAGCAGGTCACTCGGGCACATCAAAGCACGGGCCAGTTGCAATCGCATGCGCCAACCGCCTGAGAAGCTGTTCACCGGGTTGGTGAGTTCAGTGGTTTTAAAGCCCAGACCCAAAATAAGCGCCTGCGCGCGTGCGGGAGCGTCGTGCGCGCCGGCATCCTGCAATGCCATGTAGGCGTGGGCCATGCGGTCGTAGTCGTCGGTGGCTTCGGACGCTGTGACCTCTTGCTGTGCTGCCAGCAGGGTGGTGTCGCCATCGACCACAAAGTCGGTGGCGCTTTGCTCGGTCTCGGGCATGTCCTGGGCGACCTGGCCCATGCGCCATTGGGTGGGAATGTAGTACTCGCCCGCGTCTTCATGGAGGTTGCCATTGAAAAGCGCAAACAAGGAGGATTTGCCAGCACCATTGCGCCCAACCAGGCCCGCTTTTTCACCAGGATTCAGGGTGACGGTGGCACCGTCCAGCAATACTTTGGCGCCGCGGCGCAGGGTGACATTTTTTAGGGTGATCAAAAGCTAAGCGTTCTTAAGTGAATGGAATGAAGCAAGCGCCTCGCGGGTGACCAGAAGCACCTGGTCTTCGCCGGCGCTGGTGGCCAGCCAATAGACTTCAAGGCCAGGGATTGCGGCATCGAAATGGGCTCGCTCGTGACCCACCTCAAGCACCAGAATGGCTTCAGCACTCATGCAGGCAGGGGCTTCTGTCAGAAGTTGGCGAATGAAGTCCATGCCGTCCTGTCCGCCGTGGCTGTTGCCATCCAGAGCCAGCTGGGGTTCGGCTAAAAATTCCGGGGGCAGGGTGGCCATGCTCTGTGCATTGACATACGGTGGGTTGCACAGAATAAGGTCGTAGTGGGTACCACTTTTGGGTAGGCCGCTGCACTCACGCAGGGTCACACGCGCATGCAAACCGTGGCGCTCGACGTTGATGCGGGCCACCTCCAACGCCTCGGGGCTGATGTCGGAAGCTTGGACCAGTACGTCAGGGTAAGTCATGGCGGCAATGATGGCCAGGCTGCCGTTGCCCGTGCACAGGTCCAGCACTCGGTGTGTGTCTTCACTGAGCCAGTAGTCCAGCGCGCCTTCGACTAGAACCTCGGCAATCAGCGAACGGGGCACGATGGTGCGCTCATCCACATAAAACGCCACACCTTGCAGCCAGGCCTCACGAGTGAGGTAAGCAGCAGGCGTGCGGGTGTCTATGCGTGCTCTGATTAGCGTCGCTATACCCGCTTGTTCTTCCTGGGTTAAAAGCCGATTTCTTTCGGGCGTTTGGCTGCCCTCCAAAGGCTGCACCGAGGTGTCAGAGGCGCCAAGCTGAAGGGTTTCAGCCGCATCGGTCAAGGGTGTGTCCAGCGGCAGACCCAGTTTCCACAGCACCAGCCAGGCCGCATCATCAAAGGCGTTGGTCGTGCCTTGCCCAAAGGCCACACCAGCGTCTGGCAGTTGGGCAGCGACCTGACTGACGCAGTCGGCCAAGGTCAGTGGGGGAGCGGTCTTTTTGGAAGTGGTCATGCCAGTACCTGGTGGTGCAAGTTTTCCAGTACACGCTGGTAAATGCGGGTCAAGGGCTCGATGTCTGCGAGGGCAATGTGCTCATTGATCTGGTGAATGCTGGCATTTGGCGGGCCAAACTCTATAACTTGTGGGCAAATTTTGGCAATGAAGCGGCCGTCACTGGTGCCACCGGTGGTCGATAGCTCGGGGGCGATGCCGACCTCGGTTTGAATGGCCGCCACCACCGCATCCACCAGGGTGCCGGGCGTGGTCAGGAATGGCGAGCCGCTTAGCGTCCAGGTCAGGTCATAGGCCAATTCATGGCGGTCGAGCACGGCTTGCAGGCGTTGCTGGAGTGACTCCGGCGTGGACTCCGTGGAAAACCTGAAATTGAAGTCCACCACCACCGTGCCTGGAATCACATTACTGGCACCGGTGCCCCCGTGGATGTTACTGACCTGCCAGGAGGTGGGTGGAAAAAAGGTGTTGCCCTTGTCCCAAGTCACCGTGGTCAACTCGGCCAAAGCAGGTGCCAGCAGGTGGATGGGGTTCTTGGCCAAATGCGGATAGGCAATGTGGCCCTGCTTTCCCTTCACAGTCAGCTTGCCCCCCAGACTGCCACGGCGGCCATTCTTGATCATGTCACCCGTGGCTTTGACCGAGGTGGGTTCACCGACGATGCAGTAATCGAGTTTTTCGCCTTGGGCGGTGAGCCATTCGCAAACCTTGACCGTGCCATCCAGCGCGGGGCCTTCTTCGTCACTGGTCAATAAAAAACCGATGCTCAAGGGCGTGTCGGGGTGGGCTGCCAGAAAGGCTTCGGTGGCCACCACAAAAGCGGCCAGTGAGGTTTTCATGTCAGCGGCACCACGCCCGTAGAGCTTGCCATCTCGCACCGTGGGTGTAAACGGGTCGCTGTCCCAGTGGTTCAAGGGGCCGGTGGGAACCACATCGGTGTGCCCGGCAAAGACCACGGTAGGGATGGATGTGTTGTTTGCTATTGTTTTAGTAGCTGCTTGCGCACGTTCTACGGGCGGTGCAGCCGCTTTTCATGCTGATTTAGACGATGAAGAGGCAGTGCGCCGACTGTTACCAGCGGTGCTGGCGCACATGGGCCATGTGGATGCGGTGGTCAACA
>DFWT01000225.1 GCA_002381045.1 Rhodoferax sp. UBA4127
GCGCCGCCGCGTGCATGCCGGGCTGAACAAAGGCGAGGCGCGCAACGCGCTGGCCCGCGCCGTGTTCTTCAACCGCCTGGGGGAAATCCGCGACCGCAGCTTCGAGCAGCAGCGCTACCGGGCCAGCGGCCTCAACCTGGTGACGGCGGCCATCGTGCTATGGAACACGGTCTATCTGGAGCGTGTCACCAGTGCTTTGCGTGGCCACGGCAAGGCGCTGGACGACACGTTGTTGCAATATCTGTCGCCGCTGGGGTGGGAGCACATCAACCTGACCGGCGATTACCTATGGCGCAGCAGCGCCAAAGTCGGTGCGGGGAAGTTCAGGCCATTGCGACCGCTGCCACCGGCTTAGCGTGCTTTATTTTCCGTTTTCTGAGACGACCCCTTAAAACGGGCTGAAGCCACGGTGTTGGCAGTGACCGCACAGATACAGGAAGTCAGTGCCCGCAAGGCCTTCGCCGAAACTCAGGCTAAACGTTACGACCAACTGCTGAGCGCCCGCTCCGTGAGTGAGGAAGGCGCCCAAGGGAAACGTCAAGAGTTGGAAATTGCACAGGCTGCCTTGTCCGCCGCCCACGCTAACCTAGATGCATCACGCCAGGAGCTGATCCGCGCAAAGGCAGACCGCGACGGACTGATGCGTCAGCGCGCCAATCTGCGCCTGGTGTCGCCCGTGGACAGCATGGTCACCCGGCGCGACGCCGATCCGGGCACCACAGTCGTGGCCGGTCAAGCAGTAGTTGAAGTGGTAGAACCCAGCAGCATCTGGATCAGCGTGCGCTTCGATCAACAGCGTGCGCAGGGACTAAGTCCACAGTTACCGGCGCAAATCGTCTTGCGGTCGCGTGCCGGTGAAATGCTACCTGGCCGGGTTTTTCGCATCGAACCTCATGCCGATGCCGTCACCGAAGAAATCCTGGCCAAGGTGAGGTTCACGCAAACGCCACAGATACTGCCGCCCATTGGTGAATTGGCTGAAGTCACTGTGGCACTG
Organism: Rhodoferax sp. UBA4127; assembly: GCA_002381045.1. Classification (GTDB taxonomy): domain Bacteria; phylum Pseudomonadota; class Gammaproteobacteria; order Burkholderiales; family Burkholderiaceae_C; genus Rhodoferax. The sequence goes on from DFWT01000225.1 coordinate 998, forward strand.
GCGGCACAAAAGTCGATGCCAGTCGTACCCAACGCCAGCGTACAACGCGTGGATGGACGTCTCGGTGTTTGGGTGGTTGAGGACGGCAGTTTGCGTTTTGCACCGATCAAAACCGGCGCAACCGACCTCGAAGGACGAGTTCAGATTCTTCAAGGCCTCAACGGTGGCGAACAAATTGTGGTGTACAGCTACAAGGCACTGGACGCCAACAGCCGCATCAAGGTGGTGGACCGCATCGTGGGCAAGTCGTCATGATCAGCCTGGCCGGACGCGACATTCTGCATGCCTGGGGCAAGTTTGTGTTCACGGGCATCGGACTCGGATTGCTGATCGGCGTGACACTCACCATGGCCGGCGTGTACCGCGGTATGGTGGACGATGCCAATGTGCTGCTTGACAACAGCGGTGCTGATTTATGGGTGGTTCAAAAGGACACACAAGGCCCCTATGCCGAATCATCAAGCATCTACGACGACACTTACCGCAGCATTTTGGGCATGTCGGGTGTGGCGCGCGTTGCCAACGTCACCTACCTGACCATGCAGGTGAGTCAACTCGGCGACGGCAAAGCAAGGGATGTGCGTGCCATGGTGGTGGGCATCCCACCGGACGGCGCAGGTCATCCAGGGCAACCCGGGTATCTTGTAGAGGGTCGGCGCCTTACCCGTGGCCACTACGAGGCAGTGGCCGACATTGCCAGCGGTTTCGCCTTGGGCGAGCGCATCAGGATTCGGCGCAATGAGTACACCGTGGTGGGGTTGACCCGCCGCATGGTGTCTTCAGGCGGTGACCCGATGGTGTTCATCCCGCTGAAAGACGCACAAGAGGCCCAGTTTCTCAAAGACAACGATGCGATTCGAGCGCAGCGCGCCCGCACAGTGCAAAGCCCTGCACTCAACCGACCCGGCGTGCCCGGATTGCTTGATGCGGTGATCGCTTCGCAAAGTACCAACACCTCCGTCAACGCCGTGTTGGTGCAGGTTGAGCCCGGCACGGATCCAGAGGCTGTGGCAGAACCCATCAGGCGCTGGAAGCACCTGAGCGTGTACACACGAGTGCAGATGCAAGGCATTTTGATTGAAAAATTGATTGCCACTGCGGCCAAGCAGATTGCCATGTTCCTGGTGATTCTGGCGATTGTCAGCGCCGCCATCGTCGCCTTCATCATCTACACCCTGACCATGGGCAAGATCCGGGAGATCGCCGTGCTCAAGCTCATCGGCACCACCAACCGCACCATTGCCGGCATGATTCTTCAACAGGCAGTGGCCTTGGGATTGATCGGATTTGTGGTCGGCAAAATTTCAGCCACATTCTGGGCTCCAGTCTTTCCGAAATACGTGCTGCTGGAGTCTGGTGATGCCATTCGCGGCTTCGTGGCGGTGGTGGTAATTTGTGTGCTTGCCAGTGTGCTGGCGATTCGCGCTGCGCTCAAAGTTGACCCTGCGGAGGCCATCGGTGGATAAACAACATTCAGATTCTTCTGCACGCGGCATCCGCATCGAAGGACTAAAAAAACGCTACGGCCAGGGCGACATGGCTGTGGACGCGCTCAAGGGTGTGAACATGGTCGTCGCACCCGGTGAGGTCGTGGGACTAGTCGGTCCTTCTGGCTCTGGCAAAAGCACACTGCTCAAATGCCTGGGCGCGATCATTGAGCCAACATCCGGGCGCATGGTTTTGGGCAAGGACGTGATCTACGACAACGGCTGGAAAATCCCCGACTTGCGCGCCTTGCGGCGCGACAAAATTGGATTTGTCTTCCAGGCCCCTTACCTGATCCCATTCCTGGATGTAACCGACAACGTCGCCCTGCTACCTATGTTGGCGGGCATTCCCAACGCTGAGGCCCGCAAAAAGGCGCTGGCGTTGTTGACCGCACTGGATGTACAGCACCGTGCCAAAGCCATGCCATCACAGCTTTCCGGCGGCGAACAACAGCGGGTTGCGATCGCCCGCGGCCTGGTCAATCGACCCCCGGTGATCCTGGCAGATGAACCTACTGCGCCGCTGGATAGTGAACGCGCCCTGGCAGTGATCCGCATCCTTAATCAGATGGCCAAGCAGTTCGACACCGCCATCATCGTCGTCACCCACGACGAAAAAATCATTCCCACCTTCAAGCGGATTTACCACATTCGCGACGGCGTCACCCACGAAGAGGCGGGTGAAGGTCGGGGAATCGACTGAGACATGAACCACAAACGATACTTCGCAACCGCCTTTGCAGTCAGCATGATCGGCGCACTGCTGGCAGGCCTCGCCACCACGGCACAGGCCAATGACATCGCCTTGCCCGAGCCACTTGCCCTGCGCAAAATCATGCAAGACCTGGAGAAAAACATGCACCTCATGGCCGATGGTATTGCGCGGGAAGACTGGCCATTGGTAGAAAAAATCGCGCCACGCATTGCTGATCATCCCCAGCCGCCATTCATTGAAAAAATGCGCATCATGGGCTTCGTTGGCACTCACATAGGCAAGTACAAAGCCTACGACGGGTCAATTTACGAACATGCGCAAGCCGTGGGTAAGGCAGCAAAGTCCAACGACGGTCATGGCGCCATGCTGATGTTTCGAAAACTCCAAGAGAGTTGCGACAACTGCCATAACGAGTTTCAGAAGTCTTTCGTGGCGCATTTCTACAACAGCAATGATGCCTCGGCCCGCCCCACCGTCGGCGCCAAAGGTGCAGCGCCATGACGGCGCGCCGTGCCGAAGTGATTTTTTACGGTGAACTACAAGGGGAATACGATGAAACTTAGCTTTATGGGCGCAGCACGCGAAGTGACAGGCTCCTGTTATTTGGTCGAGACCGATCAGTGCCGCTTTCTGATCGACTGCGGCATGGTGCAAGGCGGGCGGGAGGCCCCGGCGCGAAACCACAAACCGTTTGATTTTGATCCGCGTGCGATCGACTTTGTGCTGCTCACCCATGCCCATATTGACCACAGTGGTTTGCTGCCAAAACTGGTGCTGAACGGCTTTGGTGGCCCCGTCTACACCACCCGTGCCACAACCGACCTGCTGGGCGTGATGCTGCCCGACAGTGGGCACATTCAAGAAATGGATGCCGACCGTGCGCAACGGCGGCACAGGCCAGATGCACTCTCGCCGATCTACACCGTGCAGGATGCAAGGAACTGCCTCGAACAAGTCCGTCCGGTTGACTACGACGAGCGCTTCGCACCACATGCATCGGTTGCGTGCTGCTTTCGTGATGCCGGGCACATTCTGGGCTCAGCCATCATCGAAATATGGGTAACTGAAGACGGTGTCACCCGCAAACTGGTGGCGTCGGGCGACTTGGGCCAACCGGGGCGCCCCATCCTCAAAGATCCCACACGCATTGAAGAAGCTGATGTGCTGCTGATTGAGTCCACCTATGGCGACCGCAATCACAAGGACTTACCCACCACGCTGTCGGAACTGGCCGACATCGTTGAACACACCTTGTACAAACGCCGGGGCAATGTGATTGTTCCGGCTTTCGCGGTGGGGCGCACGCAAGAGCTCATCTACCACCTGCATCAGCTCACTGAGCAGGGCCGCCTGAGCCACCTCAACATCTTCGTTGACTCTCCCATGGCGGTGGCGGTGACAAAAATCACAAAAAAGCATTTCGAACTGTTTGATGCAGAAGCGCACCGCATCACACAATGGCATGCACAGGCTAAAAATCTGCCCACGATGCACTT
>DFWT01000204.1 GCA_002381045.1 Rhodoferax sp. UBA4127
TCATGGTGTCCACCACTTGGGCGACAACTTCACCGCCCTGGATGGCGACGGTGCTGGCGCTCATGGCCAGTTGGTTGGCTTGTGCGGCGTTGTCGGCGTTCTGGCGCACGGTGGAGCTGAGCTCTTCCATGCTGGCTGCCGTTTNNTGGTTGCCTTGGGAGATTTCGGAACTCGCTGTCGCCACAGACTCACAATTCTGTCGGACATGTGCAACGACGCCTGACAAGTTGGTTTGCATGCTGGCCAGCGCGGCCATGATGCTTTGCTCTGCGCCGGGTGGAACCGTGATGTGTGTTGACAAGTCTCCCAAAGCAGCTGCCCGAGCTATGGCTGCGGCTGCGGTGGGTTCGCCTCCCACCTCGGCCCAAATCGCACGCCGTATCCACAAGCCAATACCAATCAACAAGGCCGAGGCCAAGGCAAGGCCGACGCCTTGGAACCAATGAACAGCGCCGACATTTTCCCCGTAGTGGGCTATTGACTTGTCAGCAAAGGCCACTGACCCTTTAACGGTGGCATCCACCTCAGCGCGATGCAACAGGTAAGTCTGGTGGGCTGATTTCAGCGCCGCCTGAATCTTGGCGGGGCTTTCACCGGCAGCCAGCGAATCAATCACTTTGGCAGCTTCCGCCATGAAAGCAGTCGCCTGTGTGTGCTGGGCGCCCAGCAACTTGGCTTCCAGACCATAGGGTGGATGGGTGCGCCAGAATTCAACCCTTGCTTGGTATTCCCCTTGAACACGCTTGACTTCGGTCTTGGCTTGATCAATCGACAGCGTTCCTTCGATGGCTTGCGAAAGAATCAGGCGCATTTCAATCAGATACATGGGTGGCGGAAGAATATCTGCCGTCACATCCTTGGCCACGAAGGTTTGAGTCGCATCCTCGCCACTGGCGCGGCTACCCCAGTATGAGAGGCCACCGATAAACAACGCTGCGGCAATACCTACGCCAATCAAAAGATTGAGCATGGCGCGTAGGCCAAGAACGGGAACTGTGGATGATGATGTTTTCTGCTGTTTGCCTGAAGCCATGATGGCTGCTCCTTCGCGGTTACCTGGTTTTCCAATCGACTATCAACCTTGTCCTTGGCTCGCGACTTTGGCAAACCCACAGCAAGGCCTCATCATGTAGTTTCGGTGAAGCTCAGGTGGATCGATAGACAAAATTTCGCCACTTTGCACTTTCGCCATCACATGACTGAAACGCCGGATGCAATGGTATCCAATGCTTGGTGCTTTGGCCGCGAAATTCAGGCGTGTTGTATCTTGTGGTTTTTGTTGTCCAAAGCGTGAAATGCACGATGCAATCCATAAGCGCGGCCCAACTGAGGTTAGCGCCGTCTGCGTCGCTTGATGAGTTTTCCCGTAACCCTAACCAGGAGCCTTTCCATGGCCAAACTTGTTCCAGGAATCGACACCACCGTCAAGTCTGATGAGCCCTTGTTGGATGTGCTTGCCTCGGTTGGCACCCCACTCAAACCGGGCAAGCATGTGTTTCAACTCCAAGTGAGCGATGATTCTGGCAACATGTCAGACGGTGCCAGTCTCACCGTCATCGTGCAGGATTTGGAACGGCCCACTGCAGTTATTGACTTGATCGGTCCGGCTGGTCAACGCATTTCCGACCCAGTGGTGCGCGTGCCCTTTGGAAAATCGTTTCAGCTGACCGGAGATCGGTCCAGCGATATTGGCGGTGTGGTCAAGGTTTGGAGTTGGACGCTCGTGCAAGGATGAATACGCCCCATGAAGTCGCTCAAACCCAATGCGCCCTTGAACAAACATGGGCCTATTGTCAGAGTGTCTTCAAAACTGCCAGAAGGAGACTACGTCGTGCAATTGACGGTAACGGGTCGCAGTGGACAAAGCCTCCCGGCCAAGCTCACCATCCGGGTCGTTAAAGAAAACCGCTGAAACGCCTGGTCCATGGCGTAAGTCAATCACCCATCACGTCACATCTAAACGACCTCTTGTTGACTTGGTGGTCTGATGCAGACGGCCTCACCTTGGTCAATGGCCTGAACTCAGTTGCAATTTTGAGACGCTGGTCACGCATGTTTTGTGGTTCTCCCAGCGGCCGCTCGGCTACGGCAAGTGCGCCACCAGATCACGTGCCGATTCCTGAACAATGCTTTTCATCGACACATATTCCTCAGCCAACGATTCATGCGACACGGTTGATTCCTGCGCGCCTTCCCAGGCGACCGAACCATCCTGGGTGTCCCAGATTTGGAGGAACAGTCGAATTGTGCTGGTCTTGGTCTCCAACACGCGCAGCCCAAGCAGGCCAAATCGGCTCTTCGACTCCTGCCGGAACGCACCAAGTTTGAGTTGGGCCAAATAGCGCACTCTGGTTACCTTAGCCACTTGCTCGAGAATCTCCCGGTCAAAGATGCCAGTCAAACGGTAGTCCTCGAACATTTGCCGATATTCACGGGTGAGCCCATGACGATTGACCGCACTGAGTGTTTGCGGCAAAGCGATGACAGTCAAATCCGGGCGCAAAGTCTGCAAAACTTCGGTAAAGGCAAGCGCCAAAGCTTGCCTGTCTTCTTCTTGTCCAGTGATCGACGACGGCGTAATAAATGCGACGCCCCCCTTTCGCAGGTCCTCGGTCCGAAGGTCGATCATCAAAACCTGTGTCGTCGGGATGTTTTGCTGGGTTTTTGCCTGTAGCTGATTGTTGGCACACGCACTTAGCAACAATGCGAACCCAATGGCCAAGAGTCCAAATCTGTTTTCCCTACAACCTGTCTTCACGCCAATCTCCATTCACCAGCAATCGACTCGATCCAATAGGGAGGGGTTGCCAGGTACAAGATGATCAAAGCTTATGCGACATCTGTCTGTTAGGTGAAACACCAAAGTGCCATTGGCCCGACTCGTGCCAATTTGGTGATCAAGTTGGCTGGATTGGTTGGCCACCCTCGAGAAATACCAAAACCATTGTTAAGCCCTACCCGAGCGTGTCCTGCATCAATCGCTTACGGATTGAAATCAACTCCTGCCGGTGCGTGGCGTTGGCCTTTGGGTACTTCATATGGAGTGAGCGCAAGGTATCAAGCACGATGTTGGAGATGATCAGGTGGGCATTTTCTTTGTCATCCGCTGGCACCACGTACCAAGGGGCAGTCTGGGTACTTGTGGCGCTCAGGCATGCTTCATAGGCCCGCATGTACTTTGGCCAGCAGTTGCGTTCTTCGATGTCGGCAGAACTGAATTTCCAGTTCTTTTCGGGGTCATCAATGCGAGCAACAAAACGCTTGCGCTGCTCTTGCTTTGACAAGTGAAGGAAGAATTTGACAATCCTTGTTCCATTTTGATGGAGATGGTTCTCAAGAGCAACGATGGATTGGTAGCGTTTATTCCAGATCGTCTTTTCGTCACGCACTTCATCTGGTAAACCCTGCGCCCTTAGGATTTTGGGATGCACCCTGACGATCAAGACTTCTTCGTAATAGGAGCGGTTAAAGATGCCAATTCGCCCACGCTCTGGCAGGCACTGGGTGGTGCGCCATAAAAAGTCATGGTCCAGTTCCCCGGCGCTTGGATGCTGAAAACTGAACACCTGGCATCCTTGTGGATTGACGCCTGACATCACATGCTTGATGGCGCCATCCTTTCCGGCCGCATCCATGGCCTGAAAAATCAACAAGACCGCATGTTGGTTTGCAGCGTATTGCAGTTGTTGCAGTTTGCTGAGTTCTGCCACCTGTTTGGCCAGGCGCTCTTCATAGGCGAGGCGCGATTTGCTGGCCGGTGTGACCCGTGTTGGCCACTTTTCAAGGTCGACTTTTTCGCCTTCCTTGACCTTGTAGGTTTCGGACTTGATCTTCAACTTTGTGCCGACTGGGCCGCTGCTGCCATGGCGCTATTGCGCCGGTTTCACCGTCACACTTTTGCGCAAGATGCCCCCGGATTGGGCGCCGCTGGTGATGTCGCCCTGGGCAAGGATCCGCGCTTCGCAAGCCTGACGATCGTCACCTGCGTGCGACTCGCAGCGCCGCAGCGCGTTCGATAGATACTGATCGGGTACGTCGCTCAATTGGCCACGTCTCGCTTCAGCCAATGCGGCCCCTGCTTCCCGCCGGCAGGTGTCAAGGTTCTGATTGGATTGGCCGTTGTTGCAAACCGCCATCTCGTGAACGTAATTGGCTTGCGCCTGGTTTGAAGTGTTCGGCCCTGCTGCCAACGCATCAGAGGTAGATATCAAGGTAGCTACCGCCGCCAGAGTGAGATGACGAGCTAGGAAAAGCGCTGATTTCATGTGGACTTTCGTGAGGTTTTCGGGAGGCTTCCAACGAGGGAGTCGAATTTCAGAGGCATGGCGAATGCATCACCATCTCTTCATCAGCCTCTGCACCTGTTGGGTGTATCTTTTTCTTGCCAAACCGCGGCAGAACTCTTTGAACCGCTCTTGTCAGTGCACCAACAACCAGCAGTTGGATGCGTCCTCGCTGATGAACTCGCGGGAGAGACCTTGGTGATTTCGGGTGTTGCGCATACATGGGCTAGTGTTGTCTGCCATGCGCCGTGGATTCAGTTCGCTGCCACACACAATCGACGCCTTTTTTAATGGCTTGATGCCCCAACTTCGCGGCGCACTGTGCCAGGCCGCATTGCAGCCGTCAGCAGGCAGGCGAAGTTTTCTTTGAAACTGAATACTTCGATGCGCGTCTGGGTCGTCTCTTCTAACCCGCTGGAGGATCTAAGCTGGTTTGGCAACCATTGCTTGGTAGTTTTCCCAGCCACCGAGGGTTTGAAGCTTTTTGGCCTCTAGGCCTTTTATCTATTGATCTATTAGTTACGAAATAGATAGCAATTTAGGTTATACTGCTGCCACCACCGACACCCCATGGTCCGCCAAGGTGAGACCGACCTGGCTGCCCAGGCTCAGCACGTCGGTGAGGTCAGGCGACACCACAAAAATTGGGCCTAATGTGGTCTCAAAGGTGTACTCAAAAAAGCTACCCAGGTAAGCCAGCTTGAGCAGTTTGGCGGGCAAGCCACTGCCGTCACGGTGGATGTGCCATGCCTCGGGGCGTACCGCCACCTTCACATTGCCAGCAGCCACGGCCTGGCGCGCACTGATGTGCAAGGGCCCGAGTTGCACACCACCTGCGGCATCGGCCACACCAGGGAATAGCATCGCCTCGCCCATGAAGCCGGCCACGAACTCGCTGCCGGGTCGCTCGTACATGTCCTGTGGTGTGCCACGCTGGGCGATCAGGCCGTTGTCCATGACGATGATTTGGTCGCTTACTGCCAGCGCTTCACTTTGGTCATGGGTGACGTAGGCCACGGTCAGGTGCAGGCGCTGCTGCAGGCTGCGAATTTCTTCGCGCATCTCCCGGCGCAGGCGCGCATCCAGGTTGCTCAGGGGTTCATCAAACAGCAGCACACCAGGCTCCAGCACCAGCGCCCGGGCCAAGGCCACACGTTGCTGCTGGCCCCCTGAGAGTTCGCTGGGCAGGCGGTCGTTGTAGCCCACCAGACCGACATTTCCCAACGTTTCAACCGCCCGGCGCAAGGCCTCTGGCTTTTCAATACCAGACATCTTCAGGCCATACATGACGTTTTCAAGCACGTTCATGTGGGGAAACAGTGCATAGCTCTGAAACATCATGCTGACATTGCGGTCCGCCGGACCCAAGGTGGTGACATCCTTGCCGTCCATGATGATTTGGCCGCCGGTGGGTGTTTCCAAGCCGGCGATCATGCGCAACACCGTGGTCTTGCCACAACCCGAAGGGCCGAGGATGGTGGTCAGCGAGCCTTTGTCGATTTCAAAATCAACGCCTTTGATCACCAACGGGGCGCTGGCGTCCGTGCCATAACGCTTGGTGATGTTTTTGAATTCAACGCCGTGGTTCATGTGCTTCTCTTTGATATTCAATGGGCCGCGATGGGCTTGATGACCACACCGGTTTTGCGCCGGCCCAGTTTGCGTTCGCCCACCAGCAGTTGGATCAGGGCAATGGCAGCCGACATCAGGATGATCAGCACCGTGCAATACGCCAAAGCCACGCCATAGTCGCCATTCCCCACCCGGCCAATGATGTAGGTGGTGGCCAGTTCGTTCTCGGCCGTGACCAAAAAGATGACCGCACTGACGGTGGTCATGGCACGCACAAAGCTGTACACCAGCGCTGCCACCAGCGCCGGCTTAAGCAAGGGCAGCACCACGTGGCGCAGGGTCTGGAAGGTGGAGGCACGCAGCATGAGCGAGGCCTCATCCAGCGACTTGTCGAGCTGTTTGAAGGCCGCAGTACCTGCCCGCACCCCCACCGGCAGGTTGCGAAACATGAAGCACAGCACAATGATCAAGCCAGTGCCTGTCAACTCTACCGGCGGCACGTTAAAGGCCAATATGTAGCTCACCCCCAGGACCGTACCTGGAATCGCAAACGCCAGCAAGGCAACAAATTCAAACCAACCCTGGCCACGAAACTCGGTGCGCGCCAACAAATAGGCAATCAGCAAGCCGACGGTGGCGGTCATAGGCGCGGAGAGCCCGGCCAGTTTCACAGTGGTGAACAGGGAGTTCCAGGCAGTACCTGCCCAAACCAAACCAAACTGACCCCACTCCAGGCCAAAGGCCGTTTTGAAATGCGCCAAGGTCAAGGTGTAGTCGCGCCCCCAGGTCTGCACAAAGCCACCGGCAAAAGCAAACAGGTACACCACCACGGTGAAGGCCAACCATGGGTAAACCACAGCACCAAGCACGCTGCGCACGCCATCTGGCAAAACCATTGGAATGCCCGCGTCACCCTTGCCGCTGACAGTGGTGTAGTTCTGCTTGCCCAGCAAACCTCGCTGCAAGGCAAAAACCAGCAACGCGAACACCGTCAATATCCAGGCCAGCGAGGCAGCCCGTCCCTGGTCATACTGCGCCCCCACAATGGCAAAGAAGATATCAGTGGACAACACCGAATACTGTCCGCCCACCACCACCGGGTTGCCAAAATCAGCGATGCTCTCAATGAACCCCACCAAAAATGCATTGGCCAGACCGGGTTTGAGCAGCGGCAAGGTAATGGTGAAAAAAGTCTTGGTGCGACTGGCGCGCAGGGTTTGCGCAGCCTCTTCCATGCTGGGCGCAACCCCTTGCACCACACCGCGCATGATCATGAAGGCAATCGGCGTGAACGCAAACAACTGAGCAATCCAGATACCAAAGAGGCCATAGAACCAGCGTGTGGGCGGGATGCCAAATGCGTATTCCAGAAACTGATTGACAACACCCGCACGGCCAAACAGCAGAATCAACCCCAGGCCCACCACAAAAGGCGGCGTGATGATGGGCAACAAGGCCACCACCCGCAAAGGGGTCTGTATCCGAGGGCCAGCGCTGCGCTCGGCCAGCAAAGCCATCATGGTGCCCATGATCACGGTGCCTGTGGCGGTGAGCAGCGCCAAGAACAAGGTATTCCAAGCCACGCCGCAGCGCACGCCGCCGGTCAGGCAACTCAGGCCCCACACTCGCTCATGGCCAATGCGCTCGAATATCGCCGAAAAGGCCCAATGCCCTTCTTCGTTTAAAAATGCACCGTACAAGGCTTTGGTGACCGGGAAGGCAATGAACAGCAGCAGCAGCACAGAACACCCCACCACGCTGGAGGCAATGAATAGATCGCCTTTGAAATACCCCCGACGCGCCACGCCAAAGGCGGTGATCATCACCAAAGCCAACAGGGCCATGAAAGCGCCCATTCCAATGCCAAACTGATTGACTGGAAGTTCACCAAACTGGGCATTGAGCAGGGCAAACGACCAACCCTTTGCACCAATCATGAAGCCACTGAACAGCAAACCCAGAAAACCAAGCAGGCCACCCGCCAGCAGCCAACTGCTTTGTGGCTTGCCCGGTGCCACCCACAAGGCAACACCCGCCACCACCAATCCAGCCAATCCCAGCAGCAACCATACCCGTCCATAGACGACGGCTTGCCACAAGCCATTGGCTGTCTCGGTGCCACCGAATACATTGGGCAACACGCTGTACCAGGCGGTGTCCTGAATGGCGTACCAAGGCAGCGCCAGGTAGGCCAGCAAACCAACAATCAGCCAGACACGAATCGCCTGGTTGGGGTTTTTATTCACAAATCAACGGGGCAAGGAGTTGACCTCTTTCTCCCACTTGGCGATCAGCCGTTTGCGCTCGGCTGATGCACCGTACTTGGCGTAGTCATAGTTGATGAACTTGATTTTTTTGAAATCCGGCACATTCTTGTCGACCTTGGCCCCTTTGTTGGAAGGCACCTGGAACTGCTTGGCTGCCGCTGCCATTTCTTGCGCAGCCGGCGTTAGCGCCCACTCGTAGAATTTTTTGGCAGCTTCCAGATTGCGGGCGCCTTTGATGATGCTCATGGAACCAATCTCTGCGCCGGTGCCGTCGGTGGGCGTGATGGCTTCCACCGGGAAGCCATTCATTTTCTCGCCCGGGGCATCATGCACAAAGCTGATGGATACCGTGGTTTCACCACGGGCTGCGGCCTTGATCGGTCCGGTACCACTGCGGGTGTACTGGCTAATGTTTTTGTGCAGCTTCTTCATGTACTCGAAGGCTTGGTCTTCGCCCATCATCTGGACCAGCGTGGCTACCATCGTGTAGGCAGTACCACTGGAAGCCGGATTGGCTACCTGAATCTCACCTTTAAGTGCGGGATTCAGCAAATCATTCCAGGTCTTTGGAACGGGCAGCTTCTTTTTGGCAAGCAACTCGGTGTTGTAGCCAAAACCCAGTGGGCCAGAGTAAATGCCTACCGTGCGGAATTTGGACTGCTCAGCCTGCTGCTGCGCCCAACCCTGCAACTGCGGCATGGTGGGTGATTTGTATTCCAATGACAAGCCTTGTTCAGCCGCTTGCAAATGCGGGTCACCGGTACCGCCAAACCAGATGTCGGTCTTGGGGTTGTCTTTCTCGGCAATCAACTGCGCCAGCGCTTCGCCAGAGCCTTTCATCGAGATGTTGATTTTGGTTCCAGTCGTGCGTGCATACACCGTGCCAATCATGTTGCACCACTCGGCCTGCACCGAACAAATCACATTGACGGTTTGCGCTTGCACAAAACCGCTGGCCGCAGCCAGAACAGACACCACAAACAGCTTCTTCATGAATACTCCTGATAAAAAATGAAACAGTTGTCTTAACGCGGCAGGGAATTGACTTCTTTTTCCCAGCGGCCAATCAACCTTTTGCGCTCTGCTGACGAGCCATACTTGGCGTAGTCGTACTTGATCATCTTGGCCTTGGCAAAGTCGGGCATGCGTTCGTCCAGCTTGGCGGCCTTGTTGCTGGGCAACTGGAACTGCTTGGCAGCCACACCCAGCTCTTGTGCGCCCGGTGTCAAAGCCCACTCATAAAAGCGCTTGGCCTCAGTCAGGTTTCGGGCGCCTTGAATCAAGCTCATGGAGCCAATTTCTGCTCCGGTGCCTTCGCAAGGTGTGTTGCTGACCACAGGAAAGCCGTTGGCTGCTTCCACCGGTGCTTCATGCGCAAAGGCCACGCCAATCAGGTTTTCACCACGCGCCGCATTCTTCACCGGTCCGGCCCCTGATCGGGTGTATTGGCTGATGTTTTTGTGCAGCGCTTTGAGGTAATCAAAGGCTTTTTCTTCACCCATCAGTTGCACCAAAGTGGCGATCTGAACATAGGCAGTGCCAGAGGTGTTGGGGTTCGGGGCTTGAATCTCACCCTTCCATTTCGGGTCAAGCAAATCAGCCCAGCATTTGGGAGGTTGCATCTTTTTCTTGGCCATGGCCTCGGTGTTGTAGCTGATTCCCAGCGGGCCAGAGTAGATACCTACTGTCTTGAACCCCGTCTGCTCGGCCTGCTGCTGCGCCCAATCACGCAACTGAGGCAGGCTGGCCGACTTGTAAACCATAGTCAGGCCGAGTTCGGCCGCCTGCATGTGCGGGTCGCCGGTGCCCCCGTACCAGACATCGGTTTTCGGGTTGGCCTTTTCGGCGTTCAACTGCGCCATGGCCTCACCTGAGGCCTTGTGGGTCAAATTGACCTTGATGCCAGTGCTTTTTGAAAACACGGTTTGCACCAAATTGCACTGCTCAGCCTGAACCGAACAAATGATGTTGACCTGTCCCTCGNNGCCCGCGGTTGCCAGCACAGTTGCCAACACGGTTGCAAACTCAAGTCGTTTCATCACATTCCCCGCCATGGTTATTCAACCCATGACTTTACTCCCATTTGACTGCCAAATGCGATGGGGAAAACCCACCTAAATCAAGTCGCAAGCCACCTGTGTAAACGCATTGAGTGCATGCAATTCAGGCCGATTCTCTGCGCATGCGGGCAGCGCTTTGGGGCAACGGGTTCGGAAAGTGCATCCCGAAGGTGGATTGATGGGTGAAGGCAATTCACCCGACAAAAGTTCGAGGGTTTTGCTGCGCTCCAACTGCGGGTCGGGCAGCGGAATCGCACTAAGCAAAGCCTGTGTGTAGGGATGGCCAGGCGACTTGTAAATTGCGTCTTTGGAGGCCAGTTCCATCGCGCGCCCCAAATACATCACCATGACACGCTGACTGATGTGTTTGACCACCGCCAGGTCATGCGCAATGAAGATCAGCGCCAGTCCCATCTGGGCTTGTAGTTCCATCAACAGGTTAATGATTTGGGCCTGAATCGATACATCAAGCGCCGACACTGGCTCGTCACAAATGATCAGCTTGGGCTCCAGCACCAGTGCCCGGGCGATACCAATGCGCTGGCATTGCCCGCCCGAAAACTCATGCGGGTAGCGGTTGATCTGCGACTCAGTCAAGCCGACCTTGACCATCATGGCGCGAACCTTTTGCATCACCTCAGCACCCGACATCTGGGGACAATGGGTGCGCAGGGGCTCCGCGATAATTTGGCTGACAGTCATGCGCGGGTTGAGAGACGCCAACGGATCCTGAAAGATCATCTGAACGCTCTTGCGCAAGCCCTGCCAGGTATTGGCAGAAGCACCCCGCATTTCTTGACCTTGCCACAGCAAACTGCCCGAAGTGGCGGGAATCAAATTCAGCACGGCGCGCGCCAGAGTAGACTTGCCACAACCCGACTCACCGACCACCCCCAGTGTCTCGCCCGGAAAAATATCAAAACTCACCCCATCCACGGCCTTGAGCACGCGCTTGGACGCCCATGGCCAGGGTGATTCACTGGCCAACTCAAAGTGGACTTTCAGGTCACTCACCGACAACAATGGCGCAATGGTGGTCACAGACTCAGCTCCCTGGCGTAGGCTTCGACGGCAACCGCACTTTGGTGACAAGCACGCAGCACCTCTGGTCGACCGACTACCGGCGACAGGTTGGGCCTGGTACTGACGCAACGCGGCTCCACCAAGGTACAGCGCTCGCTGAACGGACAGCCTGCAGGCAAACGCGCCATGTTGGGCGGCGCGCCAGGGATAGCCACCAGCGCACGTTCGCCATGATCCAAGCGCGGCACAGCGCCCAAAAGTCCCACGGTGTAGGGGTGCGTGGGGCGATAAAAAATGGCGTCAGCATCGGCCTGTTCCATGACACGTCCACCATACAAAACCATGACTTGATCGCACAGACCAGCCACCACGCCGAGGTCGTGGGTAATCATGATGATGGCGGTGCCAAAGTCGCGTTGCAGATCCCGCATCAAAGCAATAATTTGAGCCTGCACCGTCACATCCAGCGCGGTGGTGGGCTCGTCCGCAATCAACACATCGGGTTCACACAGCAAGGCCATCGCAATCATCACCCGTTGACGCATGCCGCCAGAAAACTCATGCGGGTACATGCCGATGCGCTTGCTCGCCTCAGGAATCTTGACCGCGTCGAGGGCCTGAATAGATCGCAACCGTGCCTGCTGGCGGGACATGCCGCGATGAAACTCCAGCACCTCGGTCATCTGCCGCTCCACCGTCAAATACGGGTTGAGCGAAGTCATTGGATCCTGAAAAATCATGGCCACGCGGTTGCCACGAATGGTGTTCAGATTGGCTGACGCCATGCTCAGCAGATCCTGGCCGTCAAAGCGCACCTCGCCGCTGGCTTCGCCATTGATGGCCAGCAAGCCCATCATGGCCAAAACGGCCTGACTCTTGCCTGAACCACTTTCTCCCACGATACCCAAGGTTTGACCCTTGTCCAGCGCAAAGCTGATACCGTTGACCGCGGTCACCCAGCCCTCGGGGGTTTGAAAACGAACGTTCAGATTGTTAACTTCAAGCAGGGCCATGGTTCAACGCTCTTTGGGGTCCAGCGCATCTCGCATGCCATCGCCGATGAAATTAAAACAATACAAGGAGGCAGACAACAATCCGGCCGGGAACAACAACATCCAAAGAGAGACCTCCATGACACTGGCGCCGTCTTCAATCAGCACGCCCCAACTGGTCATGGGTTCCTGAATACCTAGCCCCAAAAATGACAACACCGACTCTGTCAAGATGACCCCCGGCACCGTGACTGTGGTGTAGATCACCACCACCCCCAGCAGGTTGGGAACGATGTGCGCAAAGATGATGCGCGAGGTTGACACCCCCATGGCCCGCGCAGCCTCCACGTACTCGGTAGAGCGCAAGGATAAGGTTTGCCCGCGCACCACGCGAGCCATGTCCATCCATGAAAACGCTGTGATGGTGAGCACCACCAAATAGAACTCACGACCCAAAATTGTCACCAGCAAAATGGCAATGAGCAGATACGGAATGGCATACATCATGTCGACGATGCGCATCATCAATGCGTCCACCTTGCCGCCGATGAAACCGGCAGTGGCCCCCCACACGATGCCAATCGAGACCGAGGCCAGCGTTGCCAGCAGTCCCACGGTGAGCGACACCCGGCCTCCCACCAAGCAACGCACGAGCAGGTCACGGCCGGCTTCGTCGGTCCCCCAGAAATGCGAATTCTTCAGGCTTGGCGGGGAACTCATGGCGTCCCAGTCCGCACTGTCAAACGCATGGGGCAATACCCACGGCCCCACCACACAGGCCAATGCGATGAACGTCAAAAGCACCAGACTGAACACCGCCGCCTTATTGCGAATAAAACGCCTGCGCGCATCACTCCACAAACTGCGCCCAGCCTCCCCATCCACTTGCAGCATGGAAGGCTCGGTGAGTTTGGTCACCAGGTCATTGATTTCGTTGGACTTCAACATCCGGGGTTCAGTACCGTATCTTCGGGTCCAGCCAGGCATAGGCCAGGTCAACCAACAAATTCAGCAGCACCGTCAACACCGTGATCAACACCACCAGTCCCAGCACCAGGGTGTAGTCACGGTTGGCGGCACCGTTCACGATCAGTTTGCCCAGGCCAGGCAGGGAGAACACCGTCTCGGTGACGAGGGCGGACGTGATCGAGGAGATGGCCAACGGTCCCACCAAAGACACCACTGGCAACAACGCCGGTTTGATGGCGTGGCGCAAGACCACCACCCGCGTCGGCAGACCTTTGGCACGGGCAGTGCGAATAAAGTTACTGTGCATCACTTCGATCAAGCTGCCGCGCATGACCCGGCCAATGGTGGACACATTGATGAAGGTCAGCAGGGCCATGGGCAAGACCATGAAACGCGGCTCGAAATTATTCCAACCACCCGCAGGTAGCCACTTGAGCCAAATGGCAAACACGATGATCAACACCGGACCGAACACAAAACTCGGCACCGCACTACCGATATTGCCGATCAGCATCACCAAATAGTCCACAAAGCTGTTTTGGCGCAGGGCAGCGACGATGCCCAAGGCGATACCAATCACAAGCGAGATCAGCAACGACACACCCCCAATCACTGCCGACACCGGCAAGGCCTTGGCGACCAGGTCATTCACCGACCAATCCGCATAGCGAAAGGACGCGCCCAAATCACCGGATAGCAAACTTTGAAGGTAGAGCAAGTACTGCTGCCACAGTG
Source organism: Rhodoferax sp. UBA4127 (assembly GCA_002381045.1). Taxonomy (GTDB): domain Bacteria; phylum Pseudomonadota; class Gammaproteobacteria; order Burkholderiales; family Burkholderiaceae_C; genus Rhodoferax. Next base: position 13,902 of record DFWT01000204.1, read on the forward strand.
GCAAATCCAGGTGGTATTTGGCTTGCAGGTTGGCCAGTACCGCGGCAGATACCTTGCGCTCGGTGTCAAACGGGCCGCCCGGTGTGGCGTGCAAAAGCAGATAGCAAACCGTAATCACGACCAGCATGGTCGGGATCGCCGCAAGAATGCGGCGCAGGGTATAAGCCCACATCCCTCAGCGCTCAGTGCTTGATGATGTACAGGTCTTTGGAGCGGAAACGGTCCAGGGCATTGAGCAATGAATAGCCACCCACGTATGCTTTAACCAAACGCGGTGTCGAGTACTGCAGCAACGGCAACATGGGGTAGTCGTCCATGATCATCTTGGAGGCTTGTGTCAGCAGCTTCTTGCGCTTGGCCACGTCAGTGCTTTGCGAGCCTTGCTCAATCAGCGCCTCGGCGGCGCGGTTGCAATTGCGGTTGTCGTTCTGATCCGAATCACAGCGCACCAAAGTCAAAAAGGTGGTGGCATCGTTGTAGTCAGCCACCCAGCCATTTCGTGCAATCTGGAAAGCACCGTCGTGGCGCTTCTTGAGCAACACCTTGAATTCCATGCTTTCAGTTTCGATCTCCAGACCCAGCTTGGTCTTCCACTCGGAGGCCGCAAACACGGCCATCTTTTTGTGGTACTCGCTGGTGTTGTAGGTGAAGGTGAACTTGGTCCCGGGTTTGATGCCTGCCTTTTCCAGCAGACTCTTTGCTTCCGCAACACGTTTGGCCATAGGCCATGTAGACCATTCATAAGGCGTGACGTCGGCACCGCTGATACCAGCGACCATCACGCTGTAGGCAGGCAACTGGCCATCGGCGGTGACCTTCTGCGCCAGGATGTCGCGATCAATCACCATCGACAAGGCCTTACGCACGCGGATGTCCTTAAACACAGGGTCCTGGTTCTGATAGGAGTAATAACGCAAGCCCAGCATGGGTGCGTTGCGAATTTCCTTGGGGTATTGGGCCTTGTACTTGTCATAGGTGCCAGGCGGCAATTGATAGACCCAGTCGTTTTCGCCAGACTCAAACAATTTCACATCCGCATTGCCGTCTTCGATCGGCAGGTAAGTGACCTTGGTGAGTTGCACATTGGTGGCATCCCAGTACTTGGCATTCTTTTCGACAACGATGCGGTTGTTGACTTGCCATTCTTTGAGCACAAACGCACCGTTGCTCACCAAATTGCCCGGCTTGGTCCAAGCGGCGCCTGCTTTTTCCAGCGAAGCCTTGTGCACTGGCCCCAGGTTGGTATTGCTCACCAGTTCTGGTAAAAAACTCACCGGGTAGGGCGTCTTGATTTCCAGGGTTTGCGCGTCGATGGCCTTCACACCAATGTCAGACGGCGGCTTGCTTCCCTTGACAACCTCAGCGCCATTGGCCAAAAAAATGCCGTAGGTCGAAGCATAGGGCGATGCCGTCTTTGGGTCGACAAAACGCCGAATTCCGTAGACAAAATCTTCCGCCGTTACCGCGTCCCCGTTGGACCACTTGGCGTTCTTGCGCAGTTTGAAAATCCAGGTGTTGTTGTCTGTCTGCTTCCAACTCTCAGCCACCCCGGGCACCACCTTGCCCGCTTCGTTGGTCGCCGTCAGCCCTTCAAACAAATCGCGCATGATGTTGTTGGCACCCACTGACTCGGCCGAAGCCGGGTCCAGCGTTTCTGGCTCAGACCCATTGTTACGGATCAAGGTTTGACTGGCGTGCAGTTGAACACCTGCGGGAATGATGGCTGCCTGAGCCGCAATGCTTAGAAGGCCAGTGACAGCGATGGCTTGGACCCAATGTTTCAAGCGAAGGTTCATAGGTTGTTTCCCGTTCGATGGAGTTAACTGCAATCCGTCAATGTTGCCACATTTTTCTGCCTGGTCTTGTTCGTGCCACCTTTGCCAAGTCCTGATCCCTCCTACGCGCCAATATGGCGAATCAGGTGGCATTTCTTTCGCTTCAGTGGGATCTTTCACCACATCATGCAGATCAAAAGTTACCAAGTTTCACGTTTTTTATGAAACTAAGTTACAGTCTGCCGCATCGTTTTCTTTAGCGGCATGCACCGCTCCCACACACCCATGAGTTTTGACCTCGTTCTTTTTGGTGGCACCGGCGACTTGTCCTGGCGCAAGCTGATGCCAGCGCTTTTTCAGGCTTTCAAACATGGCACGCTGCCAGAAGGTGCACGCATCATTGCGGTTGGCCGTGACGACCTCAGTGACGAGCGCTACCGCGATTTGATTCACCAGCGCTTTGAGCAAGTTGATCTGGCCAAACGCCCTACCCCTGAAGCCTTTGAGCGTTTTTCAAAGCTGCTGGAATTCGTCAGCATGGACTTGTCAAAGCCCGAGCATTACGCCTACCTGCGTGACAAACTGGCGCAACGCCAGGCCGACACCGTGGTGATGTACCTGGCCACCGCTCCGACCTTGTTCACCACCATCGTCGAGCAATTGGCTGTGGCCGGCCTGAACACGTCTAACACCCGTGTGGTGCTTGAAAAGCCGCTGGGCCACGACCTTGCCAGCAACCGAGCCATCAACCACAGCGTGGCCAAGGTGTTCAGTGAAAAGCAGGTGTTCCGCATTGACCACTACCTGGGCAAACCGGCAGTACAAAACCTGTTTGCCCTGCGTTTTGGCAATGCCTTGTTCGAGCCGCTGTGGCGGCGTGAGCACATTGCCAACATCCAGATCACCATTGCCGAAGAACTGGGCGTTGAAAAGCGCGGCGCCTTTTACGAAACCACTGGTGCACTGCGCGACATGGTGCAAAACCACGCGTTGCAGCTACTGTGCGCGATTGGCATGGAGCCACCGATTAACTCGCATGCGGATGCGATTCGCGATGAAAAGTTGAAGGTGCTGCGCTCGCTCAAGCCCTGGACCACAGAATCTTTGGCACAGGACGTGATTCGCGGGCAGTACACCGCAGGTGCCATCGCCGGTCAAGCTGTGCCGGGCTACCGCGACGAGTTGGGTGTGGCTCCTGACAGTCACACCGAAACCTTTGTGGCACTGCGCACCGAAATCTCGAATTGGCGCTGGGCGGGTGTGCCGTTTTACATCCGCACAGGCAAGCGCTTGGCCGGTCGCGATGCGCGCATTGTGGTGAACTTCAGACCCACGCCGCATGCGATTTTTAACTCGCAAATCGGCATGGCCAACCGCTTGGTCATCAACCTGCAACCCAAGGACGGACTGGAATTGCATTTGCTGGCCCAGGCACAGGACAAGCGGCAGAACTCCAACCTGCTGGCGCCGGTACAGCTCGATCTGGACTTTGACAAACGTTTTGGTGGTGAACGTGTGGGCGCTTACGAACGGCTGTTGCTGGATGTGATTGACGGCCGACTGAACCTGTTTGTTCGCAGCGACGAACAAGAAGAAGCATGGCGCTGGGTGGAACCCATGCTCGAGCATTGGCAAAAAGACACCCAGGGCCCACGCCCCTATGCGGCCGGCACCTGGGGGCCAAGCGCCACCAGCGCCATGATTGCGCGCGACGGCTATTGCTGGAGCGAAGAGTGCTAAGGGTCATGAGAACTCGCCATGCTTGATCGAATCCGCGCCTCGTTGCCCTCATTGGCGCCGGCCGAACAGCGGGTGGCCAAATTGGTGCTGAGCGACCCGCGCAGTTTTGCCCGCATGCCTGTCAGCGAATTGGCATCACGTGCCAACGTCAGCAAACCCACCGTGGTTCGGTTTTGCCGCAGCGTGGGTTATGACGGCCTGAGTGATTTCAAGCTGAAACTCGCTGGCAGCGTGCGCGAGGGCGTGCCCTTCATTCACCGCAGTGTGGATGTTGATGACAAAACCAGCGACATCATGGTGAAAGTCATTGACAACACGGTGGCTGCGTTTTTGAAATACCGCAACGATGCCAGTGCGCATGCCATTGACCGGGCGGTGGAGGCGCTGGTAGCGGCCTACATGGCGGGGCGCCGAATTGAATTTTTTGGTGTCGGCAACTCCGGCGTGGTGGCGCAGGATGCCCAGCACAAATTCTTCCGACTCGGCATCAATGGCGTGGCCTACAGCGACGGCCACATGCAGGTGATGAGCGCGTCACTGTTACAGCCGGGCGATTGTGTGGTGGTGATTTCCAACTCTGGCCGCACCCGGGACTTGATGGACTCGTGTGACATCGCCCGCAAAAACGGGGCCACCACCATCGTCATCACCGCCAGCGGCTCGCCATTGGCCACCGCGGGCCACATCCATGTGACTGCCGATCACCCCGAGGGTTATGACCGCTACAGCCCGATGGTGTCGCGCCTGCTGCACTTGATGATCATCGACATTCTGGCGACCTGCGTGGCACTGCGCATTGNNGCTGACAGCGGCTGCAACTCGATGTCGGCCTTGACCTTGCCCTCTGCGGCAAAGGCCAGTGCTTCTGCCATGTCGCGCCGGGTGCCCACAAAGGAGCCGCGGATCGTGATGCAATTGGCCACCACATCAAACAGCGGTGTCGGGAACTCCCCAGGTGGGATACCCACCAGCACGCAGGTGCCATGCTTGCGCGTCATGCGAACACCTTGCTCAAAGGCGGGCAACGACGGCGCGGTAATGAGCACGCCATGCGCGCCGCCACNNATACCGGTGGCTTTCACCACGGCCGCCACCGGGTCACCCTTCTTGGCGTTGACCACCGCATCTGCACCCAGGCGTTTGGCGTGTTCGAGCTTGCGATCATCGATGTCCACGGCGCACACGTGCAGGCCCATCGCTTTCGCATATTGCACACCCAGATGCCCCAGCCCACCAATGCCCGAAATCACGACCCATTCGCCTGGCCGGGCCTGGGTCTCTTTGATGCCCTTGTAAGACGTGACGCCAGCGCAGATCAAAGGCGCGGCATTGATCGCAGACAAGCCAACAGGGATGTGCGCAACGTAATTCGGGTCGGCAATGATGTATTCGGCAAAGCCACCATTCTTGGTGTAACCGCCGAACTGAGCCTCGGCGCAGACCGGCTCTTGAGCCGCCAGGCAAAACTCGCAATGCCCGCAGGCGGAAGAGAGCCACGGGACGCCTACACGGTCACCCAACTTGACGGCGACCACACCTGCGCCCAGCGCAGTGACGATGCCAATGCCTTCATGGCCGGGCGTAAACGGTAGCGCGGGTTTCAGCGGCCAATCTCCGTTGCGTTCGTGCAGATCGGTATGGCAGACGCCGCAGGCCTCCGTCTTCACCAAAATCTGGCCGGGGCCAGGCGTTGGAATATCCAGTTCATTGATCACCAACGGTTGGCCGAATTGTTCAACCTGCGCAGCTTGCATTTTCTTTGTCATGACAATTTCCTTTCGGCTGAGCATGATCTGGCTGTAGCGCCCTGTCTGTGTGATAGCGAACCAGCGGCAACAAAGGCATTTGGATCGACGGAGGCTGCCGAGACTTGGACCAATGGCCACCAAGAAAAAGAAAGCGGCCGCTATGTGTGGTGGCGAACCGAAGCAAAGGCATCTGGCAGTCCAAAATTGGCAGCCAACTTGCGATGTCGTTTTTTCGTAGCGATGCTGACACTGAAGTCCGAGGTTTGTGTCATCGCGTTACCTTGCTCGCGCAATGCTGTCGACTCGAAGCCTGGAGACAATCGTTTGAAGGTGAATTTGGTTACTAGGTTTTTAGACATCCAGACCTTGTGGATGTTGCTTGAATAGCTATCTAACTTGTAACGTCTGGTACCTTGTCGATCACTCAAAGGCGCAGGCCTACAATTCATCAAAGTTGCTACATCCGTAGGCCGTTTTCACCATACCGTTCGCCCTTGAAGAATCCATATGACCAAGATTTTCGTCACTGGCGGCGCTGGCTACATCGGATCACACACTTGCGTCGAGTTGCTCAACGCCGGGCATGACGTCACGGTGTATGACAACCTCAGCAACAGCCAGTCCGAAGCGCTGGCGCGGGTAGAGCGCATCACCGGCAAGAAATTGACTTTCATCCAAGGTGATATCCGTGACGGCGCCGCACTGAACGCGGCTCTAAAGATGAGCCAGCCTGAGGCGGTGGTCCACTTTGCCGGACTCAAGGCAGTGGGTGAGTCAGTGACCCAACCCCTGCATTACTACGACAACAACGTGGTCGGCACCCTGCGTTTGCTCGAAGCCATGGGCCAGCAGGGTGTCAAAACCATCGTGTTCAGTTCATCGGCCACCGTCTACGGTGACCCGCAGTATTTGCCGCTCACCGAGAGCCACCCGCTGTCCAGCACCAACCCCTACGGCCAGACCAAGCTGGTGATCGAGGACATGCTGCGCGACCTGTACCGCAGCGATGCATCCTGGCGCATCGGCATCCTGCGCTATTTCAACCCGGTCGGTGCACATGCCAGTGGTTTGATTGGCGAAGACCCGCAAGGCACGCCCAACAACCTGCTGCCCTACGTGGCACAGGTGGCAGTGGGTCGGCGCGAATTTCTCAATGTCTGGGGCAATGACTACAACACCCCCGACGGCACAGGCGTGCGTGACTACATTCATGTGGTGGACTTGGCGCTTGGCCACTTGGCAGCTCTCCAGAAACTGGCCACTGCGCCGCAATGTTTTGCCGTCAACCTGGGCACCGGCGTGGGTTACAGCGTGCTGGACATGGTGCGGGCCTTTGAGCAGGCCTGTGGCCACCCGATTGCGTACCAGTTTTCACCCCGGCGCGCAGGTGACGTGGCCAGCTGTTATGCCGACCCGCAATACGCGCGTGAGTTGCTCGGCTGGGTGGCCACACGCGATCTGATCGCCATGTGCCAAGACAGCTGGCGCTGGCAAAGCAATAATCCGCACGGATACGCCACCACCTAAGAAACTGGCGACACGAATTCGGATACCCAAACAATACAAGGAAGGGAAATCAACTATGGCAAAAGGCATGATTCTGGCGGCGGGGCAAGGCACCCGCGTGCGCCCACTCACCAAGAACCTCCCTAAACCGATGATCCCGATTCTGGGCAAGCCGGTGATGGAGTACCTGATCGAGCACCTTGCTCGCTATGGGATCACCGACATCATGGTCAACGTGGCCTTTCATCATCGGAAGATTGAAGAGTATTTTGGTGATGGTCGGCGTTGGGGCGTGAACATCGGATACTCGTTTGAGGGCGTCTATGATCATGGCGACATCCTGCCCAAGCCCAAGGGCTCAGCCGGTGGGATGAAAGCCATTCAGGATTTCAGCGGGTTCTTTGATGAGACGACACTGGTCATGTGTGGTGATGCGATTATCGATCTCGATATCGGCGCGGCCTTGTTCGAACATCGCTCAAAGGGCGCATTGGCCAGTGTCGTTGCTTTAGAGGTGCCTAATGACCAGGTTCAAAATTACGGCATTGTGGTGACCGACAAGGACGGCAAGGTTGAGTCTTTTCAGGAAAAGCCGCTGCCGGAAAATGCCAAATCCAATCTGGCCAGTACCGGTATCTATCTTTTTGAACCGCAGGTTCTGGACCTTGTGCCTTCCGGCGTTGAATTTGACATTGGTAGCCAGCTCTTTCCCTTGCTGGCTGAAAAAGGCTTGCCGTTCTATGCGCAAAGTCGCTTTTTCAACTGGATCGACATTGGTCGGCTAACGGATTACTGGTCTGTCTTGCAGCGGATCTTGAAGGGTGAAATTGCCCAGATGGACATGCCAGGCAAGGAAATCCAACCGGGTATCTGGGTTGGGCCCAATACTTCGATTAGCTGGGATAGCACCAAGATCGTCGGCCCGGTCTATATTGGCTCAAGCGTCAAGATCGAGCCAGGCTGCTCGGTGATTGGCCCGGCCTGGATTGGCCACGGAAGCCATTTGCGTCGAGGCTCCAAGGTTATCCGCAGCATATTGTTCGAATACACCCGTATCGGTGAAGGCATGGAGTTTTCAGAAATGATCGTTTCACCGCGATATTGCGTGGATCGCAATGGCGACACGACCTATGTCGGTGACGACCGTTGCAAGTTGCGCTGGGGTGACGCAAGGGGATAGAAAATGCAGAAGCCGCACCGCGCATTTGATGGCATGCCAGCGGCTTGCACCGAATGTGTGTTGCATGATTTTCCCTGCGGAGAATAGCCTGCTTATTCTCCGCACTTTATGCGGTTAATAACTGGATTCGGTGCTGGCCAAGACTCGCTTCTGGCAACGCTGGGCAACTACACCATTGAACGAGCGTCAGGTGATGTTGCTCAATCGGCTACAGGATGGCTTTGATGGCAAACTGAACAGCAAGCAAGTGGGCGACAATTGCCAAGTGTTCGCCAGATACTGCGCTTCGTGACATCCATGAATTGCTGGCCCTCGGGATTCTGCGCAAGGCGGCAGCAGGTGGTCGCAGTATCAGCTACGAGCTGAATGGTTAAGCTAGGCGCGGATGGGGCACGATACTTTTGTCGATTGTCTTCAGGCAGCATGAGAAAATTGCCTGATAAATATTCATTTTTGATGGAGCAGTCATGATTTTAGTCACCGGCGCAGCAGGCTTTATCGGCAGTAACTTCGTCCTTGACTGGCTGGCCCAGTCCGACGAGCCAGTCATCAACCTCGATGACCTGACCTACGCCGGCAATCTGGAGAATCTCTCTTCGCTCAATGGCGATGCACGGCATATCTTCGTTAAAGGCAGCATCGGCGACTATGACCTCGTCGCCAAACTACTGGCCGAGCACCAGCCCCGTGCCGTCGTCAATTTTGCTGCCGAGTCGCACGTCGACCGCAGCATTCACGGCCCGGAAGACTTTATCCAGACCAATATCGTTGGCACCTTCCGTCTGTTGGAGGCGGTACGTGCTTACTACGGTCAACTGGAAAAAACGGCCAAAAACGAATTCCGTTTTCTGCATGTCTCCACGGATGAAGTCTATGGCTCGCTCGACAAAGATGCCCCGGCCTTTACCGAAACCCACCAGTACGAACCGAACAGCCCCTACTCGGCCAGCAAGGCGGCCAGTGATCACTTGGTGCGCGCCTATCACCACACCTACGGCCTGCCGGTGCTGACCACCAACTGCTCGAACAACTACGGCCCCTACCANNGGCTGGAACGAGAAGCCGAATCTGGATGTCGTGCATACCCTGTGCACCATCCTCGACGAACTCAGCCCACGGGCTGACGGCAAGCCGTACAAGGAACAGATTACCTACGTCACCGATCGCCCCGGCCATGACCGCCGCTACGCCATCGACGCCACCAAGATCGAACGCGAACTCGGCTGGAAGCCGGCTGAAACCTTCGAGACCGGTATCAGGAAGACGGTGCAGTGGTATCTGGATAACCAGGCGTGGGTGGCCAACGTGACCAGCGGGGCGTACCAAAACTGGGTTGGCAAACAGTACAGCGCCTGATCGAGCTTCGGTTGTCTGATTGCTATCCTGGCGATTAATTTCGTCGGCACCGCGAAAGCGGAAATGACCGTCATTTGGGGCTAATGGCTACCGGTTTTTGGAATCGGCAAAATTATCGGCAATATGTATGTGTTATATTTTCCTATCACATTGAATATTAGAACTATATATCGGCATTAATATCGGCAATATGGATCTTTACGACGACCCCGTTCAGATGGAGCCTTTGGTGGTGCATGACACTCGGCCTCGCCATGCCGAGCTGATTGGGCTTGCCTATGAACTGTCTGAGGCTTCTGCCTGCCTGGATGCCGCTTTGTGTGCCCCGACAGCGCAAAGTCTGGCGACTTTGGTGACCGGGATGAATTGCTATTACAGCAATCTGATCGAGGGGCAGCACACGCTGCCGCTTGAAATCGCCAAAGCCCTTCAGGATGCGAAGGGGGCTCCGTCTCAAAAGGACTTGCCGAGCCTGGCCAGTGCTCATGTGAGCGCCGATATCTGGGCGAGGTCGGCGCCATTGAATGAAAACTCCCTGCTGCCGGCGATTCAGGAAATCCATCGGATTTTCTGTTCACAATTGCCGCCGGAAATGTTGGTGCTGGAAGATGGCACGGTGATGGTGCCCGGCGCGATTCGCCAGCGCGAGGTCAGCGTCGGTCGCCATGTCGCGCCTCGTGCCGAGGCCTTAGGTCTATTTCTGGATCGCTTCAGCCAGTTCTATGGTCAGCGCCTGGCGTGGTCGGCCAGGGGTGGCAGTAGCAAGCTCGATGGCATTGTCAGCGCCTTCGCTGCTCACCATCGTCTTGCCTGGATTCACCCGTTTCCCGATGGCAATGGCCGTGTCGCCCGTATCGTGCTCGATGCCATGCTGCGCCAGTGTGGTGTCAACGGAGCCGCACTGTGGTCGATGTCTCGTGGCTTTGCCAAATCAAACGTGATGTACAAGCAACAAATGGCCTTGGCCGATTCGCCACGACTGGGCGATCTGGATGGACGCGGTAATCTCTCTGAAAAATGCTTGGCCGACTATTGTGCCTACGCCTTGCAAACCGGGCTTGATCAGGCTCGGTTCATGGCCAGCATGTTCGACCTGAATGCCTTCAAGGGCCGCGTTGAAGCCTATTTTCAGCGCGTCCGTTTCGATTTGAAGCCCGAATCTGCGTTCCTCTATCTTCAGGCCTTCGCCATGGGTGAAGTGGAGCGCATGTCAGCCGCTCGCCTTACGGGATTAAAGGAGCGCACGGCGCGGGATGTCGTGTCGCAACTAACGGCTGAAGGCTTTTTGGTCTCTGATACTCCCAAGGGAAAACTGCGCGTCGGGTTTCCTGTGCATGCGCTGGGGTCATTGTTGCCAAATCTGTACCCGGCCGGTGACGTTGATTTTTTACCACCGCTTGCGGCCGTGGGCTGAAGTTATGACGCCCAATATGCTCTATTCAAGGGGGAAGGTTTGTTGATACAAAAAATTGTATTTGGATGCCGTTTTTGCACTGGCCTGGCCCATGGGGGTGATCTATGAAAATTCTACTGACAGGCAAGAACGGCCAGGTTGGCTTTGAGTTGCAACGCGCACTGGCGCCCTTGGGCGAGGTTGTTGCGGTCGACCAGCACGAATGTGACCTTTCCAATCCGGATGCCATTCGCCAACTGGTGGCCAAGGTGGCGCCGCAGGTGATCATCAACCCGGCGGCCTATACGGCGGTGGATAAAGCGGAATCCGAACAGCAACTGGCCCAGGCCATCAACGGCACTGCGCCGGGTGTGTTTGGTGAGGAAGCGGCTCGCTTGGGGGCGCTGGTCATCCATTATTCGACGGACTATGTGTTCGATGGCTGCGCCTCTGGGGCCTACCTCGAATCGGATACCCCAAACCCGCAAAGCGTTTATGGCAAGACCAAGCTGGCGGGTGAAAAGGCTTTGCAGGCGAGCGGCGCGGATCACCTAATATTTCGTACCAGTTGGGTCTTTGGCGCGCACGGCGCGAATTTCGCCAAGACCATGCTGCGTCTGGCGGCCGAGCGTGAGGGTTTGAAAATTGTTGCGGACCAGTTCGGTGCGCCGACGTCAGCTGCGCTGCTGGCCGATGTGACGGCGCAGGTGCTGGGGCAATACAAGCGCCAGGGCAGGACAGGTTTTCCGTTTGGGCTCTATCACCTGGTTGCCGGTGGCTGCACCACCTGGCACGAATATGCGCAAACCGTGGTTCGGGCAGCTTTGGCGGCCGGCAAGCCACTGAAGTTAACGGCCGACGACATCGTGCCGATCACCACCGCTGACTACCCTCTTCCGGCGCCACGCCCGGCCAATTCGCGACTCGATACCCAACGCCTGCGCGAAACCTTCGGGCTAGAGCTCCCCGCCTGGCAAAGCGGTCTGGGTCATGTGCTTCAACAAATTCTGTAAAGGACTAAACCATGCGTAAAGGCATTATCCTCGCCGGCGGTTCCGGCACCCGTCTCTATCCGGTCACGCTGGCCGTGTCCAAGCAACTGCTGCCGATTCACGACAAGCCGATGATTTATTACCCGCTGACGACCTTGATGCTGGCGGGTATTCGCGAGATCCTGATTATCTCGACACCGCAGGACACGCCACGTTTCGAGCAGCTTTTGGGCGATGGCAGCCAGTGGGGCTTGAGCCTTTCCTACGCGATCCAGCCCAGCCCGGATGGACTGGCTCAGGCCTTCATTATTGGTCGCGACTTTGTTGGCAGTGGCGATAGCGCGCTGGTCCTGGGTGACAATATTTTTTATGGTCATGAATTTGCCAATGACCTTACGACCGCCGACCAGCAAAAGGACGGCGCCACGGTCTTTGCCTACCATGTGCATGATCCGGAGCGTTACGGCGTGGTGGAGTTCGATGCCGCCGGTCAGGCGGTCAGCCTGGAAGAAAAGCCGAAGGTACCGAAGTCCAATTACGCGGTTACCGGCCTCTACTTCTACGATAATCAGGTGCTCGACATCGCCCGCGATTTGAAGCCGTCACCCCGCGGTGAGCTGGAGATTACCGATGTCAATCGCATCTATCTCGAACGCCAACAGCTGAATGTTCAGGTGATGGGCCGCGGGCATGCCTGGCTGGATACCGGCACCCATGACAGCTTGCTAGACGCCGCCAGCTTCATCGCCACCCTGCAAAAGCGTCAAGGCCTGCAAGTGGCCTGCCCGGAAGAAATTGCCTTTGCCAACAAGTGGGTGGACGCCGCGCAAATTCAAAAACTCGCTGCACCGCTGGCCAAAAACGGCTACGGACAATACTTGCTTAGCCTTCTCCGTTAATCAAATTTAATAGCTTCAAGCCCTTACTAATAAAGGGCTAGAGTCATATTTATGCCATATTCCGTTACGAAGACATCCCTTCCCGAAGTGTTGATCCTGGAGCCCAAGGTGTTTGGCGACGCGCGGGGCTTCTTTTTTGAAAGCTTCAACGCGCGCGACTTTGCCCAAGTGACTGGTCTGGACGTGCCCTTTGTGCAAGACAACCACAGCAAATCGACCAAGGGCGTGCTGCGCGGCCTGCANNGGTGCGGGTGACGCAAGGCGAAGTGTTTGACGTGGCGGTGGACATGCGCAAAAGCTCACCAAACTTCGGCAAATGGGAAGGTGTGGTGCTTTCTGCTGCGAACAAGCGCCAACTGTGGATTCCTCCGGGCTTTGCGCACGGCTTTTTGGTCACCAGCGACAGCGCCGAGTTTTTGTACAAGACCACCGATTACTGGTACCCGGAGCACGAACGCTGCATCGTCTGGAATGACCCTGACCTGGCTATTGCCTGNNCCCCCGCCATTGGGATCCAGTGGCCGCTGCAAACAACACCTCTGTTGGCCGCCAAAGATACGGCAGCGCAACAACTTAATGCCGCTGTCATTTATGACTGAGACCAGCCTACTACAATGCTTAAAAATTAAACGGTCTTCCAGGGAGGAAAGCCGTGGCAAAGTCCTTTTGACGTCACAGGACAACTCTATATTTATGTCTCTTAAAGCACATCTGGCGTCCATCAAAACCTTGTTACTCACGCTCACTGTGGCGTGTACGTTCACTGTCCAAGCGGAAACTTTCCCTGGCGTCACTGCGGCGGAGGCTGGAAACATGCAGCGGACCACGGTGCCAGGCCTAACCGAGGTACCAATCGCGCAAACCAACGGTACACAGATGTTTGGCGTACCAAAGCGCCTTGACGGCGCAGCCCTGGGCAACACCAATCTGGAAAACGCGCCATCTGACCTGTTGCAAGGGCGTCCCAAAGCCAAACCCCGCACCCCCAACCAGTTCCAAAAGTTTGTTCAAGAAACCTCTGGCCGCCTGCTGCCTGTGTTTGGTGCCGATTTGTTCGACTCACCGCAGGCGTATTCCGCCAACACCGCTGCCCCCGCACCTGACAACTATGTTTTAGGCCCGGGCGACGAGGTGCAACTGCAAGTGACCGGCCCGCAAGACTTTGGCACCCTGCTGGTGCTGGACCGCAATGGTCAGGTGAACTTGCCCAAAGTGGGCGCGGTTACCCTGGCCGGTGTGGCTGTTCGTGACCTTGATAAAACCCTCTCTGGCCACCTGGGCAAGGTGTTTACCAACATCAAGGTCAATGCCAGCGTTGGGCGCCTGCGCGGCATCCAAGTGTATGTGGTGGGCCAGGCCCAGCAGCCCGGTACCTATCAGTTGTCAAGCGTGAGCACCCTGGTCAATGCCCTGTTCGCCAGTGGCGGCCCAAGCGCCAACGGTTCCATGCGCGCGATCGAACTCAAGCGTGGTGGCAAAACCATTACCACGCTAGACCTGTATGACTTTATTGCCAAGGGTGACAAGTCGCGAGACATGCCGCTGCTGGCCGGCGACGTGATCGTCATTCCCCCAGTAGGTGCGCGTGTAGCCGTAACCGGTGCGTTTGACCAGGCTGCCATTTACGAACTCAAGTCTGCGGCCAGCACCATGGGTGACGTGTTGAATTTAGGTGGCGGTGTGCCGGCCTTGGCCACCAGTCAAAAAGCGCTTTTGGAGCGCATTGCCCGCAGCAGCACCCCACCACGTCAGGTGCAGGAAATTGTGCTCAATGAGACTGGCCTGCGCATGGCCTTGCAGGACGGTGACGTGCTGACACTGCTGGGTATCAGCCCCGCCTTTGCCAATGCAGTCACCCTGCAAGGTACGGTGGCTGCCCCCCTTCGCTACCGCTGGTTTGAAGGCATGCGCATACTTGATTTGATTCCCGAGCGTGACGCACTCATCACCGGCGACTACTACAAACGCAAAAATTTACTGGTGCAAAACTCCGATGTTGCCAAGGCAGCGGGTGCCAACGTATCCAATCAGATTCGCGGCATGGTTGACCAGATCAATTGGGAATACGCGGTGATCGAGCGGCTGGACAAAAGCCAACTCAGCAGCCAGCTGATTCCCTTTAACCTGGGCAAAGCGGTGCTACAAAAGGACCCGGCGCACAACCTGCCCCTGTTGGCGGGTGACGTGGTCACAATCCTCAGCCAAAACGATTTGCGCTTGCCGCAAGAGCGCCAGGCACGCCTAGTGCGGGTAGAAGGCGAAGTGGCCGCCCCCGGTGTGTACCAAGCCACTGCGGGCGAAACCTTGCCCCAATTGCTCAAACGCATTGGTGGCCTGACACCCCAAGCCTATGTGTTTGGCACCGAGCTCAACCGGGAAGCCATTAAAAAGCGCCAACAAGAAAACCTGGACACCCTGATTCGCCGCCTGGAGTCGCAAGCCCAGTCGCAGCAAGGCAGCACAGTGGCCAACCGCAACAGCTCATCCACTGCCGACCAAACTGCGGCCATCTTGCAATTGCAGCAAGCACAGCTCAAAAGCCAGATCGAGCGGCTCAAGTCTTTCAAGAGCAACGGACGCTTGGCCTTGGAGCTTGACCCGCAGGGCCAAAGCCTAGCCACCTTGCCCGACCTGCCCCTTGAAGACGGCGACCGCATCCTTGTCCCGTCCACCCCCGGGTTTGTATCGGCATTTGGTTCTGTGAACAACGAAAACGTGTTTATTTACAAGCCTGGCAAAACCGTGGGTGATGTCATCAGGTCGGCTGGCCTGACCGAAGACGCCGAGCCCGCTCAAGCCTTTGTGCTGCGGGCCGACGGCAGCATCATTGCCCGTAATGACCGCAGTGGTTTCTTTGGCGGCGGCTTTGAATCCATGGCCATGATGCCCGGCGACACCCTGGTGGTGCCTGCCCAAATGGACCGTGAAAGCCGCTACAACAGTTTTGTGCGCGGTGCCAAAGACTGGACCCAGATCCTGGCTAATCTGGGCCTGGGTGCAGCCGGTCTGAAGTCGCTTGGGTATTGACATACTTTAATGAGTCAGATGGGATCCCTCAAAGAAACCGGTCAGCTTGACCTTCTGCTAACTCTGCAAAACGTGTTGGCACGCTTTCCAATGCTGGAACTCGGACTCGTGTTTGGTTCTGCAGCGCACGGGCAACAGCGTGCGGATAGTGATCTAGATATTGCTGTAGCCGCCCAACAGCCGCTCACAGCCGCTCAAAAAATGGACATTATTGCTGCGCTAGCCGCGCAAACTGGGAGTCCCATTGACCTGGTTGATCTGAAAGTGGTGGCTGAGCCCCTGTTGGGGCAAGTTGTGCGGCATGGCCGTCGCCTTTTCGGGAGCGACAGTGCTTATGCGCAGTTGATCAGCCGTCACCTCTATGAGCAGGCTGACTTCATGCCTTATCGCACCAGAGTGCTGGCAGAAAGGCGAGTGGCTTGGATCGGGAAGTAGTCGAACAAAAGCTTGAGTCCTTGCGCCGCTGCTTGCAGCGCATTCAAGCCAAGTGCCCGGCGGATGCTGAATCGCTCGTTGCCGACTTCGACTTGCAAGACATCGTCTCACTGAACTTGAGCCGTGCCGTGCAGTTGTGCGTGGAAATTGGCGCGCATTTGATTGCTGGCATGGACACGCCACCACCCGACACCATGGGCCAAACATTCGAAATCCTTGCACAGGCAGGGCTGTTAACCATAGAGTTGGCCAGCAAGCTCAAAAAAGCCGTGGGTTTTCGCAACATTGCCATGCACAACTACGATGCCGTCAACTGGCACATTGTTCACAGCATTGCTCAAACCCATCTGAACGATTTTTCTGAGTTTGCAAAGATCGTGGTCGACCGAGTTGGTCCTGCACCATAAACAATATTTCTATGACCGAACCCGTAGACATCGACGACGACGAAATCAGCTTGCTGGACCTGCTGCAGGTGGTGGTGGACAACCTGCGTCTGCTGGTGCTTGGGCCGCTGGTGGCAGGCTTGGCGGCGCTGGGCATTGCGTTCATCATCCCACCCACCTTTACCGCCACCACCAAGTTCATGCCGCCACAACAACAGCAAAGCGCGGCGGCGTCCATGTTGGCTAGTTTGGGTGCCTTGGGTGGCTTGGCGGGCGCGGCCACCGGCCTCAAAAATCCGGCGGAACAATACGTTGCTTTCCTGAAGAGCCGTAGCGTTCAAGACGCGTTGATTGACCGCTTCAAGCTCACCGAACGGTATGACGAAAAATTCAAACAAGACGCGCGTCTTGAGCTAGAAAAGAATGCGCAAATCACCAGCGGTAAAGACGGCCTGATTAGCATTAACGCCAGCGACAAAGACCCAGCCTTTGCCGCCCAGTTGGCCAACGCGTATGTAGAAGAACTTGGTCACTTGCTCAGCCGACTGGCAGTCACTGAGGCTCAGCAACGCCGCCTTTTCTTTGAAAAGCAATTGGGCAACACCAAAGACAAGCTGGTGAAAGCCGAACAAGCCCTCAAGGCCAGTGGCGTCAACAGCAATGTGCTCAAAACCAACCCCACCGCGGCGGTAGAGGCCCTGGCCAAGCTCAAGGCCAGCATCACCGCCCAAGAAATCAAACTGGCCAGCATGCGCGGCTACCTGACTGAATCGTCTCCGGACTTCAAACAAGCGCAAACCGAGTTGGCGGGCATGCGCACCCAAATGGCCCGAGCCGAAAACGCGGAACCCGCCGCCCAAGCTGGTGAGAGCGACTACGTTACCAAGTTCCGCGAGTTCAAGTACCAGGAAACTCTGTTTGAACTGTTTGCAAAACAATACGAGATGGCCCGCATTGATGAAAGCCGCGAAGGTGCCGTCATCCAAGTGGTAGACACTGCGGTGCCGCCCGAGCTCAAAGCCAAACCAAAAAAGGCCATGATCGCCATGCTGACCACCCTAGCCGTCGGGTTTGCGTTGCTGCTGTTTGTTTTTGTGCGCCAGGCGTTGCGCAATGCGATTAGCACCAGCGATACCGCGGATAAAATTAGCAGGCTTCAAAGCGCTTGGCAACGTGCATTGGGGCGGGGCAAAATCCAATCATAGGATGCCTCCGCTCATGATGATTTATCAATTGATTCAGGGAGGACTCAATGGACTATTTTTACATCGGCTTAACGGTTGTGTTAATCGGCTTAGCCATTATTGCTACAGTTGATTGGCATGGCCACCTAAGCCTTGACAGCAGTTATGGGGTTCAAAAAATCCACACTGAGGCCACGCCCCGCATAGGTGGCGTGGCTATCGTCGCTGGGTTAGGCATGGCCTGGTGGTTAAGCGGCAGTGAAACTGCGCGCATTCTGGCACCCATGCTGCTGGCAGGCAGCATCGCCTTTGGTTTTGGCCTGGTGGAAGACATCACCAAACGGATAGGGGTGCGAGCCCGCTTGCTTGCCACACTGGCCAGTGGCGTTATTGTTTGCCTGATGACCGATACCGCCATGCAAAACACCGGCGTGCCCCCGCTGGATTGGGCTTTGGAGTTTATGCCCTTGGCCATTGCATTCACCGCGTTTGCCATTGGTGGCGTAGCCAATGCCACCAACATCATTGATGGCTTTAACGGCCTGGCCACCGGTGCCATCAGCCTGATGTTTGTCACCATAGGCGCGTTGGCCACCAGCCTGAACGATGCCGCCTTTGCCAACGTGTGTTTTGCGCTGGCGGCATGCTCGCTGGGCTTTTTTGCCATCAACTGGCCTTTGGGCAAAATTTTCTTGGGCGACGGCGGGGCTTACCTGCTGGGCTTTTGCCTGGCCTGGATGGCGGTGTTGCTGCCCATGCGTCACGACGAGGTCAACGCGTGGACTACACTGCTGATTTGTAGTGGCCCGGTGTTAGAAGTGATGTTTTCGGTCCTGCGCAGGCGCGCCCGGGAAGGACATCACCCGGGTCAACCGGACAAATTGCACATGCACCACATGGTGCACCGGCGCATCGTGTGCCAACTGTGGCCGAATCTGAGTGCCCCAATCAAAAACGGTCTTACTGGCCTGCTTTGCCTGGTGCCCGTGGCGCTGACATGCGCATGGGCCATTGTGTTTGCCACCCATACCCTGGCACTGGTTGCTGGCACCGTTCTGTTTGCATTGCTTTACAGCCTGGTGTACTTCCGCCTGACGCAATTCAGGTGGTTTGCGTCCACAGAATCCAGGCAACTCAAACTGGCCAATCGGCATTGAGACAATCTCAGAGTAGGCAACGCACAATTTAGAAGCCCATCGGCCCAGGGTGCTGGGCACCTACAAGGTTCCAAATGACGCAACACGCACCCAAAATCTTTGTAGCCGGCCACCGTGGCATGGTGGGCAGCGCCGTCGTGCGCACCCTGTTAGCCCAAGGCGTGCCAACGACCAGTCTGC
>DFWT01000179.1 GCA_002381045.1 Rhodoferax sp. UBA4127
AAGTGCCAGTACCAGGCCACGGCTTCAAAGGCAAAGTGGTTGTGTTCAGAAAAGTGGCCTTTGAGCCCACGCCCAAGCATGACCATCAGCATGATGGTACCCAGTGTCACGTGCATGCCGTGAAACCCTGTCAGGATGTAGAAGGTGGCGCCATACACACCGGCTCCCAGCGTCAAACCCATTTCTGAGTAGGCATGGGCATACTCATAGGCTTGGAAGCCCATGAACGTGACGCCCAACGCAATGGTCAATGCCAAACCAATGTTCAACTGGCTGCGCTTGCCCTTGATCAAACCCCAGTGGGCCCAGGTCAGGGTGAGACCCGATGTCAACAGCAGCGCGGTGTTCAAAGCCGGGATGCCCCAGGCTTTCATGGGCGTGAAGGGATCTCCCAGTGGGCCGGCACTTGGCCAAGCACTGGTGAACTTCTCAAACGGGGCGTAGGCAGCGTCGAAACTGCCCAACTCTGGCAAGGCAATGCGCCGGATGTAATACAGCGCGCCGAAGAAGCAGGCGAAAAACATCACTTCAGAAAAGATGAACCAGACCATGCCAATGCGGTAAGAGCGGTCTTCCCAGTGGGTGTAAACGCCCCGCACGTTTTCGCTGATCACCTCGCCAAACCAACCCACCACCACATAAAGGATCATGGCGCCACCGGCAAACATGCTCCAGATGCCCTGCGGGAATTCATTGAGTCGGAAGATGAAGCCCAACGCCAGCAAAAAGATGCCCACGGACAACAGCGATGAGTAGTGGCTGGCGGCAGGGACAAAGTAGTGGCCGCGTGTGGCGGTAGTGGTGGCATGCGTCATAGGTCTCCTTGGGTGGTCAGGTCTTGGCCTTGACCGCTTCAAAAAATGCGTAAGAAAGCGTCACCGTGCCTAGGTCACGGCTCATATTGGGGTTGACCACAAACACCACNNTATGGCTTGCCCCACAAACACCTTGTTGGTGGTGTTGGTGATGGTGTAGTTCATGCGAGAGATTTCGCCGGGATGCACGCGAATGGCAAACTGTTCTGACTTGAAGCTAAGACCCACCCCTGGCATGGATTGACTCAAGAATTCCACGTTCACCTTGCGCGAAAAATCGATCTGGGTGTTTTTGTTGACCACCGCAGCCACCGCGTTGGTTTTGCCATTGAGCCCGGTGATCTTGCAGATCACGTCGTAAAGCGGCACCATGCCAAAACCAAAGGCGGTGAAAAACAAGGCCACTAAACCCAGCTTGACCGCCAGTCGCATATTGCTGCGTTGGCGCTCCAGTGGCGCCAAGCCAACTACAGCGGGCGATATTTCCATATCGAACCCAAAAAGATCAGCAAGACGATGGCGCCAAACACATAACCCAAGCGCTTGTTGTCGCGCTTGCGCTTTTCCCATTCTTCGGGATCAAACCTGGAGGGGTGCGTACTTGGCTTGTTCACAGAGGGACTCACTTATTTGATCTCAGGCGGTGTTTCAAAGGTGTGGTACGGGGCAGGTGAAGGCACCGTCCACTCCAGACCCTCGGCACCTTCCCAGGCCTTGTCACCGGCCTTCTCGCCGCCTCGAATGGTCTTGACAACGTTGTACACAAAGATCAGGTGCGAGGCACCCAGAACAAAGGCGCCGATACTGGAGAGCATGTTCCACTCTGCAAACATCATTGGGTAGTCTGGAATGCGGCGTGGCATGCCGGCCAAGCCCACAAAAAACTGCGGAATGAAAGTGAGATTGAAGCCGACCACGGCCACCCAAAAGTGCCACTTGCCCATGGTCTCATCGAGCATGTGGCCGGTCCACTTAGGCAACCAGTAATACACCGCCGCCATGGCGCCCATCACCGCTGTGGGGTAGAAGGCGTAATGGAAGTGCGCCACCATGAAATAGGCATTGTGGTACTGGGGGTCCGCCGCCGCATCGGACAAAGCCAAGCCAGTGACACCACCCCAACCAAACAAGACCAGCGAGCCCAACGCAAACAGCATGGGTGTCTCAAAGGTCATGGCGCCCTTCCAGATGGTCGCAATCCAGCAAAAGAACAACACCGCCAAGGGGAACGAAATCGCCATGGTGATGTACATGAAATAGAGTTGACTGCCCAAGGACATGCCGCTGGTGAACATGTGGTGCGCCCAGACGATCATGCCCAAACCGGCGATGGCCCAAAACGAATACACCTGCGCTTTGTAGCCATAGATGGGCTTGCGCGCAAACGCCGAGAACACGTGCGGCAGAGCACCGGCAATGGGCAGCAGCAGCACATACACCTCGGGGTGACCCATGAACCAGAAAATGTGTTGCCACAACACTGGGTCACCACCACCCGCCGCGTTAAAGAAATGGGTTCCGAAGTGGCGATCCATCAACACCATGGTCACGCCACCGGCAAACACCGGCATGATGGTGATCAGCAAAACCGCGGTCATCAAGAAGCCATGGGCAAAGATCGGCATCTTCATGATGGTCATGCCCGGGGCGCGCATGTTCAAAATGGTCACGATGACGTTGATGGACCCCAAGATGGACGACACACCCAGCATGTGGATGGCAAAAATGGCAAAGTCCATGCCCCAGCCGCTTTGGATGGACAGAGGTGCATAGAGCGTCCAACCCGTATCGACTGCGCCCGGGCCGACACCCATGATGCCCAGAAAGAACGGCAGCGTGAGCATGATGGCAGCCGGCGGCAAAATCCAAAAGCCCCAGTTATTCAGGCGCGGCAAGGCCATATCCGGGGCACCGATCATCATGGGCAACATGTAGTTGGCCAAGCCGGTGGCCACCGGCATGGCGAAACCAAACACCATGATCAGCCCGTGCAAGGTAATCAACTGGTTGAACAACTCGGGCTGCACAAACTGCAAACCTGGCTGGAACAGCTCAAGCCGTACCACCAGAATCATGGCGCCACCGATGAACAGCATCACAAAGCCAAAGATCAGGTACATGATCCCGATGTCTTTGTGGTTGGTGGTTTCCAGCCAATGGGAGATACCCCCTTTGTAATGCCCGTCGTGGGAGTCGCCTGCCGGCATGCCGTGCGCGATATCGTGTGCCATTGCTCTGTCCTTGTACTGAAATTTTTGTTTGTGTAAGCGCGTTACTGGGTAGCCTTGGCCACCACCGCAGCTGCGGCAGGAACCTCAGCCGCTGCAACCGGCGCTGTTGGCTTGAGGGCAGCCTTTTTCTGAGCCAGCCAAGCGGCAAATTCTTCCTGGCTCACCACATGCACCACCACCGGCATAAAGCCGTGCTCTTTGCCACACAACTCGGAACATTGCCCCCGGTAGGTACCGGTTTTTTCAACCGTAGCCCAGAACTCGCGCAAGAAGCCAGGAACCGCATCGCGCTTGACGCCAAATGCGGGTACCCACCAGCTGTGGATAACATCATTGGAAGTGGTGATGAAGCGAACCTTTTTACCAACCGGCAGGACGAGTGGGTTGTCCACCTCCAGCAGGTAGTGCTGGCCTTTGGCAGCACCGTTGTCAATTTGGTCACGCGGCGTCGACAGCCGACTGGGGAAACTCACACCCTCGGCCGGGAACTCGTATTCCCACATCCATTGGCTGCCAGTAACTTTGACGACCAGTTCCGCGTCGGTCTTGGTGTCTTCGTACATGATCACCGCATGCAGCGCCGGAATACCAAACACCACGTAGTCAATGAAGAACAACAAGGCAAATGGTGACAACACCCACAACCACTGCTTTCGGTTAGTCGGACCGGTGAATTTGGCTGCCTTGTAGCCTGCATCCTTGCGATGGGTTCTGAAAGAATAGATCAGCAAACCGAACACCAGAAAAAACAAAACCAGGATCACCACCATGACCAGGTTGTGCATGTGCAGTGTTTCGCGCGCAATCGGCGTCACTGGCTCGGGAAAATTAAAGGCATAACCAGCCCAAGCGCCTGCGGCGCCCAACGCTGCCAATGCCGCCAGACCGTGTTTAAAAATATTCCGCATGAATCCTTGTCCTTGCCATCGCCCATGGCCCGGGCGGCCACCAGCTTGATCTTTGTCAAACGATTTTAGCCCGACGATCTGTACGGATTTGCACAAAATTCCACGGGAAAACCCCATGAAAAAAGCCCGCTAACGGTGCTACCGAATCAAGGGGTCCAGAAAATGCGCGCGGTAGGCCACACCAGTAGCAACACCACCACGCAAGGCACCAGCGTCCAGGCGATCTCGACCGCCAGCATGCTGTGAAAGTTGCTCTGTTCAGGTTGGCGCGCCCGATGGTGGCGCCAGGCGAACCAAATCAACGCTGAAAACGCCGTGACAAACACCAGAATGCACAAGAGCATCAACACCCAGCGAAAGCCAAATTCACTCATGCGAGCCCACCTAGTTGGGTAGCCCAACCGACTGGGATTTGCCGCGTGCCAACACCTTGCGCATTTGGTCCAGCGAGATTTCACTTTGCGCGCTCACGGTCAACTTCGGCTCGGGCTTGAAGGCGTGGCCATAGACCACTTCAAACGTGAGTTGCAATGGCCTTGATGCCAAAGCACAAAGCAACTGGGCATGCCACGTGCGGCCGCGCAATGCCGAAAAGCGCCCCACATACAGGTTGTGCCCCAGGCCACGCAGCTCTTGCAGCAAGCGCTCTGGCGTTTCAAAAGTCAGCGTGATGCGTTCCATGTCCATCACCGGTTCGGCAAAACCGGCTGCCACCAGCATATCGCCCCAATCGTGCATGTCGGTGAATTCATGGCAGGGTGCCGGCCAGCCCAAAGATTGGTACAGACCGCGCAACTCCAGCAAGGTGTCTGGCCCAAGGCAGGAGAACATCAGGAAACCGTCCACCTGCAAGGCTTGATGCCACTGCGCCATCAGCGCCTGTGGATCGGCTGCCATGTGCAGGCTCATGTTGGCCCAGAGCATCTGCGCAGGTGGTGGCAACTCGGTGGTTAGCTGCGTCTGGGGATTCAACCAACGCTTAGGCGTCCACCATGAGGGTTGCACTTGATTGGCCACCTGCGCCATGCGTGCGGCAGAGGTCTCTCGTACTGTACAGGTAGCCTTGGGATAACGCTGTGCCAAAGCCCGCTGGGCTTGCAAGCCGCCGCGCACAGGTGCCCAGTGCACCCAACTGGCAGGTTGGCGTTTGATCAAGTCCAAACGTTCCTGCATGCGTCGCGCCACTTCCTCGTGCAGCCAAGGTGACTCGGGCAACACCGCGTGCCACCAGCGGTGCGCGGCGATGGGGTCAATGGTGGGAGGCTGGCGGCTGGCCATGTGAGATGTTTGGCTAGGTAAGAATGAAGAGTGGCTCGAGTATATTGATGTCATGCGCATCGAGACGTTTTCAAGGCTGATCAACCGTCTGCCCAGCCAGTGCCAGGTGTGCCACAGTTGGCCTGCCAACACGGTATGTGAAGACTGCGTGAGTCAGTTTGCCCAGCCCCATGCACGTTGCCAGACCTGTGCCCTGCCCGTGCCCCAGGGCATGCCGCACTGCGGTGCCTGCCTGAAGCAAGCACCGCCTTTGGATCAATGCCTGGCGGCCGTGGCTTACGCTTACCCTTGGTCCAACCTGATGGCCGAATTCAAGTTTCACGATCAAACCGGGTTGGCACGGGTGTTTGCCACCTTGCTCAAAGCCACTCCATGGGTTGAGCCTGCGCTGGACGCCGCTGACCTGGTGTTGGCCATGCCACTGTCTGGCGCCAAGCTCAGGCAGCGCGGCTACAACCAAGCCTTGCTGCTGGCGCGCGAACTGAATCACACCAAAGTTCAAACCGACATCTTGCTGCGCATTCAAGACTCCCCGGCGCAGCACACTTTCAAGCGGACCCAACGCCTGAATGCCCTGAAACATGCCTTTGCAGTGGACCCGCTGCGCATCGGTGCCTTGCAAGGTACCCGGGTGGTGCTGGTGGATGACGTGATGACCACGGGCGCGTCGCTGTATGCCGCCGCGCGGGTGCTGCGCGCAGCAGGCGCCAGCCACATCACCGGGCTTGTGTTTGCGCGCACCGAATAGTCTCTTGGCACGACAATCCAGCCATGTTCAACATCGTCCTGGTCGAGCCTGAAATTCCGCCCAACACGGGCAATGTGATCCGCCTGGCGGCCAACACCGGCTGCACCTTGCACCTGGTGGAACCACTCGGTTTTTCGATGGACGACAAACACATGCGCCGCGCCGGGCTGGATTACCACGAGTACGCCAGCGTGATCCGCCACGCCAACTGGGAAGCGTTTTTGGAGTCCGCGCAGCCAGCCGCCAATCGCCTGTTTGCCCTGACCACACGCGGCAGTCGCAACGTGTTTGACGTGCAATTTCAGGCTGGCGACTACCTGGTGTTTGGCTCAGAAACCAAGGGCTTGAGTGACGTGGTGCGCCAGTGTTTTCCTGGCAATCAGGCCATCAAACTACCGATGGTGGCCGGGCAGCGCAGCCTGAACTTGTCCAATGCCGTGGCTGTCACCGTGTTTGAGGCCTGGCGGCAAGTCCAGTTTCTTACAAAAATATAGGCTCTAGCCCATATAAATAATGGGCTAGAAGCTACATGTTTCGCAGCAACTACCGAACCGCATCGGACAGTAGCTTGATGCCCGTGAGGAACATGCCCAGATACAGCATCCGGTAAAACAACACTTGGCTGATGCGCCGCGCCAAGCGCACACCCACCCACACCCCAATGGGCGCAATCGGCAACAGCACCATCGAGGTCGCGAAGTTGCGCCAGTCCAGCAAACCCAACCAAGCGTAGGGCAGCCACTTGGACAGGTTGATCACGAAAAAGAAAAAGGCCATGGTGGCGGTGAAGCGAATGGGCGACAGGCGCAAGGGAATCATGTACGCATTGACCGGTGGCCCACCGGCGTGGGCAATGAAGCTGGTAAACCCCGAGGTGGCCGTCAAGATCGCACCCAGCCACCGTGGCGGTGGCGGGCTGTCGGCTTTGGGCGGAAACAACAAGCGCTGAGCCAAGAACAGCAAAGTAAAACCACCCACGATGCCGGCCACCACCTTGGCGTCGAGCAATTTGAACAACAGGGTACCAACCACAATGCCAACCAGCCCCCAGGGAATCAAAAATTTCAGCAGTGGCCAGTCAAAGTCTTTGCGAAACGCGGCCATACCCAGCAGGTCCATCAGCAGCAAGACCGGCATCAAAATAGCCGCTGCCTGCGGTACCGTCACCGCCAGTGCCATCATCGGGACGGCCAAGGACCCAAAACCCGCGCCAAACCCACTTTTGCTGATACCCAGCAGCAACACCGCCGGAACAGTGACCCCATAGAAATACGGGTCGGTGATCAAAGGGAAGGCATCAGGCAGAAACATGGCACGACAATTACACCACCATGTTCAATCCGTCCCAGGCCGATGTCCGCCGCTTCTTTTGCGATGTTTATGCCAAAGCCCAAGCGGGAAAAGCGCTGGAAGCTATTGAAACAATAGCTTCACTGTGGCTGGACGAGCACCCGGAATACCACGCTGAAGTGGCAAATCTGGATGCGGCACTCAGGCAAATGGGGCAGGTGCAAGAGGAGAAAACCAGTGGCTTTTTGCATTTGTCCATGCATTTGTCAATCACCGAGCAATGCAGCATTGACCAGCCACGTGGCATCCGTCAAGCCGTTGAGTTACTGACCCACCGGTTGGACTCACTGCACGACGCCCACCACGCGGTGATGGACTGCCTGGGTCAAATGATTTGGGAAAGCCAGCGCAGCGGTTTGGCACCAGATGGCCAAACTTATGTGGCCTGCGTGCAGCGCCGCGCCACACGCGACTAGCTGTCACGTGAACGCAAATTACTTCAAACGCGAGCGCTGCACAGTCTGCAGTTCGCTCGGCAGGCTGCCCATGTAGTCGGCCAGCACCTTGAGGTCGGCATTGGAAAATTGCTTGGCCACGCCGCCCATCACTGGGTGACCACGACCTACTAGGGGACGGTCGTTGGTTTTGTAGGAGCGCAAAGCCACATACAGGTAGTCGCTGTGCTGGCCGGCAATCTTGGGGTATTCCGGCATGATGGGCTTGCTGAAGTTAGCGCCGTGGCAGGACGCGCAGCCGCCGCGTGTGACCAGTTCCACGGCCTGGGCAGAACCCGCAGCCGCTGACTCAGGCAGGGGCTTGGCCTTGGCCAAATCAGCGTAATACGCTGACAGGTCGGCAATGTCTTGATCAGTCAGGCTGGAGGCGGTGGTGCGCATGGATGGGTGCTTGCGATCACCCGTTTTATAAGCGTGCAGCGCCGCAGAGATGTACCCCGCGCCCTGACCGGCAATTTTCGGCACCTTGTGCACTTCCGGAAAACTGGTGTGGTAGCCTGTGATGCCATGGCAGCCTGTGCACAATGCGTTCTTTTTGGCACCCGCCGCAGCGTCCCCCACCACGGTTTGCGCGGATACGTTGAAGCTAACCACACAAGCAGCCAACACACGCAAAGAAGCAAGCAAAAATTTATTCATACGCCATCAGATTCAAGAAAATCGGCCAAAACTGGATTGATTAATGTCAAAAATTATAGGCAGCCCTGAGCCCTCTTGGGCATGGCGTAAACCCGAGCACCGGTTTTTGGCCCCACTCTGCACCAGCCCATCCCACTCCGCCAACGCGTCCATTGCCGTCCCGAGCCCCACACCATGAAATTTCAAGGCACCCAAACCTACGTCGCCACCGCTGACCTGATGCTGTCTGTCAACGCCTCCATCACCCTGCAGCGGCCCTTGCTGGTCAAAGGCGAGCCCGGCACCGGCAAAACCATGCTGGCCGAGGAAGTGGCCAGCGCACTGAATTTGCCACTGTTGCAATGGCACATCAAGAGCACCACCAAGGCNNACATCCACAACTACATCGTCAAGGGTGTGTTGTGGCAGGCCTTCACCGCAGACCAACCGGTGGCGCTGCTGATTGACGAAATTGACAAGGCCGACATCGAGTTTCCCAATGACTTGTTGCGCGAAATCGACCGCATGGAGTTTTATTGCTACGAGACGCGCGAGCTGATCCGGGCCAAGCACCGCCCGCTGGTGTTCATCACTTCCAATAACGAAAAAGAGCTGCCGGACGCGTTTTTGCGCCGCTGCTTTTTCCACTACATCAAGTTCCCGGACTCTGTCACCATGAAACAAATTGTGGATGTGCATTTCCCGGGCTTGAAGGCTGAGCTGCTACAGGCTGCGATGAAAACTTTCTTTGACATCCGCAACCTGCCGGGTCTGAAAAAGAAACCATCAACAAGCGAGCTGCTGGACTGGTTGAAGTTGCTGATGGCACAGGACATTCCTGCCTCGGTGCTGCAAACCGAAGGCGATAAAGTGGCCGTGCCGCCGATGGTGGGTGCTTTGTTGAAGAACGAGCAGGATGTGACGCTGTTCGAAAAGCTGGTGTTCATGCAGAGCCGGAATCGGTGATTTTTACTGCCGCATATCGAAGTGCATCAGCCCGCGCCGCGAGGTAGCCGGTATGGGCGGCCCCCTCATACTGGGGTACCAGAAATCGGGGACCACCCATACCGACTACCTCGCCGAGATTCTGGACTGGCTGACCTTCTTGGGAAGATTTTTGGGGGGAAATTAGATGGCTTTTATTGAAACTGTGACCTTGACCGACCGCGGCATCACTCTCGTCCCACTGTCGTTTGACCACGAAGCGGGTTTGCGCGCTGCCGCTGCGGATGGCGAACTGTGGAATATTCGGGTCACCTCCGTGCCGGAGCCCGAGAACACCCGCAAGTACATTGAAGACGCGCTGGCCATGCGCGAAGCGGGTAACCGCTTTGCCTTCGCCGTCACCGAATCGACCACGGGTCGGGTGCTAGGCAGCAGTAGTTACCACGACATCCTGCCCGCCGTGAAGCGGGTGGAAATTGGCTACACCTGGTACGCCAAGAGTGCGCAGCGTTCGCATGTCAACACCACGTGCAAACTGCTGTTGATGACCCATGCGTTTGAGACGCTGGGCTGCGCCGTGGTGGGCTGGCGCACCGACAACTTCAACTTTGCATCGCAAGCTGCGATTGAACGTTTGGGTGCCAAAAAGGACGGCGTGATTCGCGGCCACGCGCTGCGCCGCGACGGCACCATTCGCGACACGGTGATGTACAGCTTGAAACAAGGCGAGTGGCCCGAAGTGCGTGCGCAACTGCTGTATTCCCTGAACAAGCCGCGCTAAAAGCCACCCAACAA
This sequence comes from Rhodoferax sp. UBA4127, assembly GCA_002381045.1. Classification (GTDB taxonomy): domain Bacteria; phylum Pseudomonadota; class Gammaproteobacteria; order Burkholderiales; family Burkholderiaceae_C; genus Rhodoferax. The sequence continues at coordinate 10,144 of DFWT01000179.1, forward strand.
TCAAGACATTATTGTTACATTTTTGGTAGCTACTTATGCTTTAGATATAAGGGCTAGAGGTCATTTTTATGCATAACTAATTTACAACCTGCTTGCCCGACTCTCACCCCATAAACTTCACCATATACAATTTGTATATTGCAACCTGAAGGAGTCCGCCATGACCACCACCGCTGCCGTTTTCATGTCAGGCAACAGCCAGGCCGTGCGCCTGCCTAAGGCCTTTCAACTGCGCTCCAAACGTGTTCACATTGAGCGACGTGGCGATGAAATCATTTTGAGAGAGGCGCCGTTGCTGGTTCGAGACGTGATCGGGAAATTGCCGCCCATTGAAGGTTTGCCAGATCACATCAGTGATCAAAATCCCGACGAAGCACCAAGCATGGACGGCGTCTTGTGAAGCGATACCTGCTTGATAGCAATATCTGGATTTATGCCATGAATGGTCGTCATCCAGATTTGCGGGAAAAGCTGGAGTCTTTACCCTTAAGCAGTGTTTTTCTATCGGACATCGTGTTTGGTGAGTTGGCTTTTGGCTGGGAAAACAGCGCGCAACCCAGCGCGACACAAGCCCGGGTAGAAAAATTTCTAGTGCACTTTCCAAAGCTCAGTTCAAACGAGGCAACAGCCCGGCTTTATGGTCAGCAAAGGCAACGTCTGCAGGCGCGTGGCACCCCGATTGGCATGAATGACTTCTGGATTGCAGCGCAAGCGCTGGCCAACGACCTGATCCTGGTCACCCACAACACCCGTGAGTTTGAGCGGATCGATGGCCTCAAGCTGGAGGACTGGGGCTCCCCATGCTGATCGATTTCTTCTACACCCTGCGCGCCGCCAAACTGCCAGTCTCGGTCAAGGAGTTTCTGACGCTGCTGGAAGCGCTCAAACTGGGGGTGGTTGGGCCGAACGCGCAGCAAACTGATGACAGCACCCCTTCAGGCTACAAGCTCGAAGACTTTTACTTTCTGGCACGCACCACACTGGTCAAGGACGAAAAACACTACGACAAGTTTGACCGCGCTTTTTCCGCCTACTTTCATGGCGTGGAACTGGTCACCGATTTCACTCAAGAAGTGCCACTGGACTGGCTGAAAAAGACTTTGGAACTTGACCTGACGCCCGAACAAAAGGCGGCCATCGAAAAAATGGGCTGGGACGAGCTGATGGAGACGCTGAAAAAGCGCCTTGAAGAACAAAAGGAGCGCCACGAAGGCGGCAGCAAATGGATTGGCACCGGCGGCACCAGCCCGTTTGGCCACGGGGGCTACAACCCACAAGGCATTCGCATTGGCGGCGCCGGCAAGAACAAGAGCGCAGTCAAGGTGTGGGAGCAACGTGCCTACCGGGACTATGACGATACCCAAGAGCTGGGCACACGCAACATCAAGGTGGCGCTGCGCCGCCTGCGCAAGTTCGCCCGCGAGGGCCATGTGGAAGAGCTGGACCTGGACGACACCATCCGCTGCACAGCGGCCAACGCCGGTTACCTGGACATCAAGATGCGCCCGGAACGGCACAACAATGTGAAGGTGCTGCTGTTGATGGACGTGGGTGGCACCATGGACGAGCACATTGCCCGGGTGGAAGAGCTGTTTTCAGCGGCCAAAACCGAGTTCAAACATCTGGAGTTTTATTACTTTCACAACTGCGTGTACGACTTTGTCTGGAAGAACAATCGCCGCCGCTTTGCCGAGAAATTCCCCACCTGGGACATCGTGCGCAAGTACAACAAGGACTACAAGCTGATCTTCATTGGCGATGCCACCATGAGCCCTTACGAGATTTTGCAGCCGGGTGGCAGCGTGGAATACAGCAACGAAGAAGCCGGTGCCGAGTGGCTGGGTCGCCTGACCCACGCCTACCCGCAGTTCGCCTGGATCAACCCCGAACCGCAAGGGGTGTGGCAATACCGTCAAAGCATCAGCATCGTGCAGCAGCTCATGAGCCAGCGCATGTTCCCGATGACGCTCAAAGGGCTGGAAGAAGCTATGCGCCTGCTGAGCAAATGAGGCGAAATCACCTGTGGGTCTTTTTGTGGGTTTGGCTGCTTTGCCTGCCCGCCTGCGCGCTTGCGCAGGACACATCCGCAGCGCCTGTGGCCGAGCGCACCCAGGCGGCGTTCACCTTGGAGATTCTGGCGCCTGAGGAAATCGCAGACCTACTCAACAAACACCTGGAGCTGCAACGCTACCGCGAACTCACCGACCTGGGTCCCGACGAGCTGGCACGTCTGCTGACACTGGCAGAAGAAGACGCCCGCAGGTTGGTGGCGACTTTGGGTTACTTCTCCCCCATCATCTCGGCGAGTCATTCAGTCACTGCAGAGGGCGCCGTTCCGGTGGTGCGTATCACCATCAATCCAGGTGAGATCGCACGGGTGAGCCAGGTGAAGATTCAATTTTCTGGTCCGCTGGACACCGATGAGGCCTCAAAAGACCAGCGTGAATTGATTCGCACCAGCTGGCTGTTGTCGTCTGGTACCCGTTTCACCCAGACCGCGTGGGATGCGGCCAAACAGCAGGCGCTGCGCCAGCTCACCAGCCTGCGATATGCCACCGGACAATTGACCACCACCGTAGCCGATGTCGATCCGGATACCCACCAAGTGCGGTTGGAAGTCACACTTGAATCCGGTCCTGGCTATCGCCTGGGCGATGTCCAGGTCAGTGGTTTGTCGCGCCATGACGCGGCCTTGGTCCAGCACCTGGCCCGGCTCTCGCCAGGGGTCGATTACGACCAAGCCGAATTGGCCGCCGCCCAGCAGCGTCTGTCCGACAGCGGTTTTTTTGATTCGGTGTTTGTCACGCTCGACACCACCGCAGAACCGACCCGCGCGCCAGTATTGATCAAGCTGCGCGAAGGACAACTGCAAAAAATCGTGCTCGGGGTCGGTGCCAGTACCGACACTGGCCCGCGTATTTCGGCGGAACACACCCACCACCGGGTACCTGGCATCAATTGGCGCGCGGTGACCAAGGCACAACTGGAGCGCGATGCGCGCGGACTCAGTTCCGAGTTGACTTCGCCACCGGACGAGGCCAGTTGGCGCTGGGTGGCATTCGGCCAAGTCAGACAAGAGCTGTTGGGCACGCTGGAGGTCACCAGCCAGCAGTTGCGTGGCGGGCGAAAGCAGACCAACCAGCGCATCGACCGCAACATCTACGTGCAATACGACCGGGCCGAGTCGGTGGCAACCGACACCAACCAACCCGAGATTGCCCAGTCGATATCGGGCAACTATGCGTTCACCGTGCGCTATTACGACAGCCTGCCCTTTCCGTCCAGTGGCTGGGGCTGGGGTGCCGAGATCGGCGGCGGCACCACCTTGGGTGATACGCCGCAAACCTACACCCGATTGGTGTCGCGCTTGCAGGGTTTTCTGCGGCTGGGTGACCGCAACAGCACAGCAGCCAGCAGCCCCCGCCTGTCCATGCGCAGCACCCTGGGGGCACTGATTGCCCAAGACAACGCCGCCCTGCCCAGTACCCAACTTTTTTTGGCCGGGGGCGACAACAGCGTGCGCGGCTACAGTTTGAACGAGATTGGTGTGACCCTGGCCGATGGCAGCATCACTGCGGGCCGTTACCTGGCCACCGGCAGTGTCGAGTGGCAACACCCGCTGCGCATCAATGGCCGACCAAGCGACTGGGAAAGCACCGTGTTTGTCGACGCGGGTGCGGTGGCCAACCAAACCTCCGAGCTGCGTGCCAAATTTGGGGTCGGTGTGGGAGCACGCTGGAAAAGCCCGGTTGGCCCACTTCAGATTGACCTGGCCTACGGCGTGGAACCGCAGCGTTTTCGATTGCATATGAACCTGGGTTTCACCTTTTGAAGCGCGCCCTGATTCTGGTTATTGAAGGGGTCACCGGTATGGTGCTCCTGGCCTTGGCACTAACGGCGGCTGTGTGGCATTGGAGCGGCACCGACAGCTCGCTGGCCACTGTGTTGCAACGCCTCCAGAGCTACCTGCCCGCGGGGCAAACGCTGGAGGCCAAAGATGTGTCGGGCTCAGTGCGCGCCGGTGGCCACATTGGCAGCTTGCGCTGGACCCATGGCGAACTGAGCGTGCAGGCCGATCAGATTGCCATCGGCTGGTCTCTCGAGCCCCTGCTGAAGCGTCAGTTGCGGTTGGGCCATCTCACCGTCGACACTTTAACGATCGACGACAAGAGAGCGGCGTCAGACTCACAATCTCTTGCCCCACCCACCGACCTGAGCCTGCCCATCACTGTCGATGTGCCTTTTGTGTTTCACACGGTTCGGCTGACCGGCACCACCGGCTTTGAAGCCAAGGAAGTCAGCGGTCACTATATTTTCGATAGCTATTCACACATATTGAATAAGGGCCAGGGCACGCTTTCTTACGGAACATATCAATTCGACGGCTCGGTACAAGCGCAAGCACCAATGGCACTCAAGCTTCAAGTGGATGGGGCCATCCAGACCACCCTACCGTCCAGCGAGCAACCGCTGACCGTTCAAGCCCATGCCAGCCTGGCAGGCGAGTTGGCCAACCCAGACGCCAAGCTCATGGTGCAGGCCAGCTTGCAGCCCGAGCTGGCCGCCGTCAGAGGAAATAAAGGCAAGGCCACGGGTGCCATGCAGGCGCAAGTGTTGGCTCAGGTGCAGCCTTGGCAGCCCCAGCCACTTGTGAACGCCAACGCCCAATGGCAGGCACTCAATTTGGCGGCGCTGTGGCCGCTGGCCCCGCAGACTGAACTGACTGGCAGCGCCAGCGTGGTACCCGATGGGGCTAACTGGCGCGGCCAGATCAACGCCAGCAACAAGCTGCCCGCCCCCTGGGACCAGAGCGGCCTGCCAATCAGCGCCATCAAGGCCGACTTTCAGCATGCGCAAGGCCAGTGGTTCATCACCGCGCTGGAAGCCCAAAGCGCGGGAGGTCGCCTGACAGGCCAAGGCAATTTCAATCAAGGCCAATGGCAAGCCAGCGCCAGTGTGACTGATATCAACCCAAGCGCGCTGGACTCCCGGCTTCAGGCGGCCCGCATTCAGGGCAACCTGGTGGCGAAGCAGGCCAACGCAGGCATCAGCTTCAGCACCGAACTGCGCGGCACCCAAGTCCCCGTGCAACCCCTTTCCGGCGCGCCCACTGGTCACCGTCCCATGGACCTTGGCACGTTGAGTCTGGATGCCCAGGGTGTTTGGGTTGCCCCACAACTTAAGCTCAGCGCCTTGCGACTGGAAGCGCTGGATGCACATGTGCAAGGCACCTTGGACTACCAAACCGAGACACAGGCCACACGGGCCGATTTAGCGCTGTCGCTGCCTGGCCTGCAAGGCACTTTGAATGGCCACTTGGCCAGCGCCGAAGGCCTGGGCAAGCTGACGCTCGCGCTGACAGATGCCAGCCAGACCACCCGCTGGCTGCAGCGCTGGCCAATACCAAAAGCCGTGCGTGACGCACTGCCCATCAGTGGCACCGCAAATTTGAACGCCAACTGGCAAGGTGGCTGGCGAGCGCAAGGCCAACAACTTCGGCAGCTGGATCAAGGACTAAGGCCTGTTCAGGCCCAGCACTGCTCGACCGCCTGGGGCCGGGTGTAGAAGCGCAGCTTNNACTGAATCTGAACGCTGGCCTGCAAGCGCCGCGGCTGGTCTGGGCCAGCGCCCCACCCAACGGCCAGGTCACCCAGACGCCCTCCCATATCCGTGACCTGCACTTCGATGCGGAGGGCACGCTGGCGGCGCTCAAGCTCAACGCCAGCGGCAGCGCCAGCAATGGGACACAAGAGTTGCAATGGCACGCCCAGGCCAACGGGGGCCGGGTGAGCGCTGGCCGTTGGAGTGGCGCGCTCAACTCACTCAAACTCGGACTGCAAACGGCTGGCAACGCAGGCACCTGGCAGGTTCAAACCGACGGCAAACCCATCAGCCTGGACTGGCGGCAAGACGGCACCGGACAAAGTTTTGCCTTGGGCAATGGCAGCGCCAAGCTGATTAGCCCGTTGCCCAACGACCCACAGGCAGCCACCTTGAGCTGGCAGGCCACTGGCTGGTCAGTCCCCATCGCCACCCGGCTCAATGCCAACACGGTCGCGCGTTGGCAGAGCCAGGGCAAGCTGACTGGCCTGCCGCTGGGCTGGGTCGATGTACTTGGCTTCAAGTCATTGGCTGAACTGGGCATTGACAGTGACATGCTGTTGGACGGCACTTGGGAGGCCACGCAAACCGACAGCCTGAAACTGCGCGCCGTGCTTGAGCGCAGTTCTGGCGACCTGACTATCCGGGCCGGTGAGGAGCGTCAGCAAATCCAGCGTGCAGGCGTCAGCTTGGCGCAGTTGAAACTTTCGGTGCTGGCCAATGAGGTGTCTGCGAGTTTGCGGTGGGACAGTGCACGCGCCGGCCAAGCGCAGCTCGCATTGGCAACCCGCCTGGTCAACCAAAATGGCACGCCAGTTTGGCCGGATAACGCGCCGGTCAGTGGCAAACTGCAGGTGCAAATGCCGCCGATTGAAGCCTGGTCGGTGCTGGCACCCCCTGGCTGGCGCCTGCGCGGCTTTCTCGATGCCCAAGCCACGCTGACGGGTTCGCGCAGTGATCCGCATTGGCGCGGTACCATGCAGGCCAAAGACTTGGCGGTGCGGTCGGTCGCTGACGGCATCGACTTCCAGCAAGGTAGCCTGCTGGCCCGCCTGGAAGGTCGGCAGCTTCTGATCGATGCCTTTACTTTGCGCGGCTCCGGCAAGGACGGTGGGCAAATCACTTTAAGTGGTGCTGCCGAGTGGCGGGCCACACCCAAAGTCGATGCCACACCGATTGATCATGTGGACATGCAGCTCAAAGCGGTTGTCCAGGCCTTGCGCTTGAGCACACGTTCTGACCGGCGATTGGCGGTATCCGGCACGCTGTCGGCAGACCTGAAAGATACCCGCTTGCAACTGCGCGGCGACCTGAAGGCCGACCGCGCCACCATCACTTTGCCCAGTGAAAACGCACCTAACCTGGGTGATGACGTGGTGGTGCGACCCACCCGCGCGCAGATTGCCGCGGCCAACAACTTGGCACCTGTCAACGTCAAGCATCCAGGCGCGCGCGTTGTCCCCGAGGTGAACATCGTCTTCGACCTGGGCACCGACTTTCAGGTGCGCGGCCGTGGGCTCGAGACCCGGCTGGCTGGCAAGCTGGAACTGCTTGCCTCGGACGGCTACCCCCCCACCCTGACTGGCACGGTCAACACCGTTCGCGGTAATTACCAAGCCTTTGGTCAGCGCTTGAATATCGAACAAGGCATCCTGCGATTTGTGGGCCCGGTTGACAACCCGGTGCTCGACATCCTGGCCATTCGTCCCAACCTGACCCAGCGCGTGGGTGTGCAAGTGATTGGCACTGTGCTGTTTCCCGTGGTGCGCCTCTATGCCGAGCCCGACCTGCCCGAAGCAGAAAAATTGGCCTGGCTGGTGATGGGCCGCTCCGCCAGCGGCAGTGGCGGCGAAGCTGCCCTGCTGCAACAGGCAGCCATGGCCTTGCTGGGTGGCAGCGGGCAAGGCCCCACCCGCAGCTTGACCCAGGCCTTAGGCTTGGACGAGATGAGCTTTCGCGGTGCCACTGGCAGCAGCGACACCGCCAGCGGTGCCACCATCACGCTAGGCAAGCGCCTCAGCAACGACTTTTATGTGGCCTATGAAAGCGGTCTGGCTGGCACCATGGGCGTGTTCAGCATTTTTTATGACCTGTCACGCACGCTGACGCTGCGCGCCAAAACCGGCGACCAAAGTGCAGTGGATGTGATCTGGACCCGGCGCTACGACTGATTCCGGAACGGGCCGATTCAGGGTGTCCCCAGGTAAAGATAAAAATTGGGTGCCGAGCCACTGACTTGACCATAGCCCAAATACAGCGGACCCAAGGGCGTTTCACCACCGACATACAGCGTGGTTGAATTCAACCAACCTGTGCGACGGGTTTCGGTGAACGGGTTGCCTACGTTAGCTGTCTCCAGTGCCATGCCAAAACGCATGTCACCACGAATGCCCAAAGGAAAGACGCCAACAATTTTTTCTGCCCGCACTGAGGCGTAGCGCATGTCGTCGCCCAGCAGTTGCCCCTGAGCAAAGCCCGACATGTTCAAAAAGCCTCCCAGTTTGGCCGAATTGTCCAAGGGCAGTGATCCGCGCAGTGCTCCCTGGTAACTCAGACGGCCTGCCAGCACCACGCTGCCCATCGGGTAGGCCAGGCGCACATCGGCATCGAGCTTGCTGTAGTCATGGCTAGCGGCATCAAAATACTCCAGGCGTGCCGCCCAGCCGCGTGTGGGCCAATACAGACGGTCTTGCTGATCAAAATCCAAGGTCCCAAGCCAGCCATGGCTGCGGGTGTTCAGGTTGGACGGGAACTGGGCCAGGCCAGTTTCCAGGACAGACGCCCATTGGGTTTCACGCCACTGCAAACGAACCTGCCCCATTGAACCCACGTTGACCCCCACCCCCAGCAGCGCCGTGTTGTTGGTGGTTTGGTACACGCCCAATCGCCGGTCATCCTGGTAGATGCTTTGCAGTTCACGGCTACGCTCCAAACGCGCTGAGGCAAAGTATTTTTGCTGCTGTTCGAGCGGCTGGTAGTAGTCCAAGCCCAAACGGGAACGCCTGCCAATTTCACCCACCGCAAACAATTCACCGCCCAGCGGGTTAAGCCAGGTTTTTTGGTACGCTGCACGCAGGCTGTAAGAGGCATCCAGGTTGAAATTGGTGTCGAGGTTCAAGCCAAAGCGCACATAGTCTGGACCCCAACTTTTTTCAACGGGCGTGACCCGCAGGATGTTGCGGTCTTGTACGGTGAGCAGTGAATAGTCGACGTTCTCGTAGTAGCCATCACCATAAGCACGCAGCAAACCCTGGTCCAGCGCATTGATGTCCAGCACCCGACCCGGTCCCTGCGAAAGATGGCGCGCGACGACCTCGGGGTTGACCTGGCGCAGCCCCGCAATTTGCACCTCGTCGACGTGTTTCAAGCCGCGCTTGAGTTGCTGAATGCTTTGCTGCCATGTCGCATAGTCGCCGGGGCTGACTGAGAGGGTTTGCAGTTTGGCCACCAGAGCCTGCGCCGCCGCATAACCCCGATCAGCTGCCTCACTGTTGCGTTGAAAGTCCGCCGCACTGATACCTTCCAAGTCGGGTGAAATCAGCACGTCGGCGGGCTTGAGACTGGCCAACGAGCGACTGACGTTTTGCTCGGTCAGGATGTTGACCATCTGGGCGGACACCGACAGCAGCGAGGTGATTTCGGTGGATTTCAACAAAGGTGAACCCACGTTAACGGCAATCACCACNNACATGGGCCACGGGTGCCATCAACCCTGGCACCGACATGCTGGCCCGCATGGCCTGGGTCAGGCTACCGTCGCGGAACACGACCCGCTCGCCACTGACAATGTCGGTAGCCACAATCGACACCGGCAGGGGCAGTGCTTCCAATTGCGGCTCGCCCAGGTTGGCACGCACCAACCGGTTAAAAAACAGCTTGATCTTCTGACCAAAAACCACGCCAGTTTGGTACTGCGCGCCTTGCAGTCCCACACCGGTCTCGGTGCTGGGTAAAAAATGTCGGGCGACTTCTTTGCTGCGGTAGCTCAATTCCGAAAAAGCCGGGTTGTCCTGGAACATGTCGACCCAATCGGCCTGCGCCATCTCCTGGCGCATCTGGGCCGGGCTCACACCCGACGCATAGGCACCCGCCACCAGCGCCCCCATGCTGGTGCCCGCCACACAGGTGACTGGCACACGCAAGCGCTCAAGCACCTCAAGGACGCCAATGTGGGCCGCGCCCCTGGCACCACCTCCGCCCAGCACCAAACCAATTCTGGGACGCTGCGCGGTCCTTGGTTTTTCAGGACCCCCGGCATTGACCGATTGGATGGCCGGTGACTGAGCCGTGGCAACACCAGCCGAGAAGATGCCAAGCACAAAAAATGAACACCAAAACAAGTTACGCAAGTGAGAGCCCTCACCAAATGGGACAACGGCGGCCATGTTACTGCGCTGCACCTAAAATCTACTCTCTCCCGCACCTCGCTGTAGTTCAATGGATAGAACGAGTGCCTCCTAAGTGCTAGATACAGGTTCGATTCCTGTCAGCGGGACCATTTTTTAATCCGGAAAGGTCCGTAACCTTCCGGATTTTTCTATTTCTCCAGTGAAAATTATAACTCGACTCTCAATAGCGTTCGCCAAAGTGTGCCAGGTTCCAGGAACTTCTGGGGGTACAAATGGGGGTATTTTTTTATAAATTGGGGGTATATTTGGAAATCAGCGCTCTTCCCGGGCCACCACGGGTTCTTCAGGTCATTCAACTCAACCGCAACAATGCCCCCCTGATGACGGGATGTACCCCTTGCAGCATCGACCCCCAGGTCGTTTTTTTTGCAATTTGCCGCACCTAATCGCCACCCATGCTCAAAAAAAGTGGGGGCACTGGGGGCAACTGTGGATAACTACCCTAACCCGTTGTCATTATTGAAGAATTCTGTCCCCAGTTTGACTGGGGGCAAGTCGACTTTAACTGGGGGCACTGGGGGCAGTCGTGTCCGCGAACGTCCGCCAGCGTCCAGCCGGTCATTTGCTTGATGCTGGATGTCGTTCTCGCTTGCCAGGCACGGCCGGCCATCTCGGATGCATGACTCGTGCCATTTCGTGACGATCAGAAATCAAGCGCAAAGATCGCAGGCGGTATGCGGTAGCACCACGTATTGCCAATGCCAGGCAGGCGCGGTCTACAGTCGAATGCACGGCCTTTGTCGGGTATCAGGCAGCCATGATCCAACAGCACACGGGCCACCGTCTTGTGGTCAAAGCCTTGGCAAACCTCGACCTTGAATGTCTCAGTCAGGATGAAGTATTCAAAGCTCACGCCTTCACCCAAGGCTGTCGGCATCCGGTCGCCAAGCGCTGCTCCTAATTGCGAATTGCTTTTGATAGGCTCGCCATCCTCATTCACCATACGTCGCACACCTGCCCGGTTCAAGGTCTTGGAGGCATTGTCATCGCCTCCCCGGTGCCACATGGCAAAGCGGCCCTCAGCATTGAGTTCCAAGAATCGCCGCACTTGCCGCAGCATGGCCACAACTTCACCATTGCCGATGCCACCACGGGCAGCCAGCCATGCGTTAAAACAAGCACGGGCGGCCCGTTCGCTTTCACCCGTTGGCCAGCCGGTCAGGCCCGCCGCCGTGACCATCTCGCCTGCAGCACCCACCAATGCAAAGCGTGCGCCCACTCGCTCAACCTGTCCGCTGCAATCCTTTGGGATCATCGAGTGCGCCAGCATATTGGATGTGTTGCGAATGTCTGCCTTCAAGGTGTCGGCATGTTCGGTCAACCATTGCAGCCAGGCACGGCCGGTGGCACCGTACACCGTTTGGGCTTGCCCGGTGATGTGCTTTGCAAAGGCTGCGCCGCCTTCCAAGCCGTGCAGGTTTTCAAAGGCACCAAACCCGGCCCCGGCATCGGCCGGAATGTCAGCCATGCGCACTTCCTGCCCAGTGCGAGTGCGTTTCATGCCTTCTGCCATGTGATCTGACAGGCCAACTTCGCCAGCAGACAGGAACAGCAGCCGCCATGTCCGCCGGGCGCATGGCGTGCCGGTTCGGGTGGCGCGGGCTTTGCCTTGTTCGTTGGCCAGCATATAGGCGCATTCGCCTGCTGTCTTGGGGTCGATCTGTGCCAGTTCGTCAAGGATTAGCAGGCAGTCACTGTGCTGCGCAGCCGTGGCCTCAAGTGCGTTGTCGGTGCTGCGCCAGCGCTGCAAGTAACTGGTGCCACCATAGACGCTGGCGGCCAGCTTCAATGCCGTGGTCTTGCCACCTGATGAATCACCCCGGTAATGAAACCCGCCACTCTCCATCCCCGCCGGACGCAGCAGTGGCCCGGCAAAGGCACATGCCACCGCAAAGGCCAGGCGGGAATTGCCGACACACAATGCGCCCACACGCTCGCGCCATTGATCGGCCGTGCCCTTGACGCGAAACGTGTTTTCCACCGGGTTGTCACTTTGAAAGACGATGCGCTCTGCATCATCACCGATGGTTTCCTTTGGCAACACAAAAGCCCGGCCATGCCAGCCGATGCGGTCGGTACAGCTTGCAAATTGATCCGGGGCACGGGTTTGAATGTATTGGGTCAACCGCATGCGGGCGCGGGGCGTGGTGGCAATGCGCAGGCCCATGTTCAACAGCGTGGCCCGGTACTCGCCGCCATCAGCACTCAACATGCGGGCGGGCATAGCCCAGGTCTTGATGTGCCCCAGCGGATCGGCAAAGGCCAGCA
>DFWT01000297.1 GCA_002381045.1 Rhodoferax sp. UBA4127
GATGAAAAGTACAGCAGATACTTCGTGGCCGCCTTTGCCAAATAAAGGCTTCATCTCCGGTCGCGCAGCAACCACGGCAGACGTAAGTGCTGGCAACGCTGCCTTCGTCGCGATGGTCGGGGCAACTGTGATTGGCAAACCAATGTCAATCACTATTCCGCAGTATGCCTATTACATCAATGGAAAAAAGAAGACTCCTGTAATTGTGATTCAGGCGGAAGAAGCTCAAGGCAGCAAAATGATCGGTGCCAGATACCTTGATGGCACAGAAGCAGTCGGGATGATTACTGACTTTGAGCTTCTTGGGGCAAAACCAAAATGACTTGTTGTCTTAGCAATATTTAGGGCAACCAGTGATCGACGGTCTATTGGTACTTGGGGTTGTTTTTGTTTTAGGGCTTTACTATTTCAACAGACATGAGACGAAAGCGCCTACCGTTTCATCTACCCCAACGCGCACAGACATTCGGTGCCCATCTTGTCAGGCTCAACTGCTTATCGAGGGAATGCTTGATAAAGCTGTCTTCTTTGACCCGGACGCAGTAGTTTTTGATTGCAGCCATTGTCATAACCGTATTTATTTTGCTCCGTATGAAGACAATGTGGAGGTCGGAAAGCTTGGTTGCAGTCCTGTTGTTGATCCTATTCCGCATGAAAGCTACGCCTATCCACCTGGCTTTGGAATGAGGTCCAATATTCAAGACGGCGTATTGACGATAGAAATCAAAGAAAAAACTTGGAAAATTCCAAGATATGGACTGTGGAATGAGAGGGCAGATATTCCTTGCCCTAACCCTGCGGTCAAGCGGGACGCGCCGAATCCAGTTCGCCCCTTACCCTGAACGTTAAAACGGCGTTCTGAGTGACAGCTTCGGAGCACCAGAAAAGTCCGCTTCCAGCCCAAGGACGAAACTGCCGTCTATGGAAGTCAGCTTCGGAGTAACCAACATTCCGTCCAATACCAGCCGACATCTGCACGAAAATTGTGAAGGCGCTTTCGGCCCGTCACAAGCCCAAAGGTCAAATGACGAATCCGCAAAGTCTGTGGCGACACAAACCTCGTCACAAACCTCGTCACAAATTAAAAAAGGCCCACCGAAGTGAGCCTTTGCTAACGTGGAACACCACGATTTGATTGGTTGCGCGAGAAGGATTTGAACCTCCGACCTTTGGGTTATGAGCCCAACGAGCTACCAGACTGCTCCATCGCGCGGTAATACTATTATAACTTACTCTGAAGCAACGACACCTTCAGTAAGTTTTTCTTCTACAACAGGCCTGTCCACCAATTCGACCAAAGCCATAGGTGCGTTGTCGCCAACCCGGAAACCCATTTTCAAGATACGTGTATAACCACCGGGACGGGCTTTGAAGCGCGGACCGAGGTCGTTAAATAGTTTCACGACGCTGTCACGATCACGCAAACGATCAAATGCCAGCCGACGGTTAGCTACGGTCGCTTCCTTTGCCAGGGTGATCATTGGCTCGATGACGCGCCGAAGTTCTTTAGCTTTGGGAACAGTAGTTTTGATAACTTCGTGCTCAATCAACGAGTTCATCATGTTACGCAACATCGCCAAGCGATGTGATGAAGTGCGGTTTAGTTTGCGAAGACCCAGTCCGTGACGCATGGAATTTCCTTTTTTGTATAAACAGCAGCCGTACTAGGTACTGCCAGTTGCGTGAGCCCTTACGGTGCTCGGATTAGCGCTTTTCCAGCGCTGCCGGTGGCCAACTCTCGAGTTTCATGCCCAGAGTCAAGCCGCGGGATGTCAATACTTCTTTGATTTCGTTGAGCGATTTACGTCCCAGATTTGGGGTCTTCAACAATTCGTTTTCGGTGCGTTGAATCAGATCACCGATGTAATAGATGTTCTCTGCCTTAAGACAATTTGCGGAACGCACTGTCAACTCAAGTTCGTCAACCGGGCGCAACAGAACGGGGTCGAACTGTGAGCTTCCACGCGATGACGGGGACACAATCGCGTCCATATCACCACCTTCGAGTTGCGCAAACACTGCCAACTGTTCAACCAAAATCTTGGCCGATGCCCGCACAGCGTCTTCTGCAGAGAGCGCGCCATTGGTTTCAATGTCGACAATCAACTTATCAAGGTCGGTACGTTGCTCTACCCGAGCGCTTTCAACGGTATAACTCACCCGCTTGACCGGTGAGAAAGACGCGTCCAATACGATCCTGCCAATCGACTTGGTAGATTCGTCGCCATGCCGACGCATATTGCCTGGTACGTAGCCACGGCCCTTTTCCACCTTGATTTGCATGTCCAACTTGCCACCCATCGCCAGGTTCGCAATGACATGACCAGGGTTAACAATCTCGACGTCGTGCGGTGTTTGGATATCACCTGCTGTGACCGGCCCTTCGGTGTCTTTGCGCAGGCTGAGCGTGACCTCATCGCGGTTATGCAGTTTAAAGACTACGCCTTTGAGATTCAGGAGAATATTCACCACATCTTCGTGAACACCGTCGATCGATGAGTACTCGTGCAGTACGCCCGCGATTGTGACTTCTGTAGGTGCGAAGCCTGGCATAGATGACAGAAGCACACGACGCAGCGCGTTGCCAAGGGTGTGACCATAACCACGCTCAAACGGTTCTAGCACCACCTTAGCACGGTAGGCTGAGAGCTGCTCCACGTTGATGGTTTTCGGCTTCAGTAGATTGCTTTGCATAACAAATTCCTCTCAATGCCCTCGACTCGTTACATCGATAAGGCTGGGTACGCTATGCAGCCAACAAGGCGTGCACAGCAAACAAAAACCGAAAGTATTAGCGTGAATACAACTCGACGATCAGCGATTCATTGACGTCTGCAGCGAACTGATCGCGATCCGGAATGGCCTTGAAGGTGCCCTCAGCCTTGTCAGCTTTGACATCCACCCACGCAGGCATGCCAACTTGCTGGGCCAGTTGCAGTGCTTCAAGCACGCGATTTTGCTTGCTCGACTTTTCACGCACAGCCACCAGATCACCTACCTTCACCATGTAGGAAGGAATGTTGACCGGCTTACCATTCACCTGAATTGCTTTGTGCGATACCAACTGACGCGACTCAGCACGCGTCGAGCCAAAGCCCATGCGGTAAACAACGTTGTCAAGGCGGCACTCAAGCAGCGCCAGCAGGTTAGAACCTGTGTTGCCTTTGCGGCGATCAGCCTCTTCAAAATACCGACGAAACTGCTTCTCTAGCACACCATACATGCGTTTGACTTTTTGTTTCTCACGCAGTTGAGTGCCATAGTCAGAAGTACGCGCACCAGAGGTACGTCCATGCTGACCCGGCTTGGAGTCAAATTTGGCCTTGTCCGCAATTGAGCGACGGGCGCTCTTCAAAAACAGGTCAGTGCCTTCACGGCGGGATAGTTTGGCCTTGGGGCCTAGGTAACGTGCCACTTGAATTTCCTTCTTTATCTACTGCCACGCAAAACGTGGGAGCCAACCCTTGGTGAAAGGTTGGCGGTGGGCTTAACAAAAAAATTAGATACGACGACGCTTTTGAGGGCGGCAGCCGTTGTGAGGCACAGGTGTGACATCCGCAATCATGTTGATGCGAATGCCAAGGGCCGCCAGTGCACGAACCGATGACTCACGGCCGGGACCAGGACCTTTGATCTCAACGTCCAGGTTTTTGATGCCCTGCTCAATGGCAGCACGACCGGCAACTTCTGACGCAACCTGCGCGGCAAATGGTGTGGACTTTCTTGAGCCCTTAAAACCCTGGCCACCTGACGATGCCCAAGACAAAGAATTGCCTTGGCGGTCAGTGATGGTAATGATGGTGTTGTTAAACGAGGCATGCACGTGCGCGATACCGTCTGCAACATTCTTGCGGACTTTCTTGCGAACACGTTGCGCTGCGTTATTTGATGGAGCTTTTGCCATAGATTTCTTTCACAAGCCTTTTATTTCTTCAGCGACTGGGCAGCTTTACGCGGACCTTTGCGGGTACGTGCATTTGTACGGGTGCGTTGACCGCGCAAAGGCAAGCCGCGACGATGGCGAAAACCACGATAGCATCCGATGTCCATCAAACGCTTGATGTTCATCGTTGTCTCACGACGCAGGTCACCCTCAATATTGAACTTACCCACTTCATCACGAAGCTTTTCTAGTTCAGCGTCCGAGAGATCTTTGATCTTTTTGGAATAGTCAATACCGCAGGCTTCACAAATTTTCCGAGCGCGGCTGCGACCAATGCCAAAAATGGCGGTCAGACCAATTTCAGAATGCTTTTGTGGGGGTATGTTGATACCAGCAATACGTGCCATGTTTTTCCTCTGTGCTCTTGCGGTTAACCTTGACGCTGCTTGTGACGAGGATCTGTACAGATCACACGCACAATACCGTTACGACGAATAATCTTGCAATTGCGGCAAATCTTCTTTACCGAAGCCGAAACTTTCATTGCGCTCTCCTAAGCAAACTTCAAACAACTAATATTATTTAGCCCGGAACACAATTCGTGCACGGGTTAAATCGTAGGGGGTCAACTCGACAGTGACCTTGTCACCTGGCAAGATACGGATGTAGTGCATCCTCATCTTGCCGGAAATGTGACCTAAAACCACATGGCCATTTTCAAGTTTTACTCGAAACGTTGCATTGGGCAGATTTTCAACAATCTCACCCTGCATCTGAATCACATCGTCTTTTGCCATATTGAATCTTAGGAAGCCTTGAAATTGGCTTTTTTCAGCAAAGACTCATACTGCTGAGACATCAAGTAATTTTGAACCTGCGCCATGAAATCCATGGTCACGACAACAATAATCAACAGTGACGTGCCACCGAAATAGAACGGCACGTTGTATTTCAAAATCAAAAACTCAGGCAACAGGCAAACCAAGGTGATGTAGATAGCACCTACAAAAGTCAGGCGCAACAATATCTTGTCAATGTACTTGGCAGTGTTATCGCCAGGGCGAATACCAGGAACAAACGCCCCACTCTTCTTCAGGTTGTCGGCTGTCTCACGGCTGTTAAACACCAGGGCCGTATAAAAGAAGCAGAAAAATATGATTGCTGCGGCGTAGAACATCACATAGATTGGTTGACCCGGGGTGAGCGAGCCAGCGATATCTTTCAACCAACGCATCGAGTCGCCAGTTGAGAACCAACCCACAACTGTCGCAGGCAACAAAATGATCGACGACGCAAAAATGGGAGGAATCACACCCGCCATATTCAACTTCAGCGGCAAATGCGAGGACTGACCGCCATAGACTTTGTTACCCACCTGGCGGCGCGCGTAATTAACAAGAATCTTCCGTTGACCACGCTCTACAAAAACCACAAAGTAAGTCACCAAAGCCACCAGTATCACAATGAACAGCGAGACGATGATGCTCATGGCACCGGTGCGAACCAACTCAAGCAAGCCGCCTATCGCATTGGGTAAACCCGCTGCGATACCGCCAAAAATAAGAATCGAGATGCCGTTACCCAAACCACGCTCGGTAATTTGTTCACCCAACCACATCAAGAACAAGGTACCTGACGTCAAGGTAACTACCGCTGTCATACGAAATCCAAAGCCCGGTGAAATNNGTGTACTGCGTGATCTTCCGGCGACCAGCTTCACCTTCTTTTTTCAGCTGCTCAAAGGCGGGTAACACGTAGCCCATCAACTGCATGATGATGGATGCGGAAATGTAGGGCATGATTCCCAATGCGAACACTGTGAACCGAGACAACGCGCCACCAGAGAACATGTTGAACATGCCCAAAATTCCGCCCTGCTGACCCTTGAAGAACTGCTGAAGCTGATTTGCATCGATACCAGGCACAGGAATATGCGCACCGATACGGTAGACCACCAGCGCCAACAGCAAGAAGACCAGCCGGCGACGCAAGTCTCCGTACTTATCTGTCTTGCCAGAGCTCACTGAATTACTGGTAGCCACTTAAACGAGTCCCAATTTCAAACTAGGCAACTGCGCCACCAGCGGCCACAATGGCCGCCTTGGCAGCCGCTGTTGCACCAACGCCATTCAATTTGAACGCTTTGGTCACTTCACCGGTCTTGATGATCTTTACAACTCTAGCCAATTCGCCAATCAGACCCGCCTGTTTCAATACCAACACATCAATGTCGGCCACGTCAAGCTGATTGAGCGCCGCCAAGGTAACCTCGGCGTTGAATTTCAACTGCGCAGATTTAAAGCCACGCTTCGGTAGGCGACGCTGCATAGGCATCTGACCGCCTTCGAAACCGACCTTGTGGTAGCCGCCCGCACGCGATTTTTGGCCTTTGTGGCCACGACCAGCAGTTTTGCCAATACCTGAGCCAATACCGCGACCAACACGACGCTTGTAATGCTTAGCGCCGTCAGCCGGCTTGATGCCATTGAGTTCCATGAAATACCTCTTAAAGCACTTTGACCAGATAGCTGATCTTATTGATCATGCCGCGGACTTCAGGCGTATCAACCAGCTCGCTTGTGCTGCGCATTTTGCGCAACCCCAAACCGCGAACGGTGGCCCGGTGCGACTCGGCACAGCCAATAGGACTGCGAACCAACTGCACGACTACTTTTTTGTCTGTTGTCATTGCCATCACTCCGATTAAGCAAAGATCTCTTCAATGGTTTTACCGCGCTTTGCGGCCACCATCGATGGGGTTGTGGCGTGCGACAACGCGTCAAGCGTGGCGCGAACCATGTTGTATGGGTTTGTAGAACCATGGCTCTTCGCCACAATATCAGTGATACCCAGCACTTCAAACACTGCACGCATTGGGCCGCCTGCGATGATGCCGGTTCCCTTAGGAGCTGGTGCCATCATGACGGACGCAGCACCATGTTGACCCATTACTTTGTGGTGGATTGATCCATTTTTCAAAGCAACTTTGGTCATATTGCGGCGAGCCTCTTCCATGGCCTTTTGCACCGCAGCAGGCACTTCTTTGGATTTGCCTTTGCCCATGCCAACCGTACCATCGCCGTCACCCACCACGGTCAATGCGGCAAAACCCAGAATACGACCACCCTTCACCACTTTGGTGACGCGGTTGATCGCGATCATTTTTTCGCGCAGACCGTCTTCAGGACCTTCTGCCTTGCCCTGCATTTTTGCTTGTACTTTAGCCATCTTTATTTCCGATCTGCTTAAAACTGCAAGCCAGCTTCGCGAGCCGCATCGGCCAACGCTTTGACGCGACCGTGGTACGCAAAACCAGCGCGATCAAACGCTACTTTGTCAATGCCAGCAGACTTGGCCTTTTCAGCCAAACGTTTGCCAATCACTTGTGCCGCAGCAACCGTGCTGCCTTTGCCAGCACCGCCGAGTTCTTTACGGACATCCGCTTCAGCAGTTGATGCAGACGCAAGGACGTTGCCGCCGTCGCCAGAAATAACACTGGCGTAAATATGCAAATTGGTCCGGTTCACGGTCAAACGCGCCACGCCTTGATTGGCGATCCGAATGCGGGTTTGACGCGCTCTGCGCAGCCGTTGTTCTTTTTTGCTCAACATGGTGCCGCTCCTTATTTCTTCTTGGTTTCTTTGATAGCAACCTTTTCGCTTGCGTAGCGAATACCTTTGCCCTTGTAAGGCTCAGGCGGACGCACCGCACGAATTTCGGCTGCAATCTGACCCACTCGCTGGCGGTCAGCGCCCTTAACGACGATCTCAGTCGGCGTTGGGGTAGCGACCGTAATCCCTTGCGGCATATCCAAGTTGACAGGGTGCGAATAACCCACTGTCAAATTCAGCTTGTTTCCCTGGGCCTGAGCCTTGTAGCCCACACCAATCAGTGAAAGCTTTTTCTCAAAACCTTTGGTCACACCAATCACCATGTTGTTGACCAACTGGCGATAGGTACCGGCCAATGCATCTGCTTCACGCGACTCATTGGAGGCAGCAAAGCTAAGTTTTCCGTTGGCGGAAACAATGGTGACCAAGCCACTTTGAGCCATGGACAACACACCACCTGCACCTTTGACGGATACGCTGGAACCATTTACCGTCACATCCACACCAGCGGGAATAACAACGGGCATTTTTGCTATACGAGACATTTTGTTTAACTCCTCAATGCCACGCGTTAGGCGACGTAGCAGAGCACTTCACCACCAACACCGGTAGCGCGCGCTTTGCGATCAGTCATGACGCCTTTAGGAGTGGTCACAATCGCCACACCCAAACCGTTTTGAACCTGCGGAATGGCATCGCTGCCACGGTAAACACGCAAGCCAGGGCGGCTCACGCGCTCAATACGCTCAATCACAGGGCGGCCTGCATAGTATTTCAAGGCAATTTCCAGCTCGGCCTTGCCGTCTACGGTATTGACTTTGAAACCATCGATATAACCTTCATCCTTAAGGACTTGGGCAATAGCCACCTTCACTTTGGAAGAAGGCACACAGACAGACGTTTTCGCAACCATCTGCGCATTGCGAATGCGTGTCAGCAGGTCGGCGATCGGATCACTCATGCTCATATTTAATACTCCTGCCGATTACCAGCTTGCTTTGACAATGCCAGGAATCTCACCAGCAAATGCCATTTCACGGATCTTCGCGCGAGCCAAACCGAAGTGCTGGAAC
Source organism: Rhodoferax sp. UBA4127 (assembly GCA_002381045.1). Classification (GTDB taxonomy): domain Bacteria; phylum Pseudomonadota; class Gammaproteobacteria; order Burkholderiales; family Burkholderiaceae_C; genus Rhodoferax. The sequence goes on from DFWT01000297.1 coordinate 8,568, forward strand.
GTGCCGCGAGGACGGCCAGTGATCGAGCAACGGTTACGCTGACGGGTTGGGTTCGCATTGCGAGGCAACATCTGCAAGCCCAGGCGGGCAGCAGCACGCTCTTCGTCACTGCGCTTGGCATCTGTCGAGATTGCTTTCAGTTCCGCATGTTTTTTTGCGTACTTGGCAACCAGTTTGTCTCTTTTGAGCTCGCGCTCGATCAAAGCCATCTTAGCCACAGATCACCTCAGTTCTTGAAGGGGAAACGGAAACCAGCCAAGAGCGCCTTGCACTCGTCGTCAGTTTTCGCAGTTGTCGTGATGCTGATATTGAGACCACGCAAGGCATCCACCTTGTCGTACTCAATCTCAGGGAAAATGATCTGTTCTTTGACGCCGATGTTGTAGTTGCCACGACCATCGAACGCGCGACCAGAAATGCCACGGAAGTCGCGTACACGAGGCAACGCCACCGTCACAAAACGATCCAAAAACTCATACATTTGCGCGCCACGCAGGGTCACCATGCATCCAATCGCTTGGTTTTCACGGATCTTGAAACCTGCGATCGCCTTCTTGGACATAGTGACGACTGGTTTTTGGCCAGCGATTTTTGACAAATCGCTCACTGCATGGTCCATCACTTTTTTATCAGCCACCGCTTCGCTCACACCCATGTTGAGCGTGATCTTGGTGAGGCGAGGCACTTCCATAGGTGACTTGTAGCCAAACTTGGCCATCAACTCTGGTGCCAATTTTTCACGGTAGATTTGTTGCAAACGAGCCATGTTCATGCCACCTTGATTTCTTCGCCGCTGGACTTGAAGACGCGTACGCGCTTGCCATCCGCCTGCAGTTTGATACCGACCCGGTCAGCCTTGCCACTGGTTGCGTTAAAAATCGCAACATTGGACTGATGGATAGGCATGGTTTTTTCAACAATACCGCCTGCCACACCCTTCATTGGGTTCGGCTTGGCATGCTTTTTAACCAGGTTTACGCCCTCCACCACGATGTGAGAGTCGTCTTTGCGCAGCGTCACTTTGCCGCGTTTACCTTTGTCACGGCCAGCCAGCACGATGACNNTCGTCGCCTTTGCGAATCTTGTTCATGGGGTGTCCTTACAAAACTTCTGGTGCCAACGAAACGATCTTCATGAACTTTTCAGTACGAAGTTCGCGTGTCACCGGGCCAAAGATGCGGGTGCCAATAGGCTCCAACTTGGCATTGAGCAACACCGCTGCATTGCCGTCGAATTTCACCAGAGAACCGTCGCTACGACGAATGCCCTTGGCGGTGCGCACCACCACAGCGCTGTAGACGTCGCCTTTTTTGACGCGCCCACGCGGTGCAGCTTCTTTGATGCTGACTTTAATGATGTCGCCCACGCTGGCGTAGCGACGTTTTGACCCGCCCAGCACCTTGATGCACAGAACGGACTTGGCGCCAGTGTTGTCGGCGACTTCGAGTCGAGATTCAGTTTGGATCATTTATATATTTCCCAACTTGCACCTAAAAAACGCCTTGCACAACGCAAAACAGTCTTTTTGGTCAGTCTTGGGCCCGTTGCACCCAACATGAACCACTCATGTTGTTAGCTTTTGGGCAGACACTTCATACTTTTTCAAGCGAAGCCCCGCATTATGCACTGATTCCGGACCTCGGTCAAACTTTTTGGTGTCTTTTTTAGTGGGCTGGCAAATATTGGGCTGCCAATGCGCGAAATTCTTCAACTTCAGGTTCGCAGGTCGTCTCATCCATCAGGATTTCACCAACCCGTTCTGCCAGACTGGATGCCAAAGCGGCATCTAGAAACAGCAACCTGGAGCGCCTTGCCAGCACATCCTCAACGACTGTGGCGTATTCGTAACGCGCGGCAAATCGCACCATGGCTTGCGTCAACCCCGGGCACAGCGTGTCTTGTGCGCCGGGTAACGCATTGACAAAATCCCCTTCTGATCCGTAGGAGTGCAAGCCTGGTGCCTCATGAATGGGTTGTACTTTTTCCGACTCGGGCGCCGCACCGACAAGTTGCAAGGTTTTGGTTTGGGCGCGCTGAGATATGTCCAACAGACCACTTTGCCCGCACTTTTTAAGCACGTCCTCCGCCATGGCCCGGTAGGTGGTCCACTTGCCGCCCGTGACTGTCACCAAGCCGCTGCGACTGACCAAAATAGTGTGCTCCCGGCTCAATTCCTTGGTGTTTGCGCCTTCGTCTTCTGGGGGCTTGACCAGCGGTCGCAACCCAACCCAGATGCTTTTGATGTCCTTGCGCTGCGGCGCGCGTGACAAATAGCGGGCTGACTCCAACAGAATGAAGTCGATTTCTTCCTCAAACGGCTTAGGCTCCAGCATCAAGTCGTGTCGGGGCGTGTCCGTGGTTCCTAAAATAACCTTGCCCAGCCAGGGCACAGCAAACAAAACCCGCCCATCGGCAGTTTTGGGCACCATCAGGGCTGCGTCCGAATTCAAAAACTCGCGATCCACCACCATGTGCACGCCCTGGCTGGGCGCCACCATGGTTTGTGTCTGGCGACCAGACTGACTGGGCACCGCCATCCCGTCTTTCTGGCGCAACTCGTCGACCCAGACGCCCGTGGAATTGACCACACACCGGCTGCGAATCGGGTACCTTTGACCTGTGCGCACATCTTCACAAATCAGGCCTGAGACTTTGCCACTTTCATAGGTCAACTCATTGGCTTTGCAATAGTTCACCAACAAGGCCCCATGCAGCGCCGCCGTGCGGGCCAGCGCGATCGCGTACCGTGCGTCGTTAAATTGTCCGTCCCAGTACTTGACGCCGCCTTTCAGGCCTGCAGGTCGCAAGTTAGGCAGTTGCTCAAGTGCCTCAGCCCGGCTCAGCAATTCTGTATGCCCCAAGCCTGCACGACCCGCCAATGCGTCGTACATCTTGAGACCAGTGCCAAAGAAGGGGGCCTCCCACCAGCGATAGGTCGGCATGATGAACGGGAGAGGCTGCGCCAGATACGGCGCGTTGTGCAGCATTAGCGCTCTTTCGTGCAACGCCTCTTGCACCAATGAAATGTTGCCTTGTGCAAGGTAACGCACACCCCCATGCACCAGCTTGGTTGAACGCGATGAAGTGCCCTTGGCAAAGTCATGCGAATCCACCAACACCACACTCAGGCCGCGAGATGCCGCGTCCAATGCGACGCCCAATCCAGTCGCACCACCACCCACAATTGCAATGTCGTATTGCCGTGGCTCAGCGAGGCGGGAGACAAGGCCGACGCGTGCTGTCGACAAGGGGTGTGAACGATCAGAAGTCATAGTTAAGCTGTTGTGTACCGAGTGCTCAGAAATTGTCCGCTTAAGAAAATTCACTGACTTCAACCAAGATGACTGCGTTGCGCCGGCAACGCAGTCATCAGCTAAAGCTCAGAAAGGTTCAGCTTTCGCTTCAGCGAACTTTCCCGTTTTTCCATGCATTCAACAGCGTGTCATATGCAATGGTTTCACCCTTTGGCTTTTCGTTAGCCAATAACTTCCAGGGCGCACCCTTGTCACTTAGCCATTTGCCTGGATCCTGTTTCGCGTTAAGTTTGGGTGCGCAACGTGCCATCCCAGCCCGCTCAAGGCGGCTCATGACCTGATCCATTTCTTCGGCTAAATTGTCCATCGCAGCCTGCGGTGTCTTCTCGCCAGTCACCGCCACAGCCACGTTCTTCCACCACAACTGAGCCAACTTTGGATAGTCCGGAACATTGGTACCGGTTGGCGTCCAGGCCACACGCGCTGGGCTGCGATAAAACTCAACCAATCCCCCCAATTTGGGCGCCATGTCAGTCATTGCTTTGGATTGAATGTCCGACTCGCGAATAGGTGTCAAACCAACTACCGTCTTTTTCAAAGATGTCGTCTTTGCGGTGACAAACTGCGCATACAACCAGGCAGCAGCCACTTTGTTGGCATCGTGATCTTTAAAGAATGTCCACGAGCCGACGTCTTGGTAACCGTTTTGCATGCCCTGCTTCCAATACGGACCGTTCGGACCAGGTGCCATGCGCCATTTAGGTGTTCCGTCTGCATTGACCACCGGCAACCCTGGCTTGATCATGTCAGCCGTGAACGCGGTGTACCAAAAAATCTGCTGCGCAATCTGACCCTGCGCAGGTACTGGACCCGCTTCGCCAAACGTCATCCCAATCGCCTCTTTGGGCGAATATTTCTTCATCCAGTCGATGTACTTGGTAAGTGCGTAGACTGCGGCTGGCGAATTGGTCGCACCACCACGGGAAACAGACGCACCTTGCGGGTTGCAGCCGTCTGCAGAGGCCCGAATGCCCCACTCGTCAACCGGTTTGCCGTTGGGAATACCCACGTCAGCAGTACCCGCCATCGACAGCCATGCGTCGGTGAACCTCCATCCCAATGAAGGATCTTTTTTGCCGTAGTCCATGTGCCCATAGATTGGCTTTCCGTCAATGTTCTTCACATCTTCACTGAAGAATGCGGCGATGTCTTCATACGCACTCCAATTCAGTGGCACACCCAGGTCGTAACCATATTTGGCCTTGAATTTGTCTTTCAGGTCCTTGCGGGCAAACAGGTCAGCCCGAAACCAGTACAAATTTGCGAATTGCTGGTCCGGCAACTGGTACATCTTTTTGTCGGGTGCGGTCGTAAAACTGGTGCCGATAAAGTCCTTCAGATCAAGGCCTGGATTGGTCCACTCCTTGCCGCTGCCAGTCATATAGTCGGTCAGATTCAAAATCTTGCCGTACCGATAGTGCGTGCCAATGAGGTCAGAGTCAGTGATCCATCCGTCATAGATGGACTTACCCGACTGCATCGAAGTTTGAAGTTTTTCAACCACATCACCCTCTTGGATCAAATCGTGCTTGACCGCGATGCCAGTGATTTCTGTAAACGCCTTGGCTAGCGTCTTCGACTCATACTCGTGGGTCGTGATCGTCTCTGACACCACCGAGATTTCCTTTACCCCTTTGGCTTGCAACTTCTTCGCCGCATCAATAAACCATTTCATCTCTGCGGTCTGCTGCTCTTTCGACAAGGTCGACGGCTGGAACTCGCTATCGATCCACTTCTTTGCTGCCGCCTCATCGGCCCAGCCTTGACTTGCCAGCGCGCACGTAATGGCAGCCGCCAACGCGGTGTAACGCAACTTCATATTGATCTCCTCTAATAGTGTGCCCCCTGTTAAAGGAAATATCGACTCCGGGGAGCAACAAGTCGACCCTTGGAAACCAATCCTTAGCCTCTTCGCATGATCACCACCAGCAAAATCATGGAGAGCACAAAACTTATCCAAATGGATGGTTCAGCTTCTAGCGCAAGCCACACCACCAACTTTCCGCTTAAGCCCACAAACGCCAAGTTGACATAGGCTGCAGCCAGTAGGCCGATAAAGAGACGATCTCCTCTCGTGGTTTCCATTGGCAGGAAGCCACGGCGCAAACTTGTTGGCGACCGAATCTCCCAAACCGTCATGCCAAACAGCATGAGTGCAATACAAAGAAAAAACACCGCCACCGGCGTGGTCCAGGCCATCCACTCAAACATTTAAAGTTCCTCCACAGTTCGGTACTGCAGCAACATATTTGGAATCCCGGCCCACGGTTCGGCCAGGCTCATACCCGCCCCATCGCAAATCCCTTGGCGATGTAATTCCGAACAAACCAGATCACGATGGCGCCTGGAACAATGGTGAGAACGCCCGCTGCTGCAAGCGTCGCCCAGTCCATGCCTGACGCAGACACGGTACGTGTCATGGTCGCCACAATCGGCTTGGCGTTCACACTGGTGAGCGTGCGCGCCAGCAACAACTCGACCCAGCTGAACATAAAGCAGAAAAATGCTGCCACACCCACGCCAGCTTTGATCAATGGCAGAAAAATTCCAATAAAAAACCTTGGGAAGGTATAGCCGTCTATGTAGGCGGTTTCGTCGATTTCACGGGGAATCCCACTCATAAACCCTTCCAAAATCCATACTGCCAGCGGCACGTTAAACAACAGGTGCGCCAATGCAACAGCCAGATGGGTATCCATTAAGCCCACCGTGGTGTACAACTGAAAAAATGGCAATAAGAACACCGCTGGTGGTGTCATGCGGTTGGTTAGAAGCCAAAAGAAAACGTGTTTGTCACCCAAAAAACTGTAGCGTGAAAAGGCGTACGCGGCCGGCAGAGCCACCGTGAGTGAAATCACCGTGTTGATACCCACATAGATCAGGCTATTGATGTACCCGGTGTACCAAGACGCGTCCGTAAGAATCGTTCGGTAATTTGCCCATGTGAAGTGCTGAGGCAACAGCGAGAAACTGGCAAGAATCTCATCGTTCGTCTTGAACGACATGTTGACCATCCAGTAAACGGGCAACAGTGCAAAGATGATGTAAAAAACGAGAAAGACAGATCGCTTTTGGAAGCCAGCGTTATTCATGTCCACCCTCCTTGGCTTGCGTACCAACCCGCTGCATCCAGTTGTACAAAATAAAGCAAAGAAGCAGAATGATCAAAAAATAGATCAAGGAAAAAGCGGCGGCTGGCCCCAGGTCAAACTGACCGACCGCTTTTTGCGTCAAAAACTGCGAAAGAAACGTCGTTGAATTTCCCGGCCCACCGCCGGTCAAGACAAACGGCTCGGTGTAAATCATGAAACTGTCCATGAAGCGCAACAACACCGCAATCATCAAAACGCCCCGCATCTTGGGCAATTGAACGTACCTGAACACCGCAAATTTGGTGGCGCCGTCAATACTGGCAGCCTGGTAATACGCATCGGGAATGGATCGCAACCCGGCATACCCAAGCAACGCGACCAAGGGGGTCCAGTGCCAAACATCCATCAAAAGAACAGTCAGCCAAGCATGCGTGGCGTTTCCGGTGTAGCTGTAGTCAATGCCCAAGCCTTGCAACGCCGCACCCATCAACCCAATGTCGGCCCGCCCAAAGATCTGCCAAATGGTTCCCACCACATTCCAGGGGATCAACAATGACAGCGACACGATAACAAGCACTGCAGAAGACCGCCACCCTTGGGCAGGCATGGACAAGGCCAACAAAATTCCGAGGGGCAACTCCACCGCAAGTACCGAAAATGAAAACGTCAACTGCCGAACCAACGCACCATGCAACTCCTCATCGCGCATGATGGCTGCAAACCACTCCGTACCCACAAACACCCGGCGCTCCGGGGAAATAATGTCTTGAACGGAGTAATTCACAACCGTCATCAAAGGCAGGATCGCTGAAAAAGCGACACATAACAAAACAGGCAATATCAAAAACCACGCTTTTTGGTTGACTGGCTTGATGGTCCCACTCATGCCACGATCTCCTCATTTTTGTAAAAACAGGTCTGCCCACCCAATACTTTCAACCACACGGTGTTGCCACTGACAAGGTTGGTCGCACCGGTTGGCAAACGGGCTTTGACAATTTGTCCCGCCAATGACGCACTCAGCATGTGGTGAGTACCGACGTCCTGTACATGCGCCACTGTCATTGGCAGCGCACCCGGGGCATCGGGTGAAGCCAGCGAAACATACTCAGGGCGAATGCCCAGCTTGATGTCCCCCGAAGGCAGCACCAGATCAGGCGGCAGCGGCAATGTGATGCCCGCCAGACTGATCGACTGACCACTGACATAACCCACCATAAAGTTCATGCCAGGTGAGCCTATGAAATGGCCAACAAAAGTGTGGCTTGGACGCTCGAACAATTGCGCCGCAGAACCCACCTGCACCGCACGACCTCGCGTCATTACCACCACTTGCTCCGCAAAGGTAAGCGCCTCGACCTGATCATGGGTCACGTAAATCATGGTGAGCTTGAGTTCATGGTGGATCTGCTTGATTTTTCGCCGCAACTGCCATTTCAGGTGCGGATCGATCACCGTTAGCGGCTCATCAAACAACACGGCCGACACATCGGGCCGCACCAAACCACGCCCAAGCGATATCTTTTGCTTCTCGTCTGCTGCAAGGTTGGCCGCCCGTTGATTCAACTGGCCGCTCATCTCAAGCACTTCGGCGATCTCACCCACGCGCTTATGGATGATGTCCTGCGACACATTCCGGTTGCGCAATGGGAAAGCCAGGTTCTCTGCCACCGTCATGGTGTCGTAGATCACTGGGAATTGAAACACTTGCGCAATATTGCGCGCTTGTGGAGACGAACGGGTTACATCTTTCCCATCAAAACAAACACTGCCCTGTGATGGTGCCAGCAAGCCGGACATGATGTTGAGCAGTGTCGTTTTCCCACAGCCAGACGGTCCAAGCAGCGCATACGCGCCTCCATCTTCAAATGTCATTTGCAAAGGCAGGAGTGCGTAATCACTGTCCTGCTTAGGATCGGGCTTGTAGGCGTGAGCCAGATTGAGATCGATGCGTGCCATCTCAAGCCCTCCCCGCCTGCGAGGGAGACAAAACCAGCGAACCTCGATCGTCAAACAGATACACCTGTTCCGGGCTGAAGTAGAGCGCCAACTGCACACCCAACTCAAAGTAATGCACGCCGGTCAACTGCGCTACCAGATCACCAACCCCTGTTTGCACATGTACGAATGTGTCGGACCCGGAGATTTCGGCCAATTCAACTTTGCCGGCCAAGGTGACATCGCCAGCCAACGGCTGGACACGCAAGGCACTGGCGCGCATGCCCACGGTGAGCTTGCCGGAAGCCCCTTGAGGCAACACCAGCGACAGTAACGGCCCACCATCGAGTTGAACACCACTTTGGCCTGTACGACTGGCCGCCATCAAGTTCATAGGAGGGTCGCTGAAAGCCCGCGCTACCCGCAGTGACTTGGGCTGGTGAAAAACCTCGGAAGTCGGCCCATATTGCAGCAGTTCACCGCCATCGAGCACGGCCGTGTAGCCGCCCAATAGCAGCGCTTCTGCCGGCTCGGTCGTGGCATAAATGACTGTTGAATCACCTGCAGCAAAAAGATCAGTCAACTCGTCGCGCAGCTCTTCGCGCAGCTTGTAATCCAGGTTAACCAATGGCTCGTCCAGCAGCATCAAGGGGGCCCCTTTCGCCAGCGCTCGGGCCAGCGCCACCCGTTGCTGCTGCCCACCTGAGAGTTCGGAAGGGTAGCGATCCAGAAACATCTCAATGTGCAACTTCTCTGCAAGCTCCTGAACGCGCGCAAAGGTGTCCTTTTCACCGCGCAATTTCAACGGTGATGCAATGTTGTCTCTGACCTTCAATGACGGGTAATTGATGAACTGCTGGTAGACCATCGCCACGTTGCGCTCACGCACCGGCACGCCCACCACGTTTTGACCATCCACCATCACACGCCCGCGTGTCGGCACATCCAAACCGGCCATGATGCGCATCAGGCTTGTCTTGCCCGCCTGCGTGGCACCCAACAACACGGTCACAGCGCTGCTGCGTGGCGCAATGCTCATGTCATACAACCATGTTTGGGCATTCACTGTCTTGCCTACACTGTCTAGCGTCAACTGCATTCGGTTGCCTTTGCTGTCGAATTCGTTGGCAAATTATTGTTCGTTTCTTTTCTTTTCTTATCGGTATTTACCCTATTCGTTTTCTTATTTTTTCGCTTTAAAGTCAGTTCACGGCTGAAACAGACTGACAAAACCACATGAGCACAAACCCAAGACAACTGGCCCTCCTTGAGGTCATGCAAAGTCAAGGCTCGGTCACCGTTGAGTACCTGGCTGAAAAGCTTGGCGTCACGCTGCAGACCGTCAGACGAGACGTTCAGCGCCTGGCTGACAGCGGCCTGTTAACCCGATTTCACGGTGGCGTTCGCGTCCCACGATCAACCATCGAGAACATCGCACATCAACAACGAGAACACCTGAACACTGCCGGCAAGACCCGCATTGCTCAGGCAGTGGCAGCTGAGGTCCCGAACGATTGTTCTTTGATCTTGAACATCGGCACCACCACCGAATGCATTGCACGTGCGCTGCTTCGCCACTCGGGACTTCGGGTCATCACCAACAACCTCAATGTCGCCAGTATCCTGAGCGCCAACCTCAACTGTGAAGTGATCGTCGTCGGTGGTGTGGTGCGGGGCCGTGACCAAGGCATCATCGGAGAAGCTGCAGTGGACTTCATCCGCCAATTCAAAGTGGACATTGCCATCATTGGTATTTCAGCGATTGAGTCCGACGGGTCGCTGCGAGATTTTGACTACCGAGAAGTCAAGGTATCCCAAACCATCATCTCTCACGCCCGAGAGGTCTGGCTGGCGGCCGACAGCAGCAAGTTCAATCGACCAGCAATGGTGGAGGTGGGCAACCTGACCCAAATTGACCGGCTGTTCACTGATGCATCGCCGCCTGAACCATTTCCCACCTTGTTGAATGAGGCACAAGTACGCTATAGCGTCGCACAGCCTGTTTGAGACACACTGCGAAACACAGCGCATTCATTTCCACCCATGGTGAATTCATGACCTACTTACTCGCCCTTGACCAAGGCACCTCCAGTTCGCGCAGCATTGTGTTTGATGCACAGGGGCATATCGTGGCGGTGGCGCAGCAGGAGTTGACGCAGATCTATCCCCAACCGGGCTGGGTGGAGCACGACCCCATTGAAATCTGGCAAACCCAGTTGGGCACGGCGCGGCAAGCGCTGGCCAAAGCGGGTTTGACCGCACACAACATCCGCGCCATCGGCATTACCAACCAGCGCGAAACCACCGTCGTATGGAACCGCAAGACTGGCTTGCCGATTCACAACGCCATCGTTTGGCAAGACCGCCGGGCCGAGCCGGCCTGCCAAGCCCTGCGCGAACAAGGTCTGGCGCCCGTGATTCAAGCTGCCACGGGCTTGCGGGTGGATGCTTATTTTTCGGGTACCAAGCTGAAGTGGATTCTGGACCAAGTGCCCCAGGCCAGGCAGCTGGCGCAAGACGGCGAACTGGCGTTTGGCACAGTGGACAGTTGGCTGATCTGGCAACTGACACACGGCGCGGTACACGTCACCGATGTCAGCAATGCCTCGCGCACCATGCTGTTCAACGTGCACACCAACGCCTGGGACGAGGCGTTGCTTGCGCTGCTGCGCATTCCTGCTTCGCTCCTGCCCAAGGTTCAGCCATCCAGCAGCCACTTCGGCGAAGCCACCGCCAGCCTGTTGGGCCACCGCGTGGTCATTGGCGGCGTGGCGGGCGACCAGCAAAGCGCCTTGTTCGGCCAGGCCTGCTTTGTGCCTGGCATGGCCAAGAACACCTACGGCACGGGCTGCTTCCTGCTGATGCACACCGGCAGCGCGTTCCGGCGTTCGGAAAATGGCCTGCTGACTACAAGTGCGGCTCAAATTGCCCCCACGCTTGTCGCTTCGCGTACTGCGCTGCCCCCCGAGGGGG
>DFWT01000054.1 GCA_002381045.1 Rhodoferax sp. UBA4127
CCGCCCGAGGCCACGCTGGAGTGGAACGACGCAGCGGTGGAAGGCAGCTACCGCTTTCTGCGCCGGGTGTGGAACTTCGGTGTCAAACTGTCAGCTATGGATTTTGCAGCTGTTGACGCAATAGAGTCAAGGGCTGAAGGCCTAAAAGATGTAGATTTTGGCAAACCCGCCAAATCACTGCGTCGAGAAATTCACAGCGTGCTCAAGCAGGTGGACTACGACTACCAGCGCATGCAGTACAACACCGTGGTCTCAGGTGCCATGAAGATGATCAATGCGCTGGAGGACTTTAAAGCCACCGATTCCGCAGGTTCCCAAGTGGCGTTGATTGAAGGCTTTGGCATCCTGCTTCGCTGCCTGTACCCGGCCACACCGCACATCACGCACGCCCTGTGGTCAGAGTTGGGTTACGCTGGTTCCTTGGGCGACTTGCTGGACGCCCCCTGGCCCCAGATTGACCCGGATGCCCTGCTTACCGATGAGATCGAATTGATGCTGCAGATCAACGGCAAGTTGCGCGGCTCCATTCTGGTCAGCGCTCAGGCCGACAAGGCTGCCATTGAGCAAGCCGCGCTGGCGCATGAGATGTTCGTGAAGCTGTCCAAGGGTGCTGCGCCCAAGAAGGTGATCGTGGTTCCCGGGCGTCTGGTCAACTTGGTGGTTTGAACATGCAGCCCATTCATAACACTGATCAGCACACGGGTCGCCGCGGATTTGTGCGCCTGCTGGGAGCGGCATGCGCGATGGTGGGGTTGGCTGGGCTGACGGGCTGCGGTTTCAAACTGCGTGGCTCTCAGACCTTTGCCTTCAAAACCATTGCCATCATGCCAGTGCCTGGCGGTGCGGTGGCCCAGCAGTTGCGCCGATCATTTGGATCGGATGTGCAGGTGCTGGCAGCGGATGCACCCCTATCCCGAGCCCAATTGGTGCTGGACGTGGGCAATGAGCAACGCGACAAGGTCGTGGTGGGTGTCAACAGTTCTGGCCAGGTGCGCGAATTTCAGCTGCGCTTGCGCGTCACGCTACGACTGCGTAATGCACAGGGCAAGGAGTTGATTGACGGTGCTGAAATCCTGCAACAGCGCGACATGAGCTATAACGAAACTGCCGCGCTGGCTAAAGAAGCCGAAGAAGTTTTGGTGTTTCGGGACATGCAAACCGACATCGTCCAACAAATTCTGCGCCGCTTGGCGGCGGTGCAGGTGATTCAGCTGAACTGAGACGCAAGGATTTCTGCACTCTGGTCTGTGCAGCAGCGCAAGCTCATACCAACTCGGGCATGATTTGCACTTCTTTCATGGGCATTGCGCGGTTTGCCAGCGTGTGACCGCGGGGCGACGTTGGCGTGGCTCGGCCAGTTGTTTTGGGACGAATCAACTGGTACAGGTCTTTAGGGTCATCCAGCGCAGGGATCAGGTCCAGGTCAACACCCAGGCCAATGCGCAACGCCTGATCGTACACGTAGCGCAAGGCTGAGAAGTCCTCTAACGCAAAGCCCACCGAGTCAAATACGGTCACTTGGCCCTGGTCGTCTCGGCCACTTTTCTGACCGTTCAACACTTGCCAGAGTTCGGTGACGACAAAGTCGGCCGGCAGGTGCTGCAGGTCGCCTTCGATGCGGGTTTGCGGTTCGTATTCCACAAACACTTTGGCGGTACGCAGCACGTCGGGGTGAATCTCGGTTTTGCCTGGGCAGTCACCACCAACGCCGTTGATGTGCATACCGGGCTCGATCATGTCGGCACTGACGATGGTGGCATTGGTTTTGTCGGCGGTAAGCGTGGTCACGATGTCGGCACCTGCCACGGCCTCACGCGTGCTCTTGCACACCATCAAACGCAGCTTGGCCGCATCCGGGTTGTTCTGCAGGTTATTGATGAGTTTGGCTGTGGCCCGTGGGTCCACATCGAACAGGCGGATTTCTTCAATGCCCATCAAGTGGTGAAAGGCCAGCGCTTGGAACTCGCTTTGTGCGCCGTTGCCAATCAAGGCCATCGTCCGGCTGTTTGGCCGCGCCAGGGCCATGGCCGCCATCACCGAGGTGGCGGCGGTGCGCATCGCGGTGCACAGCGTCAGTTCGCTCATCAGTTTGGGGCGGCCGGTGGCCACATCGGCCAGCACGCCAAACGCCATCACGGTGGACAAGCCCAGTGCGGTGTTTTTGGGGTGGCCATTGACGTATTTGAAGCTGTAGCTGCTGGCATCCGAGATGGGCATCAACTCGATCACGCCGTCTTGTGAATGGTTGGCCAAGCGGGCCGATTTGTCAAACTCTGTCCAGCGCAAAAAGTCTTCGCGGATGGCCGTAACCAGGCCCATCAAGGTGGCGGCAACACCTTGGTGCGCCACGATCGCGGCGACGTCTTTCGGGCTCAAAAATAGGGTGTTGAGCAGAGGGGCGGTGGCCCAGGGCTGGCGGTGTGTCATGGTATGTCTCGTGGGTGAATGTTTCCGATAGGCCAAGTGTGAACGAGGCGTAAAGCAATCACAATCGTCAAAAATGTACAAATATAGTCAAATAATTGCCGTTATGACAGAGTAAAGTAGCGTTATGGATGAAACTGACCAACAACTGCTGTCCCTGCTGCGCCAGGATGCCCGTCTGAGTGTGGCCACCGTGGCGCAAAAACTCAAGGTATCGCGTGGCACGGTCACCAACCGCATCCGCCGCATGGAAGACGACGGCGTCATCGTTGGCTACACCGTGCGCCTGCGCCCGGACGTGCAGCACAACCAGATCAAGGCCTGGATGAGCATTGCGGTGGACGGCAACCAGACCCGCGCGGTAATTGCCAATTTGCTGGGTGAGCCCGGCGTGGCTTGCCTGCACGACACCAACGGCCGCTGGGACTTGCTGGCAGAGTTGCGCGCCGAAACCCTGCAAGACTTAGCCAAAGTGCTGGAGCGCATTCGCCTACTCAAGGGCATCAGCAACACTGAGACCAGTATTCACCTCGAAACCTACCGCCTCTCTTGATTCCGTTTCGAAATCATGCGTGTCGTTGTTGCTTCGCATTGCCGTGCGTTAGCACTGTCTGCGGCTTCGCGCCTAGACAC
>DFWT01000093.1 GCA_002381045.1 Rhodoferax sp. UBA4127
GCTGCTGGAAGTGGTGCGCGGCCAGCGGACCGCCCCTGACGTGTTGGCCACCGTGCTGGGCTTGGCCAAAAAGATCAAAAAGACGGCGGTGGTGTCAGGCGTGTGCGATGGCTTCATTGGCAACCGCATGGTCGACCACTACCTGCGCCAGGCGGGTTTTTTGCTGGACGAGGGTTGCACGCCCGCGCAAGTGGACCGTGCGCTGGAGGCCTTTGGTTTTGCCATGGGGCCGTTTCGCATGATTGACCTGGCCGGCAACGATATCAGCTGGGCCATACGCAAGCGCCGCTACCAAGAGCGCCCCGACATGCGCTACAGCAAAACTGCCGACCTGCTCTGCGAGCAAGGGCGCTTTGGGCAGAAAGTTGGCGCAGGTTGGTACGACTACCCGCCGGGCAAACGTGACGCCCAGCCTAGCCCGGTGGTGCTGCAAATGATTGAGGCCAACCGTGCCACATTGGGCATCACGCCGCGCAAAGTGGCTGATGAAGAAATCGTGCAGCGACTGGTTTTCGCTCTGGTCAACGAGGGTGCGCGCATCCTGGAAGAAGGCATTGCCAACAAAGCCAGTGACATCGACATTGTTTACATCTACGGCTACGGTTTTCCGGTGCACCGAGGCGGTCCCATGGCCTATGCCAACGAGTTGGGCTTGTTCAATGTGGTGCAGGCCATGCAACGCTTTGCGCGCAACCCGAAAGACGATGCAAGCCTTTGGCAACCCGCGCCGCTGCTGCGCCAACTGGTTGCCGAAAGCAAGACCTTTAGTTAGCCGAAATCAAATCGAAAATTGGCTTCTGGCCCTTGTATTAAAAGGGTAAAAAGCTATCAAATCAGGAATTACCATGACCCACGCCCTTATTGTCTCTACTGCACGCACACCGCTTGCCAAAAGCTGGAAAGGCGCCTTCAACATGACTCACGGTGCCACGCTGGGTGGCCACGCGGTGCAGCATGCCATTGCCCGCGCCGGGCTGGAAGCAGGTGAAGTGGAAGACGTGCTGATGGGTTGTGCCTTCCCCGAGGGCACCACCGGCAACAACATTGCGCGCCAGATCGCGTTGCGTGCCGGTTGCCCGGTCAGTGTGCCGGGCATCACCATCAACCGCTTTTGCTCCTCGGGCCTGCAATCCATTGCACTGGCAGCGCAGCGTGTGGTGGCGGGTGAGGGCGATGTTTATGTGGCTGGCGGGTTGGAGAGCATCTCGTGTGTGCAAAATGAGATGAATACCCATATGCTCAAGGATCCCTGGCTGGTGGAGCACAAGCCCGAGCTGTACTGGACCATGCTGCAAACCGCTGAAACCGTGGCTAAGCGTTATGGCATTACCCGCCAGGCCATGGACGAGTACGGCGCAGCCAGCCAGCAAAAAGCCAGTGCGGCCTTGCAAGCCGGTTTATTCGACCAAGAGATCGCACCCATCACCGTCACCATGGGTGTGGCCGACAAGCAGTTGGGCTTGATCACACGCGAAGTCAGTGTGAGCCAGGATGAAGGCATCCGGGCGGGTACCACTTATGAAGGCATCAAGGATTTGCGCTCGGCTCTGCCGAATGGGCTGATCAGTGCGGGCAACGCCAGCCAGTTCTCGGATGGTGCCGGCGCGGTGGTGGTGATGAGTGAGGTGGTGGCGCAGCGCAAAGGTGCGACGCCACTGGGCCGCTTTCTGGGTTTTGCAGTCGCTGGGTGTGAGCCCGACGAGATGGGCATTGGCCCGGTGTTTGCCATCCCCAAAGTGCTGGCCCGCTTGGGGCTCCAGGTGGATGACATCGACTTGTGGGAACTCAACGAAGCCTTTGCGGTGCAGGTCATTTATTGCCGCGACAAGCTCGGCATCGACAACGCCCGCCTCAACGTCAATGGCGGCGCCATCGCGGTGGGGCACCCCTACGGCATGAGTGGCCAGCGCCTGACTGCTCATGCCTTGATCGAAGGCAAACGCCGCGGCGCCAAACGGGTGGCCGTCACCATGTGCATTGGCGGCGGCATGGGAGCCTGCGGGGTGTTTGAGGTGCTGTAAGTTGGCGCACTGAGCACACAATCAACCGCAAGTACTTCCCCGCCAATACCAAAGTGGTGTCAGATAAAGCGTGCAGTCCCCAGGCCAAACACGCCGATCAAGCCGATGACGATCAAGTACACCGCCACGATGAAGTTAAGCAACTTGGGCATCACCAGAATCAGGATGCCTGCCAGAAGAGAAATCAGAGGTGTCAGGCTGAGATGAAGATTCATGGTGTGAGTAGATCGATACAGTTTGCAGGATGGTGTGGCCGCTGACCCTGCCAGCAGTCGTTCTGGCTTGGCTGCGCAAATTTGTCAGCGCGCTACTCGCGTGGTTCGCCACGGTCATTGACAGTGACACTGCGTCCCGGTGGTGCCCTCAATTGCGCACGGTGGTCCTGGCCACGAAAGTTGTAACTCACGTCCCAAAATTCAGGTGTCTGGCTGGGCACTTCGCGGCAACGCTGCACATCTCGGCTTTGTGTGGGTTGCGGATCATTGTTGCGTCCCGCCTGCGCGCCAATGGCACCGCCAGCCACTGCGCCACCCACTGTGGCCAGATCTTTACCGGCACCGCCGCCGACCTGGTGCCCAAGCACACCGCCAATGACGGCACCCAGGACGGCACCCGGGACGTTTGAGCGGGGTTGTTCTTGCGCGACTTGCTCGCGTTCGATCCAGCAGCGCTGCTCGGGTGGCCCGACCACGGCGCGCACTGAAGTGACAGGCGCTTGGTACAGGCGTTCACCATTGCGCCTGCGGAAGTCCGGGGCAATGGCTGCGGGCATTGGCGCGTAGCGCTGGTCTTCAATGCGGGCATTGCGGCCTACGGCTCGCACNNTTGAAATTACTGTCCTCGCACACTTCCCATCGCCCACTGCGGACATCCACAGAGGATGCACGGTCATTGAAACCAAATCGGGAGAAATTGTTGATCTTTTTCTGCGTCGTGAACGACCGTCCACGGAAATCATCATTTTCGTAAAAAGTGACCTGCGCCGTGGCTTGGGCCGCCAAAGCGATGGTGCCGACCGCGAAGATCGTTTTGAATAATGTGTTCATTGTTGACTCCTGTGAAACATACGCCCAATGTGGCAGGACCGGGGTGTGCCTGTCTGTACGTTCGCGAACACAGGGTGTGTGGCGCAACGCACCGACACCAAGCCGCCCGCGCCGTAATCTGAGTCACCGTCGCTCCTCCTGAATCACCGGAGGCTGCCGTTTTCGAACGAGGTTCCCAGGCTGATGGTGAAGGCGGCGCTTTTTAGCTAAACCAAAGGAATCAATATGACCTACTCAAAACTACTCTTGGCAGCCGCTGCTTCGCTCGCCTTGGCCGGATGCATTTCAGCACCGGCTGGCCCTGCTGGCCCACAAGGCGCAACAGGCAGCACGGGTGCCACTGGAAGCACCGGTTACACAGGTGCCACGGGTTACACCGGAGCGACCGGGGCAACTGGCAATACCGGCGCTACGGGGTATACCGGTGCCACAGGTGGTGCGGGTGCACCCGGTGGAACAGGTGCAACAGGTGACACCGGGGCGACTGGTTACACCGGAGCCACTGGCAACACAGGCGCCACAGGCCGCACCGGCGCGACAGGGACCTCGGGCAATGGCACCGTGGTGATTGTTCCGCCTCAGTAACGCTATACCTCTAACCCAGCTGTGGCGGGCTGGGTTGCGACCGATCACGTGGTGCTAGATGTACTGGCATGCACAGGGTTCAGGTGCCAGATCGGTTGGCGTGACATCTGCTGCAAAATCGGTCCCAAGAGGACCATTTTTATGCCACGCTGCCTTCACCAATTCTTCGATATCTCCGACTCGTGCTTGACGCTCGGTCGAGACGCCGGCCAAGCCCTGCAGGGCTGACACCATGCCCTTCACCACCCCCACCATCGACTTTGGCGTTGAAATCCCGTTCGTCCGGCATTTGGGCTTTGTGCTCACCCTGTGTGCCGATGGTCGGTCTGAAATCCTTTACACGCCAAAGCCTGAGCATCTCAACTCCTATAGCGTTACCCATGGCGGTGCGGTCATGACGCTGCTGGATGTCACCATGGCCATGGCGGCACGCAGCGGCCCGGGTCACGCGGGGGTGGTCACGGTGGAGATGAAAACCAGCTTTATGCGGCCCTCCCATGGCGCGCTGACCTGTCAAGGTCGGCTGATGCACCGCACTGCCACACTGGCGTTCACCGAAGCCAGCGTCCTGGATGAACAGGGTAGGGCGTGCGCCCATGCCACCGGCACCTTCAAGTACATCCGGCGCTTGCCCACCAGTGCCAGCAGCGTGCATGATTTCAACAACCCCAACGCCCAGGCGGATGCCTGAAGGCGGGGCTTGGAATGTGCTGAAGAGTTTGCAATACATATGGCTCTAGCCTTTATTTAAAAGGCTTTGTAGCTAGTTAAAAAAGTTAGATATTAGAGAAAGTTTCCAAATGCCTCTGAACCCACAAATCCTGCTCGACAACCGCCCGGTTGGTGAAGCAATGGCCAGCAATTTCAAACTGGTGAGCAGCGAAACCCCACCTTTGCAGGACGGGCAGGTGCTGGTGCGGCATCACTTTTTGAGTCTGGACCCGTACATGCGTGGTCGCATGAACGAGGGCAAGAGTTACGCCGCAGCGCAGGCGCTCGGTGAGGTCATGCTGGGTGGCACCGCGGGTGAGGTGGCGCAGAGTCAAAATCCCAAATTCGCGGTGGGCGACAAGGTGGTGGGCATGGGCGGCTGGCAGGAATACAGCCTGGTCAATGCCGATGAGCCGGGTGCATTGCACAAAGTGGACACCACCCACATTCCCTTGAGCGCTTACCTTGGTGCCGTCGGCATGCCGGGGGTGACGGCTTGGTACGGTCTGGTCAAGATCATCGAGCCCAAACCGGGTGAAACAATGGTGGTGAGCGCGGCCACAGGTGCTGTGGGCAGCGCTTTTGCGGTCTTGGCAAAAGCCCGTGGTTGTCGGGTGGTGGGCATTGCCGGCGGGCCTGACAAGTGTGCTTACGCCACCACAGAGCTTGGCATGGATGCATGCATTGACTACAAGCTGCACGCCGACGCGTCTTCTTTGTCCAAGGCGTTGAAACAAGCCTGCCCGGATGGCATTGACGGCTATTTCGAGAACGTCGGTGGCATGGTGTTGGACGCGGTGCTGACCCGAATGAACGCCTTTGGCCGCATCGCGGTGTGCGGCATGATCGCCGGCTACAACGGAGCGCCACTGCCGCTGAGCTACCCGGCGCTGATTCTGGTGAGCCGCTTGAAAGTGCAGGGCTTCATCGTCAGCGAGCACATGGAAGTTTGGCCCGAGGCACTAAAGGAGTTGGGTGGTTTGGTCGCCAGTGGCAAGCTTCGCCCCCGCGAATCGATCGCGCAAGGCCTGGCCGCCGCCCCGGAGGCTTTTTTGGGTTTGCTCAAGGGCAAGAACTTTGGCAAGCAATTGGTTCAACTCATTTAGCTCACAGGTTTAACCATGGCTGATCTGATCCTTCACCATTACCCCATGTCACCGTTTTCGGAGAAGGTCCGGGCGGTGCTGGGTTTCAAACAACTCGCCTGGAAGTCGGTGCACATTCCCACGGTGATGCCTAAGCCGGATTTGCTGGCGCTCACCGGCGGATACCGTAAAACACCGGTGCTGCAAATAGGGGCCGATGTGTACTGCGACACCGCCCTGATCTGCGATGTGCTGGAGCATATACAACCCACGCCCACGTTGTACCCACCGGGCTCAAACGGACTTGCCCGCACCCTGGCCCAGTGGGCGGACAGCACCCTGTTTTGGGCAGCCATGGGCTACAACTTTCAAAAGCCGGGTTTGGCGCAACTGTTTGCCGGTGCCCCGGCAGAAGGGGTCAAGGCATTTGGTGCCGATCGCAGCGCGATGGCGCAGGGGATGAGTCGACCCAAACCCCTGGATGCATTGGCTGCCTACAAATCGTATTTGCGCAGGCTATCAGACATGCTGGCGGGTCAAGATTTTTTGCTGGGCAAAGCCCCCTGTGTGGCCGACTTTGCCGCCTACCATCCGCTGTGGTTCACACGCGTATGCACGCCGTCCGTGGCCGATGTGTTCGACCATGTACCGGCGGTGCTTGAATGGATGGACCGCATCGCCGCACTCGGCCATGGCCGCATGGAGAAGTTCACTGCCCAGGACGCCATTACCGTGGCCGCTGGCGCCGAGCCGTTGCCGCACATGAGCGAAATCTTCCAGGACGAGCATGGCATTGCCCTGGGCAGCGAAGTCACCGTGGCCCCCGAGAGCTTTGGCCCCGAGGCCACGCAGGGCACGCTGGTGGCCGCTACCCGCACCCGCTACACGCTGCGGCGCCAAGATCCGCGCGCTGGCACCGTGCATGTCCATTTCCCCCGCATCGGTTATGTCTTGCGACCATCCCCGTGAGCGGCTTTGCCGCTTCCCCCTGGTCTGGGCCGTTTCGGCTTCAAGGGCAGTGCCCTAAGGCAATGCCGAACAAGTCCCTCACGTGCCGCGCATCCGCACCTCGGGCGGTCTGCGGCGTTGCAAATCCTCGCCATAGCTGCCGCTATGACTGCGGTTTGCGCCT
>DFWT01000235.1 GCA_002381045.1 Rhodoferax sp. UBA4127
TCACGCGAAAGCGCAGAAAACCGTTGGTGCGCTGGTTGGTGTCCACCTTCAACACCTGGCTGGCATCGCCTTCAGAGACTTCAATGCGGCGCGAATGTACGGGCCTGCCATTGATGAACAGCACCATCGAAGTGCGCCCCTCTTCGGCCTTGTAGTAGTGGGCGCGGAAGTCAACGGTGGCGTCGGCCAACTTCAGCATCTGGGGGACCGGAAGATAGAACTCCTGGCGACTGTCGAAGCCGCTCAGCAACACGTCGTCTCCGAACCCGAGGTCCGACAGGGAGAAACTGCGGTTGACCCAGGTGTCCCCCTGCAAACGCTGCAATGCGTCGCCTGCGGGACTGGCCAACGCCATCATCGGGGCAGCCAAACTGATGAGCGCCACTAGGCGGGTGAGGCGTTGCGGTCGAGGCAGGCAAGATGGCATGGATGAACTCCGGAAAAAAATACGAGGACGACGAAACTGAATCACAGCGGGCTTCAGGAATGAAATTGAGTNNACAGGGCATCCACAATGCGGCTGCAGGCGCGTCCGTCCCCATAAGGATTGGCGCTTCGGCAAAACCCGGCATAGATGGCCGGGTCGTCCAACAGACGCAATGCTTCGGTCACTATGCGTTCGCGCGAAGTACCCACCAGACGCACCGTGCCAGCCGCTATGGCTTCGGGCCGTTCAGTGACATCGCGCAGAACCAGCACCGGTTTTCCCAGCGAGGGCGCTTCTTCCTGGACGCCGCCTGAGTCGGTCAAAATCAGGTATGCACGGCGCATAAGCCAGACGAAATCGATGTAGTCCACAGGGGCAATCAGATGGACATTGGCCTGCCCACCCAAGGCGTTCTGCACGACATCGCGAACGTTGGGATTGAGGTGGACTGGGTAAACAATCTGCACATCGTCGCGCTGGGCCAGATCCTGCAGCGCAGCACAGATATTGCGAAAACCCTCGCCAAAGTTTTCACGGCGGTGTCCTGTGATCAACAGTAGCTTGCGGCGCGCATCGAGCCACCCATAGCGCTCTGCCAGGGAACGCTCCAACGCAGCATCGCTGTCGAGCTTGGCAACTGTGGCAACCAGCGCATCAATCACCGTATTGCCGGTGACCCAGATACGGCCCGACACTTTCTCACTCAATGCAGCGTCGCGCGCTGCGGGCGTCGGCGCAAAAAGCCAAGTGCTCATGGAGTCCACCAGTCGGCGGTTCATTTCTTCGGGATAGGGCGACTGAATGTCCCCGCTGCGCAAGCCTGCCTCGACATGGCCCACACGGATGCGCCGCTGGAAAGCGGCCAGGGCGGCCGCTGCGGCGGTGGTGGTGTCGCCATGTACCAGAACGCAATCGGGCTGCACGCGCTCCAGCATGGCGTCAACCCCTGTGAGCAAGCGCGCAAACAGACCATTGAGGCTTTGATTGGGCTGCATGACATCGAGTTGGTGCTCGGCGCGCAGGTCAAACAAAGCCATGACCTGAGCGAGCATTTCGCGATGCTGGCCCGTAATGCAAAGACTGGTGTCGAAGTGCGGCTCAGCGCGCAGTGCAGCCACCAAAGGAGCCATCTTGATGGCTTCGGGCCGGGTACCGAAAATCGAAACAATGCGCATTCGAGGAGTCAGTTGGTGCGCTCGACCAGTACTGCTCCCTCACAAGGAACCCCACCCGGAAAAACGCCATCAATAAACGTCAGTCGCGCCTTGCGGTGCGGCTGTTTGGGCGGGAACGCTCTGCGGCGTCTGACCCTAGATGCGCCAATGATAGCAATTGTTCTTGATTGAAAGCAAATGTTTTTCGGCGGATTGGCGTACTGAAGCCGAAGTGCGTTGTTGAAATGCGGCGTCACTCGGGAACGCTCGGACTCCTTCGAGAGGCTGCTTCTCTCGCATCTTCACAAAACGAGTTTGCAGCGGACCCAATCAGTCATCCGCCGCACGCACGCGTCAGCGCTGCGGTGCAATCGCCATGTCAATGGCTTGCGCGTTGACAAGTCGATTGGCCTTTCTGGCGGCATCGAATCTGCCTGCTGCAACGGGCAAGCGGAGCAGACGGAACAGTTCAGGTCAAGCTGCGTGCGACACCATCCTGCCAGCGCCAGGCGTCCTGGCACATGCGATCGACGCCATGACGCGCCTTCCATCCAAGCATGCGTTCTGCAAGCGCAGGGTCAGCCCAGCATTGGGCGACGTCGCCGGGGCGGCGCGGGACGATTTGGTAGGGCACCGGGTGGCCGCTTGCACGCTCGAACGCGCTGACCATTTCCAGCACGGACACGGGGCGGCCCGTCCCCAGGTTCAGTGTCAGCAAGCCCGCATGCGCCTGCAGATAGCGAAGGGCTGCCACGTGTCCATCCGCAAGATCACAAACGTGGATGTAGTCGCGCACGCCGGTTCCGTCGGATGTGGCGTAGTCGCCGCCGAACACGCTCAGGCAATCTCTCTGGCCCGCGGCCACTTGCGCCACATAGGGCAAAAGATTGTTGGGAATGTCCTGCGGATCTTCGCCAATCAACCCGCTCTCGTGGGCACCCACGGGATTGAAGTAGCGCAAGCGCGCAATGCGCCAAGCGCCAGGCTCGGCAGCGTCGACATCCGCCAGCACCTGCTCCATCATGAGCTTGGTCCAGCCGTAAGGATTGGTGGCCGAGAGCGGAAAATCTTCGCGGATTGGCAGGATGGCGGGCTCGCCATACACGGTGGCAGACGAAGAAAACACCAGGGTGCGAACGCCAGCCGTCTGCATGGCCCGCAGCAGCGCCACGGTGCCTGCCACATTGTTGTCGTAGTAGCGCAGCGGCTCGCGCACCGACTCACCGACGGCCTTGAGCGCCGCAAAGTGAATCACGGCGCCAATGGGGTGCTCGGCAAACACTTTGGCCAGACAGTCTGGATCACGCACATCGCCCTGCAGCAGCGTGGGTGCTTCCCCAGTAATCGCCGCGACCCGGTCAAGCACCGAGCGCCGGCTGTTGGAAAAGTTGTCCAGCACGATGGCCTGAACCCCTGCGGCAGCCAGCGCCACACAGGTGTGCGAACCGATGTAGCCAGCGCCTCCGGTGACGAGCACCGCGCCGTCTTCTGTCATCTTGCGAGTTCCTTTTCTCCTAAATGCGCCCTAAGCCCCGCGTTGCATGCTGTCTCGTCTGCACTCTCTCGGCAGAACCAAGCATCGCTGGACTCACACAGACGCCGAGGCTAACAGCTTGGGACTCCGTGGCCAGGCAGAAAAACCGATGTGGCTTCGGGAACTGCGCTGCAATGCAAGCTTCGTTCATGGCACCACGCGCACACATAGGGCATCGGCTGAAGCGGCGGATGCCTTGGTGCTGCAGGCTACCCGCCAGATCAAGCCGCAGCATCTCCCCTGAAGTCGACCCCAGACTGCGGTGTCGTCTTCGGCGTTGTCGTCCAGCAGCATCTGCATGCAGACACAGACACCAAAGTGCGGCCTCCAGCACCGATTCCTGCAAGCCAGATAGGCGCAGTTCACGCATGCAGTCCCGAATGGCGCCCCGCTCCAGAGCACGATGCGTCCGGCAGCGCGCAGCTTGTCGATGTGCCGCGTGGTGCCGGCAAAGCGTGCGAAGTCCGGGCGGTTGATCAAACTGAGGCACTTCAGCACCAGCCCAGATACGGACCGCAACCTACAACGCACAGCCGGCAGAGAGCGGCACCGGCGGCGGCGCAAAAACAACACCCTCTACGTGAAAACTGAAACATATTGCGATCCAATGGCGCAGAGCGAGCCTTCGTCAGGCTTTGCACACACCATATAATTTTGGTCTAACAGCTCACACCTTGAAACATTGCCTGGGCGGGAATCGGGCTGTTTTCCGTGTTTTTGAAGAATTTATTCAGCGATGCTCCCTAATCCATCCACCGCAGCGCCCTGGTTTGGCATGCTGTTGGCCTGCGGCTTGGCAAGCCTATCGCCTGCCAGCGCCCAGCAGAAATCAGCCGAAAAGAACATCGTCCCGGTCAGCACTAGCGCCAGCCCAAGCGCGGTGTCGCTGCCCGCGCCGACGGTGGAGAACGTCGCGGCGCTGCCACTGCGCCAATGGAAGAGCAGCTTCAAGAGCCTGGGTCTGCGCAGTCCGCTGACCCTGCGTGGCTTGGAGAGCGAAGGCAGCATCGGCGTGGATGTNNACCTTCACACTGTCGCCGTCTCTGCTGCCGACGCTGTCGCACCTTAAGGTGCTGCTCAACGACGAGCTGCTGCAGACTGTCGTACTCAGCAAGGAGCAGTTGGGCAAGCCGCAAGCGGTCGATCTGGACATCGACCCGCGCTACTTCACGGACTACAACCGCCTTCGCTTTCAGTTCATTGGCCACTACACGATGGAGTGCGAAACGCCGACCCACAGCAGCCTGTGGGCCAGCGTAAGCAACGAGAGCAGCCTGACGCTGGCGCTTCGCCAACTGCCCCAGCGCGACGATCTGGCGCTGCTGCCTGCGCCATTTTTTGACCCGCGCGACAACCGGCCAGTGCGCTTGGCTTTTGTTTATCCGAACCACCCGGACCTGGCGCTTTTGAAAGCCTCGGGCTCGGTGGCCAGCTGGATGGGCATGTTGGCGGGCTACCGCGGCAACGAGTTCGCCACTTTCGAAGACCAGCTGCCCGGGCGCAATGCGGTGGTGTTTGCGACCGATGCGCAGCGTCCGGCCTTCCTGCGCGACCTTCCGCCCATCACGCAACCGACGCTGACGATGCGCACGCACCCCAGCGTGCCGGGCGCCAAATTGCTGCTGGTATTGGGCAAGGACACCGCCCAGCTGCAGATGGCGGCCGATGCGCTGGCGCTAGGCAAGGCCGCACTGTCGGGCACCAGCATGACGGTCACGGCGCTGGAATACCCAAGAGCCGCGCGCCCCTATGACGCGCCGCGCTGGATTACCAGCGAACGCCCTGTGCGCTTGGCCGAACTGGTACAAAACCTGTCGGACCTGCAGGTGCGCGGCGCCTCACTGAACGATACGGTGAACATCGCTACACGCATGGCGCCGGACCTGTTCACCTGGAATGCCAAGGGCGTCCCGCTGAACCTGAGCTACCGACACACCCCCGGCAGCGACCTGGACCCCGGCGCACTGAATGTATTCATCAACAATCAGTTCATTCATACCTACCCGCTGGCATCGCGAGGCGACCGCTCCAGCGGCAACAACAAGCTGCTGGTACCGTTGTTCGACGACAGCAACGTGCAGGCCCACTCAGACCTGCAAATTCCCGCTTTCATGCTGGGCAGCGACAACCAGCTGCAGTTTGCCTTTGAAATCCCGCCCAACGACCAAGGCCATTGCCGATCGGTACAGCCCAGCGAGCGCATTGCGGCCATCGACCCCCAATCGACGATCGACTTGACGCGTTTTCACCACTACATCGCCATGCCCAGTCTGGCGGCGTACGCCAATAGCGGTTTTCCGTTTACCCGCGTGGCCGATCTGGCGCAGACCTCGGTGGTCTTGCCCAACCAGCCCACACCGGCGGACATCCAGGTGTATCTGACGGCCGTCGGGCGGATGAGCGCCTCCACCGGCTACCCCGGTACGCGTTTTCAGCTGCTGCCCGCCGCACAGATTGCCCAGGCGCGGGACACCGACATTCTTCTGGTGGCGCAAGGCGATCGCGACGGTGTGCTGGCCCAGTGGCAGAAGCATCTGCCGGCGCTGGTGGCCGCCGGCACGCGCTCAGTGGCGCCTCTGGAGCGGGCGCTCGGCTCGTTCATCCAGTTGTTCCAGCTTGAATCGGAAATCCAGCTGTCGACTTCGGGCGGCAGCACCACGCTGGCGGGCGATGGGCCGCTGGCAGCCATCGTCGGATTTGAATCGCCCTTGAGTGCGGGCCGCAGCGTGGTCGCGCTGACCGCCAGCGACGGCGCGGCAATGGCGCTGATTGGCGCCGGCTTGAACGACGCCGGAAAAGTGCGCCAGTTGCGCGGCGATCTGGGTTTCCTGCGCGGCGAAAACATCGAGAGCTTTCGCGTTCACCCGGTGTATTTCGTGGGCGACTTGCCGTGGTGGCAATGGCTTTGGTTTCATCTGCACAGCCACCCGCTGCTGCTTGCCTTGTTGGGTATTGCAGCCGGTCTTCTGGTGACTTTTGTCGTGTACATCGCACTGCGGGCTCGGGCGGCGCGCCGCTTGAGTGCAGGACATGATTGATCGGCCGCGACGTCGCGGCATTTTGCGCACCGGTCTGGGCAGCCTGCTGGCTCCGTTGCACAGTCTGTCTGTGGAGGCGAAAGACCAGGCGACGCAGCCGACCCAGGTCGCACCCACCGCCCCCGTCTGGCCGGCCTGGAAGTCGTTTCGCGCGCGATTCATGAACGAAGACGGGCGGATTCTCTCGGGCGCCGAAGGCACCGGGCAAACCTACTCCGAAGCGCAGGCCTACGCCTTGTTTTTTGCGTTGGTGGGCAACGACCGCCTGGCGTTCGACAAAATTCTGGCCTGGACGGAAAACAACCTCTGCGCCGGCGACCTGACCGCGCGCCTGCCCGCCTGGCTGTGGGGCAAGCGCCCCGATCGCAGCTGGGACGTGCTGGACACCAACCCAGCCTCGGATGCGGATGTCTGGATCGCCTACGCACTGGGCGAAGCCGGGCGCCTGTGGAACGAGCGNNCGGCGCTACCGCGCGCTGGCCGCCTTGTTGGCCGCCCGCATTCTGCGCGAAGAAACTGCCGACCTGCCTGGCCTGGGGCGCAGCCTGTTGCCTGCGCCGACAGGCTTCACTGTCGGACCGAAGCGCTGGCGCCTGAACCCCAGCTACATGCCGCTACAGGTCATGCAGTGGCTGGCCAGCACCCAGCCACAGGCCCAGGCCCAGTGGAGCGCGATCGCAGAAAGCTCAAGGAACATTGTCATTGGCGCTGCCCCCAAAGGCTTCGCTCCCGACTGGACGTTGTACGACGCTGACAAAGGCTTTCTTCCCGACACCGAAGGTGCAGAGAAAGGCCAGGGGGGCTACAACGCCATTCGTGTGTATCTATGGGCCGGCATGCTGCACCCCGATGCCCCGGATCGCCAGCGTGTGTTGCAGGCGCTGGCGCCGATGGCGCGCCAAGTGCGCGACCAAGGTTTTCCCCCGGAATCCATTGACATCCTGAGCGGCAAGGCCAGCGGCCCAGCGCCTTCGGGGTTTTCTGCGGCCATGCTGCCATTCTTGAAGGCGCAAAAGGAAGACGCTGCGCTGCAGGAACAACGCACCCGCATCGATGCACGCCCAGTGCGCCCGGAGGCGTACTACGAACAGGCGCTGGCGCTGTTTGGCATGCCCGATACCCTGAGCCTGGACCTGGCCTGCGTGCGCGATGGTGCCCAGGTCAACGACTGGTTTCATGCGCTGTTGCGTTATGACAGCCAGCATGCGGGCTTGCGTGTGATCCTGCATGCCAGCACCCTGGTGGCAGAGCTCGGCCCTCGCTGGACTGCCCATGGAACGATGGGCAGTTTTACCAAATTTGGCCTGGATGGGCAGGAAGATGCGCTGAAGCTGGGTAAGCGTCCGCAGTTGATGGCGCTTCAGGATTGGGGCATTGACGCCCGACCTGGCGAGGTGCTGAGCTTCAAAGCATTACCGGGGCTGGACGCGCCGGTGACTGTGCGCCACACCGCTGCCCAACCGCAAGGCAACTACCTGGCGTACTACGCGCAGTTGCGTGACCACCTGTGGGGCTTGGCGCCTGATCCTTTGGTGTCTCCAGCACAAGTGCGCGCTGTGATGCAAATGCTCACCCAAAGCCTGTAAAACGCGGCATTGTTGCCAAATTTGCGGGTGGATTTTCAGGCGCAGGTACGCTGTCAACGCACTCTCTGTTATCGTTTGTTGCTGATGTATTTATGATCAGCGCATCCCTGGTTGCCACGGAGGATACCTATGAACTACACGCAAAAGCTGGTTTTATCGATGCTGGTGCCAACCGCCATGGTTGCCGGGGCTGGCTCCGCGGTCGTTCTGGGTGCTTGGTGGTTGTATGGGAAGGCACTGGTTGAACCGGCCAGCGTTGTTGCGGGGCATCTGGCAACTGGTGACTGGTTCATTGGCTTGCTGTCAGCCCTTTGTGTGGCGACATGCATCGGGTTTACGATTTGGATCAAGCGCACAGCCACCCTGGTTCTGGGTGGTGACCCGTCGGTTGCCAGTGAGGCACTTGCAGCGCTGGCCAACGGGGATCTGACCGTCAAAATCCCAACCGCTCCGGATGGCAGTCTGCTGCATTCGCTCAAGCGCTTGTCTTCGGCACTGCAATCCACCGTGGGTGAGATCCACTTTGCCACCGAGAGCATTTCAGCGGCATCCGGTGAAATTGCCGCAGGGAACCAGGATTTGAGTGTGCGTACCGAGAACACGGCCAGCAACCTGCAGCGTATCGCGTCGAGTATGGAGCATTTGACCGGTGCGGTGCGGCAATCCGCAGACTATGCCCGTCACGCCAACCAATTGGCGGCAACGGCTGCCGAAGTGGCCGCGCGTGGCGGACAGGTAGTTGGGCAGGTGGTGAGCACCATGGATGAGATCAACCACAGCTCCAAGAAGATTGCTGACATCATTGGTGTCATTGATAGCATTGCTTTTCAAACCAACATCCTGGCGCTCAATGCCGCAGTGGAGGCCGCACGCGCGGGCGAGCAAGGGCGGGGCTTTGCTGTGGTGGCCAGCGAGGTCAGAACCCTGGCAAGCCGCAGCGCGGACGACGCCAAGGAAATCAAGACCCTGATCAGCGCATCGGTCGAAAAGGTTGACTCTGGTTCTCGCCTTGTGTCGGCCGCGGGCAGCACCATGACCGAAATTGTTGGCTCGGTCAGGAAGGTGGGAGACATTATTGGTGAAATCACCTCAGCGTCTGTGGCGCAGTCAGACGGCATTGTGGATGTCAATGCGGCCATCATCGAACTGGATCAGTTGATCCAGCAAAATGCGGCGCTGGTCGAGGAGTCAACGGCGGCATCCGAAAGTTTGAAGGGGCAGACGCAAGTTCTGCCACAAGCGGTTGCGGTGTTCAATATGCCGGGGTGACCCTGCCAAGCGCAAGTCAAAAAGGCAAAACGTACACTCGGCGCCTTCCCCAAGCACGAGTCTCCATGAACGCCCCGGTTGATGTTTCCTTCTTTCCCCGCGCCGCCAAAGCCCTGAACAGCTATCGCAAGTTCTGGGCGGCGCGCTTGGGCACGGCCCCTTTTTTGCCGATGAGCCGGGAAGAGATGAACCAGTTGGGATGGGACAGTTGCGACATCATCCTCGTCACGGGCGACGCCTATGTGGACCACCCCAGCTTTGGCATGGCGGTGATTGGGCGCATGTTGGAAGCCCAGGGGTTCAGGGTGGGCATCATCGCTCAGCCCGACTGGCAAAGTGCCGAGCCGTTCAAATTGCTGGGCAAACCCAATCTGTTCTGGGGCGTGACCGCGGGCAACATGGACAGCATGATCAACCGCTACACGGCGGACCGGAAAATTCGCACCGACGATGCGTACACCCCGGGTGATGTGGGCGGCAAGCGCCCAGACCGCGCGGCGATTGTGTACAGCCAGCGCTGCCGGGAAGCCTTCAAGGATGTTCCCATTATTCTGGGCGGCATTGAAGGCAGCCTGCGTCGGATTGCGCATTACGACTACTGGAGCGACAAGGTGCGCCGCTCCATCGTGGTGGATGCCAAGTGCGACCTGCTTTTGTACGGCAATGCCGAGCGCGCGATCGTGGAAATCGCCCACCGGCTGAGTCGGCGTGAACCTGTTGAGCAGATCACCGATGTGCGTGGCACGGCCTTCGTGCGCCGCACCGATGACGCTTCACGGCTGGACTGGTTTGAGTTGGATTCGACTAGCGTGGATGAGCCGGGCCGCATTGAGTCCCACATCAACCCCTATCAGACCACCTCGGAGCAAGCGGCAGGACAAGGCAGCAGTTGCGCCAAGGAAGACGCTGAAAGCCAGTCCGCTCAAGATACTTCAAAAATCGGAGCTACTCGCCAAGACTATGCAAGGGCTACAGGTCTATCTTCCTTAGAAGATCAAAAATCGACCTCTGCCCAGCCGCTGCGTTTCGTGCCCAACCCCAACTTGCCGCAGCGCGTGGGCAAGCAGGTGTTGCCACCGCGAGACCGCACGGTGATTCGCCTGCCGAGTTACGAGCAGGTCAAGTCCGATGCGGTGTTGTATGCCCACGCCAATCGTGTGCTGCACCTTGAGACCAACCCCGGCAACGCGCGCGCCCTGGTGCAGGCGCATGGCGCGGGCGCGACGGCGCGGGATGTGTGGATCACCCCGCCGCCCATCCCACTCACCACCGCTGAGATGGACCAGGTGTTTGACCTGCCTTATGCGCGTGCGCCGCACCCCAGTTATGCCGACGAGAACGGCAGTCATGACCACGCCACCAAAATCCCTGCCTGGGAGATGATCCGCTTTAGCGTCAACATCATGCGTGGCTGTTTTGGNNCGACCTGGGCGGCCCCACGGCCAACATGTACCGGCTGGGCTGTAAAAGCCCCGAGATCGAAGCCGCTTGCCGCAAACCCAGCTGTGTCTACCCTGGCATTTGTCAGAACCTGGGCACTGACCACTTGCCGCTGGTCAACATCTACCGCCGTGGCCGCAGCCTGCGCGGCATCAAGAAAATCTTGATTGGCTCAGGTGTGCGTTATGACCTAGCCGTGCAAAGCCCGGAGTACGTCAAGGAACTGGTGCAGCACCATGTGGGTGGCTACCTGAAGATTGCCCCCGAACACACCGAGTCGGGTCCGCTGTCCAAGATGATGAAGCCCGGCATGGGCAGCTACGACAAGTTCAAAACCCTGTTTGACAAGTTCAGCCTGGAAGCCGGCAAGAAGCAGTTTTTGATTCCGTATTTCATCGCCGCGCACCCCGGCACCAGCGACGAAGACATGATGAACTTGGCGATCTGGCTCAAGAAAAATGGCTTTCGGGCCGACCAGGTGCAAACCTTCTACCCCAGCNNGATGAAGACATGATGAATCTGGCCATCTGGCTGAAAAAGAACGGTTTTCGCGCTGACCAGGTGCAAACCTTTTACCCGTCCCCCATGGCCACCGCCACGGCCATGTACCACTCCGGCAGGAACCCGCTGCGCAAGGTCACGCGCGACAGCGAGGCGGTGGACATCGTGCGCGGCGACAAACGCCGCCGCCTGCACAAGGCCTTTTTGCGCTACCACGACCCGAACAATTGGCCGCTTTTGCGAGAAGCCTTGAAGAGCATGGGCCGGGCTGATTTGATCGGCAATGGCAAGCACCATCTCATTCCGACTTTCCAACCTAGCACCGACGGGTCGTATGTGAGTGCGCGGCGTAAGAACTCGACCGTGGCGATACCCAAAGCACCCAAGCCGGGGCTGGTGCTGACGCAGCACACCGGATTGCCACCGCGGGTGAGTGGTAAGGCGCCGGCCAAGAATTTCAACAACCACCGGCCGCGTTGAATCCGGTTTTTGGGTCAGCCCCGAACCGGCAGCGTTGCCAGGGCGCCGGTTAAAACGATTTGGATTGCGGTGTGCTGGCGCGCTGCAACTGGATGTTGGCCACCAACCCGCCACTGCTGGCGTTGCTCAACTCAAACGAGCCGCTCATGCGGGCCACGGTCTTTTCCACAATTGCCAAACCCAAGCCTGCGCCATTGGCCGCCGTGCGGGCCGCTTCCCCACGAAAAAACGGTGTGGTGAGTTGTTTTATTTGGTTCGGGTCCACACCACAGCCGTGGTCGCGGATGCGCAGCAGCACCCATTTCTCGTGGTAGCGGGCCGAGATGTCCACCATAGCCAACCCGGTGTCGACGGATTTGCCGTAGCGCCCAGCGTTCTCTAGCAAGTTGGTCAATATGCGTTGCAGCTCCACCGGGTCGGCCAGCACCACCAGGTGGGGCTCCAGCGCAATTTTGAACACCATGTCCTCGCGTTTGCGAAACGGTGCCACGCAACTCTGCACCATGTCATTGAGCGACACCGGGTCCAGCACCATGTCCCCCGGGCGGGCATAGTCCAAAAACTTGTTGATGATGGCGTCGAGCTGCTCGATGTCGTTTGACATGTTTTCGCGCGCCTCAAGGTCAGACACGCTCAGTTCGGTTTCAAGCCGCAGGCGAGCCAAGGGCGTGCGCAAATCATGCGAAATGCCGGCCAGCATCACGGCGCGGTCTTGCTCGATCTTTGCCAGCTTTTGGGTCATGCGGTTAAAGCCCACATTCACTGCCCGAATCTCACTGGTGCTCACCGACTCGTCCAGCACGCTGGCCTCAAAGTCGCCCTCGCGCACCCGGTTAGCTGCAAAGGACAAATCTTTCAACGGTCGATTGATCAGGCGGGCAATCCAGGCGGCACCCGTCAACGACAAGGCCACCGCAATCAGCAACCAGACCATCCACAGCCTGCCTGCCAGCGGGTCGAACCGGTCCATGGTAGTGTGCAGCCAGAACCGATCCTTATCCAGACTGAAGCCAACCCACAGGCCATTCACGCCGTTGACCTGCGCTGCGACCACGGTGTCGGGGCCGATGTGCTCTCTCAATTCCTTGATGATGTAGTGGTTCAGTTCATGGTCGACCAAATGCACGACCACATCTTTGGGTTCACGCGGCACGATGGCCACGTGTTCCTGGTCTTTCATGGTTTTGAACAGAGACACCCGGTCGATGGCATCCGAGTGTTTGACCGCCGCCCGGCTCAAATTGACCACTGAGGCAATCTGGCGGGCTGTCATCACCGCGCGCGGCTCTGACTCGAGTTCCAGCAGGGTTTGGGTCCATGCCGCGATGCTGCAAATGAGCAGCAAAGACAGCAGCACAAATGTCCGCCAGAACAGGCTCAGGCTGTTCAGCCCTGGCGCGACCTTGTCGGTATCAAGTTCGAGCGGAAGCGCCATCTGCAGGCTGTCAATTGCTGCCATCTGGCACAAACACGTAGCCGACACCCCACACGGTCTGAATGTAGCGCGGCACAGAGGCGTCGGTTTCAATCAACTTGCGCAGGCGCGACACCTGCACATCCAGACTGCGGTCAAAGGGTTCGAACTCTCGGCCACGGGCCAACTGGGCCAGTTTTTCGCGTGACAAGGGCTGGCGCGGATGGCGCACCAGGGTTTTCAGCATGGCAAACTCGCCCGAGGTCAATGGCACTTCTTGTCCGTCTTTGCGAAGGACGCGCGCGCCCAAGTCAAAGCTGAACGGGCCAAAGGCAATGACTTCGTTGTCCACCGAAGGTGCACCCGGCATTTCCGAAGGCGGGCGACGCCGCAGCACCGCATGGATGCGCGCCAGCAATTCACGGGGGTTAAACGGCTTGCTCAGGTAGTCGTCGGCGCCGACTTCCAGACCGACGATGCGGTCAATGTCTTCACCCTTGGCCGTCAGCATGATCACCGGCGTGCGGTCGTTAGCGGCGCGAAGGCGACGACAAATTGACAGGCCGTCTTCACCAGGCATCATCAGATCCAGCACGATCAGATCGACCGGCTCACGCAAGAGCAAACGGGTGACTGATTTGCCGTCTTCGGCCTGCAGCACCTCAAAGCCTTCCTGCACCAGATAACGCTTCAACAAATCGCGTATGCGCGCGTCGTCGTCAACTATCAGAATTTTGTCTGCACGATCCGGATTTGTGGCCATGATTTGCCGCCCTCTATTTGTAACAGGCGCGATTTTGCTTGTTTAAACTGTCGCGCGCAGTGTGTTAAGGGGCATTCTGACATGCTGTTACAAATTTTCGTCATCTGCATCCTGCCTGCATAAAAGGCATACTTAAGTATGAATACCAGAACCTGTTTTTCTTTTTTTGTGTTTGTGGCGATGGCTATCTCGCCCGCGTTATCTCAGGCGCAAACCCCGCTGGTCGTTGCCCAGCGGGTTAACTTGGCGACCAGTGCCAGCGTGCAGGTCGCGCAAGATCTGTTGACCCTATCGCTGTCCGTGGTGCGTGAAGGCAATGACGCGCACTTGCTTCAGACCCAAATCAATGCTGCGCTGGAGGCTGCCTTGCAACTGGCGCGCCGCGAGTCCAAGCCAGGGCTGATGGAGGTGCGCAGTGGGCCATTTAACCTGAGCCCGCGCTATGGGCGAGACGGCAAACTCAGTGGCTGGCAAGGCAGTGCGGGCCTGATTCTGGAAGGGCGAGATTTCGCGCGTATCACCGAAACAGCGGGCAAGTTGCAAACCATGACGGTGGCCAGCATCAACTTTGGACTGACCCCCGAGCAGTTTCAGACTGCGCAAACCAAAGCGCAGGCGCAGGCCATTGCCAAGTTCAGAAACAACGCAACCGATATCGCCAAAGGCTTTGGCTTTTCGGACTACACCCTGGGCGAAGTGAACATTGGTGCTGAAACACCCGCGCCCATGATGCGTCAACGCATGTTGGCCTCAGCAAGCATGGCGAGCGATGCACCCATTGCCGCTGAAGGGGGCACCAGCCAGGTCACAGTCACGGTGTCGGGTTCGGTTCAGTTGAAATAGCTGGCGGCAAGCCTCCGACGCCATGGCCAATTCCCCCTTCTTGGATCCGGACGATTCGTCGCCGTTTGAGCCGCCGCCCACAGACCTGGCGCCCTTCGAGATATTGGCCTCGGCCGAAGCTTTGCGGCAGGAGGCGAGCGAGAGCGGCGCACAAATCGAGCCGATTCTGGAGAATTTGCTGCACCGCATGCGCAGCATGAGTGATTTTCCTGTGCTGTCATCGTCTGTTTTGACGATCCAGCGCATGGCCACTTCCGAGACGGAAAGCATCAGCAGCATCACCAACGAAATTTTGAAGGATGTGGCGCTGACCAACAAGTTGCTGCGGCTGGTCAACAGTGCGCATTACGCCCAAAGCGGCAGCATCTCGACGGTGTCGCGCGCGGTGGGTCTGGTGGGCATGCACGGCATTCGCAATATGACCTTCAGCTTGGTCTTGCTGGAGCACATGCGCGACAAGGGGCATGCCCAGATTTTGAAAGAAGAGTACTTGCGCGGTTTGATGGCAGGGGCGATTGCCGCAGAGTTGGCATCCACCCACATGGAAGGTGAAGAGGCCTTCATTGCGGCTATGTTCCAGAACCTGGGTCGGATGATTGCGCAGTATTACTTCCCGGCCGATGCCGCGCGGGTTCGCACCATGCAGTCGCAAAGTTCCCCGCCCCTCAGTGAGGGGTCTGCGGCGATCAAGGTCATGGGCTTGAGTTTTGAGTCTTTGGGTGTGGGTGTAGCGCGCGCCTGGGGACTGCCAGCGACCATCCAGCGCTGCATGACGCCACCCTCCGGTGATCCGCCAGCCCGAGCCGTCAATGAACTTTCTCACCGCTTGCGCTGGATTTCGCGCGCGGCCAATGACATGGCCGATATCCTGCTGAACATCGAGCCGCAGGTCGCTGAGCTGCAATTGGAAATGACAGCCAAACGCTTTTGTAAAGCGCTGGATAAAACGTCGGGTCAGGTGCAGGCGGCCATCACGGCGGCGCGTGAAAAAGTCGTGGAAATGGTGGCGGCGATGGATTTGCAGTTGCCAAGCGGTGCGCGTGCTGCGCGCTTGATATCTGGTCCACAGACCGCATCGGCCAGCGGTCCTGGGGCGATTACTCAGACGGACTTTGCGACTTTGACAGCCGCAGAATTGCATGCAAGTTTTGCGACCCAACCGGCGACGTTTGACAGCAGTCCGCCGCCGCGTGTCAACCCGGCACAGGTGGTCCAAATCTTGGCGGCTGGCATTCAGGACATCACCAACGCGATGGTGGAAGATGCCAAGCGCAGCGACCTGGTTCGCATGATTCTGGAAACCATGTACCGTGCGTTGAACTTTCACCGCATCATTTTTTGCCTGCGTGATCCCAAGCTGGATGCGCTCACCGGCCGGTTTGGCTTGGGTGAGGGGGTTGAAGGTGTGGTGCGCTTGTTCAACGTGCCAATGAGTGGTGCGGGTGCGTCAAACTTGTTTACCGCGATATGCCTCAAAGGGGCAGATACCCTGATCAGCGACACCACCGACCCGCGTCTGGCGAATCGGCTGCCTGCCTGGTACCGCCAATCGTTCAATGCACCCACTTTTTTGGTCATGCCCCTGTTGATCAAGGACAAACCGTTTGGCTTGATTTACGCCGACAAGGCCACCCCAGGTGGTTTGCGCGTGGATGAAAAAGAACTGGCCCTCCTGCGCACCCTGCGCAACCAGGGCGTGATGGCCTTCAAACAGTCGTCCTGAGGTTAATGCGTCCTTTAGGCCGATAGGCCTTTTATCGTCTTCGTCAAGAGCTATCTAATTTGTAGCTTTTTGGCTAGTTCAGGCTGTGGGTTGGGGCAACCTCATCAGCCCAGACGGTGAAGCGTTGCAGGGTATTGGGGCCAAAGGTACTGGCCAGCGCCACATCGCAGGCGTCTCGGCCACGCGCCATCAGCACCCGGCCAATGCGCGGCGTGTTGTTGCGTGCATCAAACGTGTACCACCTGTCGCCCAGGAAGGCTTCAAACCAGCCGGCAAAGTCCATCGGGGCTGGAACGGCTGGGATGCGGATGTCGCCCAGGTAGCCAGTGCAATAACGCGCGGGAATGTTCATGCAGCGGCAAAACGTGATGGCCAGATGCGCGTAGTCACGGCACACGCCCTGACCTTCGTTATACGCTTCCCATGCGGTGCGGGTGCGCCGGGCATGCTGGTAGCCAAACGTGATGTGCCGGTGCACAAAATCACAAATCGCCTGGACCCGGGCCCAACCGGTGGCACCATGACCAAACAACTGCCAGGCAACGTTGGACAACTGATCGGTTTCGCAATAGCGGCTGCCCAACAGGTACACCAGGGTTGACTCGGGCAAAAGCTCCACAGGGACCTGTTGCGCGTCGGGTGCATAAGGGTCATTGGTGCCACTGTCATGAACCAGCGCGGTGGTGCTGAGGGTGAATTGTCCAGCAGGCGCCACGATGCGGCTGCACCAGTTGCCAAATAGGTCATGGTAGGCGGTCACGGTCACTGGTGGATTGGTGACCAGAATATCGGGCTGCACCAGATCAGCAGCCCGGGAGTGATGGATGTTCAGCGCCAAGATCATCGGCGTGGGAGCTGGGCAGTCGTATGCCATTTCAAAACCGACCCGAAGCAGCGCTGGCCGGGTCGGGCCAGAGGTGGGAAAGGG
>DFWT01000018.1 GCA_002381045.1 Rhodoferax sp. UBA4127
GCGCCTACAACAACGTGGTGCCGTCCAGCGGCAAGGTGTTGACTGGCGGTGTGGACTCCAACGCACTGCAACGGCCCAAGCGTTTCCTGGGTGCGGCGCGCAATGTGGAAGAAGGCGGCTCGCTGACGATCATCGCGACAGCCCTGGTGGACACCGGCAGCCGCATGGACGAGGTGATTTTTGAGGAGTTCAAAGGCACTGGCAACTCAGAAATTCACCTGGACCGCCGTTTGTACGAAAAACGCGTGTTTCCATCGATTCAACTCAACCGCAGCGGCACCCGCCGCGAAGAACTGCTGCTGCAGCCAGAAATTCTGCAAAAAACCCGCATCCTTCGCCAGTTCCTGTACAACATGGACGAAATCGAATCGATGGAAATGGTGCTCAAGCAAATGAAAGCCACCAAGACCAACAGCGAGTTCTTCGACATGATGCGCCGGGGTGGCTAAGCAAATCGTCGCCACGCTTGTCACTTCGTGTACTGCGCTGCCGCCGAGGGGGCCGCAGCCTTGCTTGGGGCGGCCCGGCGCAGCGGCTGGTCTATAATCTGCGGTTTTAGCGAAAAGTACGAACGACTTTGAATTGCACAATGGGTTGTGCAAGGGTCGTCGCGGCTAACGCAACTGATGGAGAGAGATATGAAAAAAGGCATTCACCCCAATTACCGCGAAGTTTGCTTCCAGGACATGTCCAACGGATTCAAATTCGTCACCCGCTCTTGCGCCAGCGCCAAAGAGATGATCAAAATGGAAGACGGCCGCGAGTTGCCTTTGTACAAGCTCGACACCACCAGCGAGTCGCACCCCTTCTACACCGGCACGCAAAAGTCCGTAGACAACATGGGCGGTCGTGTGGAGAAATTCCGCAACCGTTTCGGCAAGGCTGCTGCCAAGTAAACTGCTCAAAGCACCCTGTCAAAGGCAGCCGGGTTACTCCGCGCTGCCTTTTTTGTTTGGGCGCTGGTACCCGGCAAATCGGGACAAAAACGAAGTGAACCAACCGTCTCCCGCCATCGTGTCGCAAGCCGCAGTCAAGCGCTTGCCGCGCCTTGCCTTGCTGCTTTTTTGTTTGGCCTACCTGTTGCCAGGCTTTGTCGGGCGTATGCCCTGGAAGCGTGACGATCTCACCAGCTTTGGCTACATGGCAGAACTGGCACGTGGTGCCAGCGATTGGTTGACACCCACACTGGGCGGAATGCCGCCCGACTTGGACGCCCTGTTGCCCTACTGGCTGGGTGCCCTGGCCATACGGTGGGCACCAGCGGGTTTTCCCATTGACTTGGCGGCAAGATTACCTTTCATGGCACTTCTGGTGCTGGCCATGACCGCCACCTGGTACAGCACTTATTACCTGGCACGCGGCCCCAAAGCGCAACCCGTTAGCTTTGCATTTGGCGGTGAAGCACAACCCACTGACTATGCCCGAGCCATCGCCGATGGGGCCCTGCTGGCCTTCATCGCCTGTTTGGGCTTGGCGCAGTTGGCCCACGAGACCACTCCAGCCATGGCGCAGCTGGGTTTTGCGGCGCTGTTGTTTTACGCCACGGCCGCCTTGCCCTACCGCCTGTGGATTCCCGCAGTGAGTGCGGGTGTGGCACTGGTGGGGTTGACGCTTTCGGGCGCCCCTTTTTTGTCGCTTGTATTGGGGCTGGCTGGCGCCAGTGTTTATTTGCTGGCACCTGTTGCTGAAGAGCCAGAACTCGCTCAACAAAAATACCGTGCGTGGGCATTGGTGGCGCTCACCTTGGGTGCTGCGGCCATAGGAACAGGCTTGGGACTTTGGCGATGGCGCATTGATTTACCCCAAGCTACCCTGGCCAGCTGGCAGAGCTTGGGGCGACTTTTCTTATGGTTCACCTGGCCGACCTGGCCACTGGCACTTTGGACACTATGGCGCTGGCGCCTGCAAATCTTTAACTTGCAGTTCAGCGGTTTGCACCTCTGGCTACCGATTTGCTTTGTGCTGGCAGCAAGCCTAGCCACCCTGACCACCGCAGCCGCCGACCGCTCCTTGCTGCTGGCCTTGCCTGCTTTAGCGGCGTTAGCAGCTTTTGCTCTGCCCACCTTGAGCCGCAGCGTCAGCGCCTTGATTGACTGGTTTACTCTGATCTTCTTCACTGGCTGCGCGCTGGTCATCTGGGCGGTGTGGTTGTCGCTGCAAACTGGCATACCCGCCCAACCCGCCGCCAACGTGACCCGGCTGCTGCCAGGGTTTGTTAGTGGTTTCTCAATTGCTTCGCTAATGATAGCGCTTGCCGCAAGCTTTACCTGGGCTTGGCTGGTATTTTGGCGTGTAGGCAGGCATCGGTCTGCGATCTGGAAAAGTGTGGTGTTGCCCGCGGGTGGAGCGGCGCTGTGTTGGCTGCTGTTGTTGAGTCTTTGGCTTCCAATGCTCGACTATGCCCGCAGCAACGCGCCCTTGGTCAGTCAGGCGCAACAGGTCATTCCCAGAAACACGGGCTGTGTGGCTACTGCCGGTTTAAGCCGAAGTCAGGTCGCTGCGTTGCAATTTCATGGCGCTTGGACACTTCAACCTTTGACGCGCGACTCCAACTGCCAGTGGTTGATTGTAGATTTGGCATGGAGAGATGTCACACCCACCAACCCAGCAATGCCAACGGCATGGCAATGGCGGGCCACTATTGGACATCCAGCAGAGCGGCGAGCCTCTCTGATGGTTTACCAGCGTCAGCCAGCACCTTAGGTTGCAACACCCGCTGAGGTGGGAAGGTCAACGAAAAGACCGATCCCCGTCCAAGCGTGCTTTCAATCAACAGTTTTGCGCCATGGCGTTGAGCCACATGTTTGACAATGGCCAGCCCAAGACCCGTACCCCCGGTTTCGCGCGAGCGGCTGCGATCGACCCGATAGAAGCGTTCAGTGAGCCTGCCCAAATGCTCCTTGGCGATACCTGGCCCCGTGTCAGCCACAGAAAACACCAACGCGCCATCGCTAGCGGAGGGTGCCAACCTGATCTCAATGTGTCCGTCTTGCGGGGTATAACGCACCGCATTGCTCACCAAATTACTCATTGCGCTGAGCAGTTCAGAGCGGGCACCCAGCAGTGAACCTTCAAACGCGCAATCAAAAATGATTTTCTGGTCCCCGCCTTCGCTGTCTTGCGCTAACGCACCAGAAAGTGCTTTGGCATCGTGTTCCAGTTGACGCATCAGAGGCGTCAATGGCACGGCCGTGTCCAGGCTCGGAGGTGGGCTGCCTTCAAGTTTAGACAGGGTCAGCAAGTCACTGACAAGGGTTTGCATGCGTTCAGCCTGCAATGCCATCAGTTCCAAATACCCACTTCGCTCCGCATCGCTTAATTCCAGGGTCTGAAGGGTTTCGACAAAACCGCTCAATACGGTGAGAGGCGTTCGAATTTCATGCGACACATTGGCCACAAAGTCCCGTCGCATGGCTTCCGCCTGCTCCACCATGGTGATATCACGGGACAACAACAATTTGCGACCCGCTCCATAGGGATGCAACTGCACAG
Organism: Rhodoferax sp. UBA4127; assembly: GCA_002381045.1. Taxonomy (GTDB): domain Bacteria; phylum Pseudomonadota; class Gammaproteobacteria; order Burkholderiales; family Burkholderiaceae_C; genus Rhodoferax. The sequence goes on from DFWT01000018.1 coordinate 3,493, forward strand.
ACAACGTGACCGGGCGCACGATGCTGCTGTTGCGGCCTGGCATGGTGAAACCGTTGTGATAGTTTTTGCCAGCCATGTAGGCAACAAAGCCAGGGTCGCGCACCAAGTTGCCAATCACCTGCAACTTGTCGCGTTCAATATCGAGTCCGAAATGCAATGCAGCAGTGTCATTGCACCACTCAATATGGGAGTCCCCATCGAGCAGCATCACACCATTGGGGGAGGCCTGCATGGCCGACAAGAAGCTGTCAAGACGTGACTGACGCTCAGCGGATTCACGCTCACGGTCACGCAGTAAACGTTGCACCCGCGAAGCGACCTGCGCCCACCTGCCGGACTTAATGCCAAAGTCTCCCGGCTGGTCTGTATGAAGCCAGCCCATCACGCGCTGGCCAAGCCAGGTATCTATAAGCACCCACAACAGCGCTGCCCCAATAGCGCCCCAAAAAACCGCAGATGGCTCACCCAATTGAGTACCCAACCCAAACCCTACGGCAGCGCCTAAACCGAGCCACAACAAGAAAAGAACAAATCGGCCCAACATGTTTGGAGCGTGTGAATGTCAAGCCGGCTTAATCGCAAGCGCTTGCGCCGTCATCCGATAGCCAGCTCCACGCACCGTCTCGATCATCTGACCAGCCACTTCACCAAGCGCCTCGCGCAAACGTTTGACATGGACATCCACCGTACGCTCTTCAATGTAAACGTGGTCACCCCACACCTTGTCAAGCAATTGAGACCGGCTGTGCACTCGCTCGGAGTGCGTCATCATGTAGTAAAGCAACTTGAATTCAGTGGGGCCGAGTTTGAGCATCTGCTCCCGAAATGTCACCCGGTAGGTATCGGCATCCAGCACCAAGTCGCCCATCACAATGGGGCCAGCCTCTGGCGCAGGTGCGCGCCTGCGCATGACAGCCCGCATCCGGGCCAACAACTCTTTCGTAGAGAAAGGTTTGGCGATGTAATCGTCGGCACCTGAATCAAGTCCTGCCACCCGATCAACTTCGTCACCACGCGCGGTCAACATGATGATGGGCACCAGCTTAGTACGCGGGTTACCGCGCCAGCGCTTGGCCAAGACCAAGCCACTTTCGCCCGGCAGCATCCAGTCAAGGAGCACCAGGTCTGGCAAAGCAGAATCAATCTCAGCCTGTGCTGTCGCGCTGTCCATGGCCCAAATCGGGCGAAACCCACTGTGCCTCAAATTGACCGAGATCAGTTCGGCAATGGCAGGCTCGTCTTCGACAATCAAGACGGTGGGCAGACGTCTCACTTCACCACCGATTCAATTTCGTTCATGGGTGAGTGGCGCACGTCAGCCCCTTTAACGATGTAGATGATCTGCTCCGCAATGTTTTTGGAATGGTCACCAATACGCTCAATGGCTTTGGCAAGAAACAGCAGGTCCAGACTGGCCGAGATCATGCGGGGATCTTCCATCATGTAGGTGATCAGTTTTCTGACGAAGCCGTCAAACTCCTGATCAATCAGATCGTCTTCCTTCAGAATAGACAAGGCCGCAGAGGTGTCAAGCCGTGCAAACGCATCCAGTGCCTTGCGCAACAGCGCGGAGGCCATGTCAGCAGCGACCGCTAGCTCGTGACTGGGCAATGAGCGCGGCGCGCCGTTTTCAATGATGCCCCTCACCATACGCGCCATCTTGGCAGCCTCATCACCGACACGCTCGAGATTGGCCGTGGCTTTGGAAACCGCAATGAGCAGGCGCAAATCCCGCGCCGTAGGCTGCCTTCTGGCAATGATGCCAGACACTTCACGGTCAATATCCACTTCCATGGTGTTAACGCGCACCTCGGTTGCAGCCACTTGGTCGGCCACCTCCACGTTGAACTGTGACAAGGCATACACTGCCTGACGAATCTGTGATTCCACCAACCCACCCATCTCCATGACCCGGGTGGAAATGCCGCTCAGTTCCGCATCGAATTGCGTTGACAAATGTTTGTCGCTCATGTTGTCTCCTGTGTGCCTATCAACCAAATCGGCCAGTGATGTAGTCTTCCGTTTCCTGGCGATTTGGTTTGAAGAAAATCTGTTCAGTTAAGCCAAACTCCACCAAGTCGCCCAGGTACATGTAGGCAGTGTGGTCGCTGCACCGTGCGGCTTGCTGCATGTTGTGCGTGACAATGACCACGGTGTAATCCTGCTTGAGTTCCACAATCAGCTCTTCAACCTTGGCCGTTGAAATAGGGTCAAGGGCCGAGCACGGCTCGTCCAAAAGAAGCACTTCAGGTTTGATCGCCACCCCACGGGCAATACACAAGCGCTGTTGTTGTCCACCAGACAGGCTTGAGCCACTTTGCTTCAGCTTGTCTTTGACTTCATTCCAGAGCGCTGACTTCCGCAACGCCCATTCGACACGCTCGTCCATGTCCGTGGTATTCAAGGACTCAAACAACCTGACACCGAAGGCAATGTTGTCGTAGATGGACATGGGAAACGGCGTAGGCTTTTGAAACACCATCCCGACCTTGGCACGCAACAAGGCCACGTCCTGCTTGCTGGTCAGCAAATTTTCGTTGTCCAGAATCACTTCCCCTTGCGCACGTTGTTCAGGGTACAGCTCAAACATGCGATTAAATACCCGCAGCAATGTCGACTTGCCACAACCCGAAGGGCCAATGAACGCGGTCACCTTCTTCTCGGGAATTTCAAGGTTGATATTTTTTAAGGCGTGAAACTTACCGTAAAAAAAATCCAGGTTTTTGACCGCGATCTTGGCGCGCTGTGGTCTCTCAAGCTCAGTTGCTGTCGTCATGGGGATCCTTTATCTTGAATCGGTTGTGGTCAGTGCTTTTGGCGTGTCAATACACGGGCCAAAATATTCAGAGCCAACACCGCCACCGTAATTAAGAAGACCCCAGACCAAGCCAGCTGCTGCCAGTTTTCGTAAGGGCTCATCGCAAACTTGAAAATCGTGACTGGCAAACTCGCCATCGGTTCGCTCAGGCTTGATGTCCAGAACTGGTTACTCAGTGCAGTGAACAACAGGGGCGCGGTCTCGCCAGCAATGCGTGCCACCGCAAGCAAAATGCCGGTCACTACCCCGGCCCGCGCCGAGCGCATGGTGATGCTCAAAATGACCTTCCATTTGGGCGCTCCCAATGCATAGGCGGCCTCACGCAAGCCGGGCGGAACCAGCTGCAGCATGTTCTCTGTGGTGCGTATCACCACGGGAATCACAATGAGGGTCAAGGCCATGATGCCGGCATACCCAGAGAAGGATTTGAAGCGCGTGACGACCACCGCGTAGACAAACAGTCCGATCACAATGGACGGCGCAGACAACAGGATGTCATTGACAAATCGGGTCGTATTCGCCAACCAGCCTTTGGTGTTGAACTCTGCCAAATAAATACCCGCCATGATGCCAATCGGTGCACCCACAAACGTGGCCAATATCACCATAAGGAAGGATCCGTAGATCGCGTTGGCCAGCCCGCCCGGGTCATTTGGCGCTGGTGTCATCTGTGTCAACGTGGCCCAGGTCGTCCCTGTCAACCCCAGACGAATGGTTTCAAACAGAATCNNAGGATTGGCGAATCTCAGCCAGTGCCTTGGCGTTTAGCAAGTTCTCAGCGGTACTCATGACTTGGTGCCCTCACTCTTGCGCAACTGACTCAAAAGCAACTTTGACAGGCTAAGCACTACAAAAGTAATGAAAAACAGCACCAAGCCCAAGTACATCAATGCGGCCTGGTGCAGACCTTCACCCGCTTCGGCAAATTCATTTGCCAGGGCAGAGGTGATGCTGTTGGCCGCTTGAAACAGGCTCAAAGAGTCAAGCTGATTGAAGTTACCAATCACAAAGGTCACCGCCATCGTCTCACCAATGGCCCGCCCCAAACCCAGCATGATGCCGCCGACAACCCCTGCCTTGGTGTAGGGCAGCACCACTGTCGAGACAACCTCCCATGTGGTGGCACCCAGGCCATAGGCAGATTCTTTGAGAAGCGTCGGAGTCACTTCAAACACGTCACGCATAACCGCTGCAATGAACGGGATGATCATGATCGCCAAAATGATGCCAGCCGACAAAATACCAATACCGACGGGTGGACCAGAAAAAAGTGCTTCCAGATACGGAACACCCTTGAACATCTTTTGCAAAGGTTGCTGCACATAGGTGGCCAAAATGGGGCCAAAAACCAGCAAACCCCACATACCGTAAACAATCGAGGGGATCGCCGCCAGCAGTTCAATGGCAGTACCCAGGGGACGCTTTAACCAGGCGGGCGACAACTCTGTTAAAAACAAGGCAATGCCAAAACTGACCGGCACCGCGATCACCAGCGCAATCAGCGAAGTCATCAAGGTGCCGTAAATCATCACCAGGCCGCCAAACTCCTCCTTGACCGGATCCCAAGTCGCCGTGGTCAAAAATCCAAGGCCGTACTTGTTGATGGCCGGCCAGGCGCTGATGGTGAGTGACGCCAAGATGGCAATCAACAGTCCCAAAGTCACCAACGCAGCACCCTTGGCCAGAACCGCAAAAACAATGTCAGCCAGAGGGCCTGAACGGGCCGATTTCACAGGAGGAGGATTGATCATGGTGCGGCCTGATGTTGGAGCGGATTCACTCGGCATCCGGCTCGCGGAAAGTGTAGCTGACACGTTCAGACTCCTCTGTGACTCTGGCGGATAAACCAACCGAAATTACTTGATCGCAACCGGTTTGCCAGAGCTGTCTTTCACTTGGCTCCATGATTTTTCAATCGTCGCGATCACGCTATCGGGCAAAGCCACATAGTCGAGGTCGGCGGCAATTTTGTCACCGCTTTTGAACGCCCAGGTAAAGAACTTGAAAGTCTCAGTTGCGTTGGCTGGCTTGTCTTGCACGTTGTGCATCAAAATGAACGTGGCGGTTGAAATTGGCCAAGTGCCTTTGCCAGGCTGATCGGTGATCAGCTGATANNCTTGGAGACACAAACACACCTTCTTTGTTTTTCAATTGCACGAAGGTCATCTTGTTTTGCTTGACGTATGAGTACTCCACGTAACCAATCGAATTGGGCAAGCGGTTCACAAACGAGGCCACACCTTCGTTGCCCTTGCCACCCGCACCCACGGGCCAGTTCACCGCAGTACCCTCGCCCACTTTGGTTTTCCACTCCGGGTGCACCCGGCTGAGGTAATTGGTGAAGTTGAAGGTGGTACCCGAACCATCTGCGCGACGAACCGGTGCAATATCGGCATCTGGCAATGCCAAACCGGGATTAAGCGCCTTGATGGCCGCATCATTCCATTTGGTGATCTTGCCGAGGTAAATATCGCCAAGAACCTGGCCGTCAAGCTTCATCTGACCTGGTGCAATACCCTTCACGTTGATCACTGGCACCGTGCCACCGATCACGGTCGGGAACTGAAACTGGCCCTTTGTTTTAAGGACTTCATCGGTCTGAGGCATGTCCGAAGCACCGAAATCAACCGTTTTCGAGTCGATCTGCTTGATGCCAGCACCGGAACCTACCGATTGGTAGTTCACCTTGACGCCAGTCGCCTTGTTGTAATCTGCTGCCCACTTGGCATACAGGGGCGCTGGGAAACTGGCACCTGCCCCAGTGATTTCCTGCGCACCGGCCAGGCCTGAGAAAGAAAAAGCGCCCAAAAAGGCGAGCGAACTGGTCGCCAGGATCGACTTGAATGCATGTGTTGTCATAAAGAATCCTTAAGTTAAGTGCCGAACATTTGAATTGCCAATGTCTGAACTGAGACGACTTTACGACATCAATATGTCAGTCATGTGACAAACAGGCAGGCATTGGCCTTTAGTTTTCCGCTGAGCCTTTGATGCCACAGGTGGATGCCTTGAGCTCGGAAACTCATCAAGCGCCACGCCATTCGGTGCCGTTCAAATGCTATGCTGGCTCCAACCAAGATTGACAATCACAAACATGCAAGATAGAACGCGCCTCGCAGCGGTGGATTTGGGCTCAAACAGTTTTCGTCTTGAAATTGGACGCATCGAACACGGCCAGTTCTACCGCACAGAATATTTGAAAGAAACCGTCCGCCAGGGCAATGGACTTGACGAGAACCGCAATTTGACCTTGGATGCGATGCAACGCGGCTGGGACTGCCTGGCACGTTTTGGCGAACGTTTAGCCGGGTTTTCCGACTTTGAAGTTCGCGCCGTTGCAACGCAAACGCTGCGCGAGGCCCGAAACCGGGATGCCTTCCTGCTGCCTGGCATGAAACTCCTAGGATTTCCCATTGACGTGATTTCTGGAAAAGAAGAAGCCCGGCTGATTTACCAGGGTGTAGCCCAGGCGTTGCCGAGAACTGCCGAACGACGGCTGGTGATTGATATCGGTGGCCGATCAACCGAATTGATTCTTGGCAAGGGACTGGAGCCCTTAGAGATGGAGTCGTATCGGGTGGGCAGCATCGCCTGGTCCATGCGCTACTTTGCAGACAACCAGTTTTCCAAGCGGGCTTTTCAGATCGCCGAGGTGGCCGCCAAAGCCGTACTGGACGAAGCTCTCACCTTGTACGCACCTGACCGCTGGGATGTGGCCTACGGCTCAGCCGGGACGGTCAATGCGGTGGCAGATGTGCTTGTGGCCGCCGGTTGGCCGGAAGGCTCAGTCAGCCGTGAGGGTCTTGATTGGCTACTTGACAAGCTGTTGTCTGCCCAAAGCGCGGATCGCATCCGGCTCGCAGGGATGCGTGAAGACCGCAAAGCCATCATCGGCGGGGGACTGAGCGTGCTGCGTGCCCTGTTTGACCTGCTGGGCATCAAACAGCTCAATCAGGCCAGCGGAGGACTTCGCCACGGCTTGCTTCAAGACATGTTGGGAGAAGGCCAGCAACACACTGATTTGAAAGCCCACTCGGTGGCGCGTTTAGCCGCCAAATTTGGGGCGGATGCGGCGCACGGTCGACGGGTGGGGCAAGTGGCAACCCAATTCCTTAAACAGCTCACCAACGGAAAAACCGACGAGCGGTGGCTTCGCAAACTCAATTGGGCCGCTCAACTGCACGAGATTGGTGGTCACATTTCACACAGTGACTTTCACAAGCATGGTGCCTACATTTTGGACAACACAGACGCACTTGGCTTCGCCATCACGGAGTTGCACAAACTCAGCATGCTGGTGCTAGGACACAGAGGCAAATTGCGCAAACTTGAAACAGATTTCGAGGATGAGATGTTCATCTTGCAACTTTTGGCGCTGCGCTTGGCTGTGGTGTTGTGCCACGCCCGACGCGACCCCGAATTGGCAGGCTTGCAGCTCAATCGCAACCCGGTGAACCCGCGTGACTTCAAGCTCAGCCTGCCACAGGCTTGGGCGCAGAAGTTCCCCCAATCAGCGCACCTGCTCCAAGAAGAATCTATTGCATGGCAAAAAACACCGTGGTCCTTGGGTGTGGTGCTGAAGTAGTGCAGCAGGCCAATTGATGTTGCCCAAGGTCGAATTTCTATACGAGCAGTTCGACTGCATTCAATGCGGCTGACGGGCGCTACAGAGTATCTGGTGACTGAACCGCCAGCAGAATGGTTTGGCCCACGCCTTCGCGCTCACGATGCCGAAGCCACCAAACCGAACCTTTTTTGACCTGTACTTCACCGTCGGCGAGTTTGAGCAAGTTCGCAATCAACTGGCCCAATACAGGTTGGTGGCCAACCAGCAGCGTGGGTGACTTGCAGCTTGGCCACTGAACCAAGCTCAACAGTTCGTCGGCGTTCGCGTCCACGCCCAATTCTTCAAGCGTTTTAAAGCGCCTTCCCAGGGCGTCCGCCGTCTGTTGGGTTCGCTTGGCCGGGCTCACCCAGATGCGCGTGGTGTGTGGCAGTTGGCGATCTAGCCAACGGGCGATTCGACTGGCCTGTTTTTCCCCTCTGGTGGTCAACTTGCGGCCGAAGTCCTGCGCCGGGTCTGCGCATTCGACGGCTTCAGCGTGACGCCAAAGAATCAAGTCCATCAACGGCCTCGGCCCGACGATTGCTGCCCATAGCGCGCCATCAGCGCCGCTTGCGCACCCTGTCCCAACTTTGGACCGGCAGCTTGGCTGCGAAGATAGGCACCACCTGTTTGCAAGTCCCACGCATCACCTTCGTCATGCAGGTAGGCCACCAGACACTCGTCAACCAGCCTTTGGCGTTGCACCGGGTCGGTAATGGGCCAAGCCAATTCGACCCGACGCATCATGTTGCGATTCATCCAGTCTGCACTTGACAACAGCAATTGCTCGTCAGCGCCCTGACGAAAGTAAAAAACCCTGGAGTGCTCCAAGAAACGGCCAATGACCGACCGCACACGAATATTGTCGGTGACCCCCGGCACCTGCGCCGGCAACATACAGGCGCCGCGAACAATCAGGTCAATCTTCACGCCTGCCGCGCCCGCCTTAATCAATGCATAGATCAGGGCCTCGTCGGTCAAGGCATTCATTTTGGCAACGATGCGGCAAGAAATGCCTTTGGCCGACGCAACTGTCATGTCCTCGATCTTGCCCACCAGCTTTTTATGCAAGAAGAACGGGGCCAGCAGCACCTGATTGAGTTTTGGCAAGCGGCTATGGCTTGCGAGGTGCACAAAAATGCGCTCCATGTCGGCCGTGAGTGCGGGGTTGGCGGTCAGGTGACTGACGTCGGTGTACAGGCGCGCCGTCCTGGGATTGTAATTGCCAGTAGACAGATGCCCGTAACGCACCAAATGACGTCCCTCACGGCGGGTGACCAGCATCATCTTGGCATGGGTCTTCAGACCAACCACGCCGTAAAGCACTTGGGCACCGATCGACTCCAACATTTCAGCCCAGTTGATGTTGGCTTCCTCGTCAAAGCGCGCCTTGAGTTCAACCACCACCATGACTTCTTTGCCACGCCTAACAGCTTCACGCAGCAGATCCATCAGGCGGGAATCACTTCCGGTGCGATAAATGGTTTGCTTGATGGCCAGCACCTGTGGGTCATGCACTGCTTCGTGCAAAAAGTCCAGCACCCCCTCGAAGGTCTCAAAGGGTTGATGGATCAGCACATCCCCCTGCTTCAATTGCTCGAAAAATGACACCCCCGGTGTCAGTTGCGTGGGGTAACAAGCCTTGTAGTCGGGGAAACATAACTCAGGACGCCGAACCAGATCGATCAATTGCGTCAAGCGGACCAAATTCACCGGACCTGCAACTCGGTACAAGGCCAACTCTGGCAAGCCAAACTGTTTGAGCAAAAAAGCGGAAAGGTATTCGGAGCACCCGGCCGACACTTCAAGTCGCACGGCTTGGCCAAAATGCCGCTGCTCAAGACCTTGCCTAAGCGCCGTGCGCAAGTTTTTAACATCGTCTTCATCCACTGCCAGGTCGGAGTGCCGGGTCACACGGAAATGGGAAAACTCACCCACTTCACGACCTGGAAACAGCTCTGACAGGTGTGCCCGAATCACACTGGACAAGCTGACAAAACATTCTGCACCGTCAGACACTTTCACTGACATCCGGATCATGCGAGGCAGGACACGCGGCACTTTCACAATGGCGATGTCATTGGCTCGCCCAAAGGCGTCTTTACCACCCAAACGCACAATGAAGTTCAGTGATTTGTTGGCTACCTGGGGAAACGGGTGTGAAGGGTCCAACCCAACAGGTACCAGCAGAGGCCGAACTTCGCGCTCGAAGTACTGTTTGACCCAGCGCCGCTGCGCCGGTTTGCGGTCACCATGCGCCACGATGCGAATGCCATTTTTTGCCAGCGCAGGCATCAACACATCGTTATACAGCGCGTATTGGCGCTCCACCATGCCATGGGTGGCAACCGCCAGCCTTTCAAAGGTTTGGCTGGTGTACACGCCCACCGAATTTTCCTGTTGGTAGGCAGACAAGTGCGGCTCCGCCCTGACTTCAAAAAACTCGTCCAAATTCGACGACACGATGCACAAGTACCGCAATCGCTCAAGCAGCGGCACCTGATCGCGGCAGGCCCAATCAAGAACCCGCTCGTTAAAGGCCAGAATACTGTGGTCTCGGTCGATGAGACCAATAGGGTGCGTCATAAAGTGGCAAATTGATCCAATTGAGGTTGTAGCGACCCCAATCGATCACCAAAAGTGAGTCGTGACTCCGATTCTTGACAAACTTTGTGACAGTTGTGTGTCAGTGGCTCCAACCTCGGCACAGGTAGGCTGGTATGCGCCCTATTGAAAGTCCAGCCAGTGCCTAGACCTTGGGCTTGTCGCTGTGGGAGACTTCGTAACCATCCGCCACGTACGCGGGGCCCTTCATCAGCCAAACAATCACGCAGCCGATGGCAATGGTGAAAACGACCGTCCAAACAAGGATCACCAGCCCCACCATGGCAAAGTCAAAGGTCTGGATATGACGCTCAAGGTCAAGAGCAGGGCCGCGGGAATAAAAAAACCGCGCCAGCCCCGCCAGACTCGCCGGCAAAACCGTGCCGGCGAGCAAAACACTTGGCAGCATGCGCAGCAAACGAAGTTCAAAACCGTAGGGTGTCCGTTGAAAACCAGGGAGTTTGTTGAGCCAAGCCATCCGCAGATTCTAAAAGCCACCCACTGGACACAGCGTGTTAGGGGCTTTGCCTCACTCCTGAACAATCAACCGCAACAAGCGATTGCCCAGGCCTAACTGGAAAGCCACTTCTGCATGAACTGGGCCTGACCCATGCCCGGGTCAAGTTGGTAATTGTCAAAGCCCACCCGGCGGTAGAGTTTTTGCGCGGAGTGGTTGCCTGACAAAACCTCCAACGTGAGTTTGCAGGCTCCGCGCTCGCGCGCAATGGCTTCCACTTTGACCAGCATCTTTTCGGCAATGCCCTGGCCGCGATGCGAGGCAGCAACCACCACGTCATGGACGTTAACCAAGGGTTGACAGGCAAAAGTGGAAAACCCTTCGACACAGTTGATCAGCCCCACGGGCAGCGTGCTATCAAAGGCCAATACGCTGAACAGGGTAGGACGCCCCGCCAGCGCAGCGGGCAGGTTTTGTAGTGCAAAGGCTGACAGGGGCTCGCCACCACCCATCGGGTCGCGCGCATACCCGTCCAGCAGTCCAAGCAGCGCGGCCATGTGCGCAGCATCTGCGTAATTGGCTTGAACAAGATTCAATTGAGCTTGCATACAAAAATCTCAGGTCGGCTGGATCGTGGCCGCAATGCGCTGCGCGCATGCCAGCGCTTGCGCCCCGTCACGGGCTTCTACCATCACGCGCACCAAGGGTTCAGTGCCGCTGGGGCGAATCAACACACGCCCCGACTGCCCCAACTCTGCTTCCACTGCGCGGGTTGCGGCCTCAAGACCCGGGCTGGATTTCCAGTCTTGGCCAGGCTGCAGCCGAATGTTGAGCAAGGTTTGAGGAAACAGCACCACGTCTTTGAGCAACTCCGCGAAAGACTTGCCACTCTGCACGCTGGCTTGCAAGGCCTGGAGCGCAGAAATCAAGCCGTCACCGGTGGTGTGTTTGTCCAGCGCCAACAAATGGCCTGAACCTTCACCGCCCAGCACCCACTGGTGCTTCTCAAGTTCTTCCAGCACATATCGGTCACCCACCTTGGCACGCACAAACTGCACACCAAGGGCCTTCAGCGCAACTTCAACGGCCATATTGGTCATCAGTGTGCCAACCACGCCAGGCACGGATTCACCGCGACGCATGCGGGCGTCCACCATCAGGTACAGCAACTCATCGCCATTGAACAAGCGGCCCTGAGCATCAACCAGCTGCAGCCGGTCGGCATCACCATCCAGTGCCACACCCAGATCGGCCTGATGCTTTTTGACCGCATCAATAAGTGCTTCAGGGTGGGTGGCACCCACGCCTTTGTTGATGTTCAGACCATCTGGCGCGCAGCCAATCGCAATCACCTCGGCACCCAGTTCATGAAACACCTTGGGCGCAATGTTGTAGGCCGCGCCATGGGCACCGTCCACGACAATGCGCATGCCTTTGAGCGTGAGGTTGCTGGCAAAGGTGCTCTTGCAGAACTCGATGTAGCGCCCNNCGCGACTTACCCAGGTCGGCTGAGTTCGCCCACACCGGTGGCTCATCCAGTGCCGCCTCCACATCCATCTCCCATGCATCGGGCAGTTTGGTACCTTGCGCACTGAAAAATTTGATGCCATTGTCATCAAACGGGTTGTGACTGGCACTGATCACCACACCCAGCGAGGCTCGTTGCGCACGGGTGAGATACGCCACCCCAGGTGTAGGCAAGGGTCCTAGCAGCACCACGTCCACGCCCGCCGAGTTAAAACCACTTTCCAATGCGCTTTCGAGCATATAGCCTGAAATCCGTGTGTCCTTGCCAATCAACACGGTGGGCCGCGTTTCCGTGCGCTTAAGCACCCGTCCTACGGCATGAGCCAGTTTGAGTACGAAATCTGCCGTGATGGGTGACTGTCCGACCGTGCCGCGAATGCCGTCAGTGCCAAAAAACTTCCTGGTCATGTGCTTTGTCTCACCTGTTCTTTATGCTTCGATTATCGTATGGCCTCAAGGACACGAAGCGCTTGAACCGTCTCTTTGACATCATGGACGCGCAAGACCGATGCACCCCGTTCGGCTGCCAATACCGCCGCGGCCAAGCTGGGTGCTAAGCGCTCTTGCGCCGTCAAGGTCTGGCCCGCTGCAGGGTCCGCCACCATGCCTGCCAGAGACGACTTGCGGGACCACCCAATCAGCAATGGGAAACCAGCTCGCAGCAGTTCTGCCTGTCGGCGCAACAAAGAAAAGTTCTGTTCCACCGTTTTACCAAACCCAATACCCGGATCCAACAGGACGCGCGACTTTTCAATGCCTAGCCCAAGTAAATCCTGCGCTACAAGCTCTAAAAAAGAGAGCACCTGCGGCACCACATCACCCGTCATGGGCTGCACCTGCATGGTCTTGGGTTCTTGGTACATGTGCATCAAGCACACCCCGCAGTTGGGGTGTGCAGCCACCACCTGGGCACCACCCTCATCAGAGCCTTCAGCGCGCCATCGCAGTGCCCAAATGTCATTGATGATGTCAACCCCCAGATCAAGCGCGGCTTGCATGACTTGTGGCTTGTAGGTATCAACTGAGACTGGCACACCCAGTCGGACGGCCTCTTGCAAAACGGGTAGCACACGCGCAAGCTCATCCTCAAGACTTAAGGCAATGGCGCCTGGCCGCGAGGACTCACCGCCGATGTCCAGAATATCGGCACCCTCCAGAATCAAGCGCTCGCAATGCGCGAGTGCCGATGTGGTTGAACCATGCTGACCGCCATCTGAAAACGAATCAGGGGTGACATTCACAATGCCCATCAGCTTGGGGCGATTCAAGTCAATCTCGAAACGGGTGGTTTGCCAGATCATGTCGTTGCAGTATCCAGACTTTTCACGCAAGTGCAGCGCACTCAAAATGCAAAACGGGGCTTATCGCCCCGCTTCGATTGCCATGCCAGCGTCAAGCCGCTGTAGGTGCAGCATCCGGCTTAACGACGGGTGCACCACCGCCACCGCCGCTGTCAGACCCCGCGGGCGGAATCCGTGGCGACCAATCCTTGGGTGGCCGGGGCGGCTTGCCTGCCATGATGTCGTCAAGCTGGTCACTGTCAATGGTTTCCCATTCCAAAAGGGCTTTAGCCATCACATGCATCTTGTCGCTGTTCTCTTCAATCAAGCGACGCGCCAAAGCGTACTGGTCATCGATGATTCGGCGCACTTCTGCATCCACTTTTTGCATGGTTTCTTCACTCATGTTGGTGGTTTTGGTCACCGAGCGACCCAGGAACACTTCGCCTTCGTTTTCGGCGTAGACCATCGGACCCAGCGCCTCGGTCATGCCGTAACGCATCACCATGTCACGGGCAATTTGTGTGGCCCGCTCAAAGTCATTGCTGGCACCCGTGGTCATCTGGTCCATGAACACTTCTTCGGCAATGCGTCCACCAAACAGCATGCTGATCTGGTTGAGCATGTAGCCCTTGTCATAGCTGTAGCGATCTTGCGCAGGCAAACTCATCGTCACACCCAGGGCACGACCACGCGGGATGATCGTGACCTTGTGCACTGGATCACACTTAGGCAACAGCTTGCCAATCAGGGCGTGACCCGATTCATGGTAGGCGGTGTTGCGGCGCTCTCCCTCGGGCATGACCATGCTTTTGCGTTCCGGGCCCATCAAAATCTTGTCTTTGGCCTTCTCGAAGTCCTGCATTTCTACGGTGCGGGCATTGCGCCGCGCCGCCATCAGTGCCGCTTCATTACACAGATTAGCCAAGTCCGCGCCACTCATGCCGGGCGTGCCGCGTGCGATCACCGCCGCATTCACATCCTGGCTCAGTGGCACCTTGCGCATGTGGACATTCAAAATCTGCTCGCGACCACGAATATCGGGCAGCGTCACATACACCTGACGGTCAAAACGCCCTGGGCGCAGCAGCGCGGCGTCCAGAATGTCCGGGCGGTTGGTAGCAGCCACCACGATCACGCCCACGTTGGTCTCGAACCCATCCATCTCGACCAGCATCTGGTTGAGTGTTTGTTCGCGCTCGTCATTGCCTCCGCCCAAACCGGCACCACGCTGACGACCGACCGCGTCAATTTCATCAATGAAGATGATGCAGGGCGCATTTTTTTTGGCGTTGTCAAACATGTCCCGCACGCGCGATGCGCCCACGCCGACAAACATTTCAACAAAGTCAGAACCCGAGATACTGAAAAACGGCACTTTGGCTTCACCGGCAATCGACTTGGCCAGCAAGGTTTTACCGGTGCCGGGTGGGCCGACCAGCAAAAGGCCGCGCGGAATACGACCACCAAGCTTTTGGAACTTGGCAGGGTCCTTAAGGAAGTCAACAACCTCTTTAACTTCTTCTTTGGCTTCATCACAGCCGGCCACATCGGCAAAGGTCACCAAGTTGGTGTTTTCATCCAGCAGACGTGCCTTGCTCTTGCCAAAACTGAACGCACCACCTTTGCCGCCGCCCTGCATCTGGCGCATGAAATAAACCCAAACGCCGATCAACAGCAGCATCGGACCCCATGACACCAACAGTGTCATGAGCAACGAACCTTCTTCACGCGGGCGCACATCAAATTTGACGTCATTGGCAATCAAATCACCGACCAGACCACGGTCCAGATAGGTGGCAGTGGTGCGCACTTTGCGGTCATCATTGGTCACCGCAATGATCTCGGTGCCACTTTGGCCTTCCTGGATGATGGCGCTCTTGATGCGTTGGGCGCGGACTTCCTCCAGGAAATCAGAGTAACCCATGTACCCGGCACTGGCAGAAGGACGGGCGTCAAACTGCTTGAAGACGGTAAACAGCACCATCGCAATGACCAACCAGACAGCGATCTTAGAAAACCAGGGATTGTTCAAGCGAAACTCCAGTCATCACAATGATGTAAAAGCACACATTCATACATGCCGCAGATTCTAGGCTTTTCAAGGTGCGCCAGCCTGACAAACGGCATCATCAGCCACAGCCCGCGCAAGGTAATCAAGCCGCTTTCAACTGCATACCTACTAGAAAGGTTTCTGACGACCTGTCGCGCGATGCTTTGGGCTTAATGCGTTTGACGGTTTTAAAAACCTCCCGAAAGCGTGCCGAA
This sequence comes from Rhodoferax sp. UBA4127, assembly GCA_002381045.1. Taxonomy (GTDB): domain Bacteria; phylum Pseudomonadota; class Gammaproteobacteria; order Burkholderiales; family Burkholderiaceae_C; genus Rhodoferax. The sequence goes on from DFWT01000018.1 coordinate 19,053, forward strand.
AGTCCGTCATAACTACCGCCATGGAACACCTTGGCCACCAAAGCGCCCTCCGGCTTCAGGTGGTTCTGGGCAAACTCAAGCGCCAATTCCACCAGAAGCTCAATCCGCGCCGCGTCGGCCGAACTGATGCCTGACAGGTTGGGGGCCATGTCAGAGATCACCAAATCCGCCAATTGCCCCTGCATGTGTTCCGTCAAGCGTGCCAAAACTGCGTCCTCACGAATGTCGCCTTGAATGAAAATCACCCCGTCAACCGGCTCCATGGGCAACAGATCCAGAGCAATGATGCGCCCGCTCAACTCTGTCACCTGATCGCCCTTGGGACCGACTTTGTGGCTCATCTTGCGCCGCACGTACTGGCTCCAAGCACCGGGCGCTGAGCCCAAGTCAACAATCGTTTGACCCGGCCTCACCAAATGCAGGGTCTCGTCGATTTCTTGCAGTTTATAAGCCGCACGGGCGCGGTAGCCGTCTTTTTGCGCCAATTTGACGTAGGTGTCGTTGACGTGGTCGTTAAGCCACGCCCGATTCACCTTGCTGCTTTTGACTGCTGATTTCATAAATGCTTCCCTCACCGATAATACGGCTATGCCCCATATCCAACTTACCCCAGCGCAGCGCAAAGTGCACCGCGCCGAAGCCCATCATCTCGACCCCGTGGTCATGATCGGTGGCGGCGGTTTGACCGACGCCGTCAAAAAAGAAACCGATGCCGCCCTGAATGCCCACAGCCTGATCAAGGTGCGCGTGTTTTCCGACGACCGAGTCGCGCGCGAAACCATGTTTCAAACCCTGGCCGACGAACTCAATGCGGCCCCAATTCAGCACATCGGCAAACTTCTGGTGCTGTGGCGCCCTGCCCCCGTCAAAGAAAAAACGCCAGACGAAGACCGCATGCCTGGCCCCAAGGACGTCAAGGTGCTTAAATTCAGCAAGCGCGGCGGTCAACGGCCCGAGGTCAAAACACTGCGCGTGTTGGGCAATCAGCGTCTGACCACCGGTGGTCAGATCAAACGTGCCAAGAAAAAACCTGTCAGCATCAAAAAGCGCAACCGGGATTGATCAGTTCGCCGTTTGATCAGCCGTTTGACCGGCGTTCATCTTTGCCAGCGTGATCCCGGCACACACCCACTGCACAACGTACATCAGCGTACCCACGCTATGCCACAACCGCAAATTGTCCCTGGCCACGATACGCGGCGCGACAGCAAACTCAGACAACAAAGCCAACAGCATGCCACCCACTATAAACATTAGAGCTGCTTGCCCTTGATTTGTCTGGGCTAGAAGCGTATTTCTCTTTAAAGAGATCAACAGAATCAGCCCGCACACGACAGTGACCCAGGTCAATGCGGAAAACAGCTTTGCGGCTATCCCACCGGCCAGGGCAGGGGTTGGAAGATTGGCAAACAGCATGGGCACGACACCGAAGCCCACCGCCGTCAAACTACCCCACCAAAGCGCGCTGGCCCACAACGCTGGCCTGAACGAGCGCAATATCGTCACTGGTAGCGAACCGCAACCACCTCGTAGCTGCGCAAACCGCCTGGCGCCTGCACCTCGGCCACATCACCCTCTTCCTTACCAATCAAAGCACGCGCAATCGGGCTGTTGATGTTGATCAGGCCCAGCTTCAGATCGGCCTCGTCTTCACCCACAATTTGGTAGGTGACCTTTTGACCCGAGTCCTGGTCTTCCAGATCGACCGTCGCACCAAACACAACTCGTCCGCCGGCATGTAGCGCGGCCGGGTCAATGATTTGCGCCACCGACAACTTGCCTTCAATTTCCTGGATCCGCCCCTCGACAAAACCCTGCTTGTCTTTGGCTGCTTCGTACTCGGCGTTTTCACTCAAATCACCCTGGGCACGTGCTTCGGCAATGGCATTGATCACGGCTGGACGTTCAAACGCTTTGAGTTGGTGCAACTCGGCCTTGAGTTTGTCTGCACCGCGTTTGGTAATAGGAAGGGTCGCCACGTACAACTCCGTGAAAATTTAGCTTACAAAATGAAACCGCCGAACCTCACGGTCCGGCGGATGGTCTGAATTATGCCGCGAATCGGGGCACACAGGGGGGAGATCTAGGAGCCTGGGCGGCAGAGTGCTCTGCTNNCGGGCTCCTCCTTTACCTGCGCAGAACAATCTGCCGCACAGGCTCCTAGGAAGCGTGAAGCTGGGCATGCATCTCTTGAACCGAGATCACGTCCAGATCATCCATGTAGTGCATGCCTTCCACTGCAGCTTCTGCGCCCGCAATCGTGGTGAAGGTGGTCACCCTTGCCAGTAGTGCTGATGTCCGAATCTGCCGAGAGTCGGCAATCGCGTTGCGGCGCTCTTCCACCGTGTTGATCACCAGGCAGATTTCATTGTTCTTGAGCATGTCCACAATGTGTGGGCGACCTTCGGCCACCTTGTTGGCCACACCGCAGGGCACGCCGCCGGCGTTGATGGTGGCCGCCGTGCCTTTGGTGGCGACCACATCAAATTTCATGGCGACCAACCCCCGAGCAACCTCAACCGCCCGCGCTTTGTCATTGTTCTTGACCGAGATGAACACCTTGCCCGATGAACTGCCGTCAGGTGCAAATGGCCGGGGCAGCTTAGAACCGGCACCCATTTGTGATTTGACAAACGCCTCGCCAAAAGTCTTGCCCACCCCCATCACCTCACCGGTGGATTTCATCTCTGGTCCAAGAATGGTGTCAACGCCCGGGAATTTGACAAACGGGAACACGGCTTCTTTGACGCTGAAATACGGCGGATTGGCTTCCGCCTGAATGCCCTGTGCCGCCAAGGTTTGGCCGACCATACAACGGGCCGCCACTTTGGCCAATTGAACGCCCGTGGCCTTGGACACAAAAGGCACTGTGCGCGAAGCACGCGGGTTAACCTCCAGCACAAAAATCACGTCTTTGCCTTCCAGATGCTGGATGGCAAATTGCACATTCATCAAACCCACCACATTCAGCGCATGGGCCATGGCTGCAGTCTGGCGCTTGATTTCAGCCACAGTCTCAGCGGACAGGCTGTACGGTGGCAAGGAGCAGGCCGAATCACCGCTGTGCACGCCCGCTTGCTCAATGTGCTCCATCACCCCACCAATGTAGGTCTGTCCTCCGGCATCACGCACGCAGTCCACATCGCATTCAATCGCATCGTTCAAGAAACGGTCCAGCAGCACCGGTGAGTCGTTGGATACCTTGACCGCCTCACGCATATAGCGTTCCAGATCGCGCTGCTCGTGCACGATCTCCATTGCCCGACCACCCAGCACGTAGCTGGGGCGTACCACCAGCGGGTAGCCCAACGCCGTCGCCTTGTCCAAGGCCTCGGGCTCAGTGCGCGCGGTGGCGTTCGGAGGTTGGCGCAACTTCAACTCGTGCAGCAGCTTCTGGAATCGCTCACGGTCTTCGGCTGCGTCGATCATGTCGGGGCTGGTGCCGATGATGGGCACCCCGTTGGCTTCCAGGTCCAGCGCCAGCTTCAGGGGCGTTTGTCCGCCGTACTGCACGATCACGCCATAGGGCTTTTCCTTGTCGACGATCTCCAGCACATCTTCCAGTGTCAAGGGCTCGAAATACAAGCGGTCTGAGGTGTCATAGTCGGTCGACACTGTCTCGGGGTTGCAGTTGACCATGATGGTCTCATAACCATCTTCGCGCATGGCCAGTGCCGCATGGACGCAGCAGTAGTCAAACTCAATGCCCTGACCAATACGGTTCGGACCACCCCCCAGCACCATGATCTTTTTGCGGTCGGTGGGTTGTGCCTCGCATTCGGCACCTTCGGCTTCGTAGGTGGAGTAAAGGTAGGCGGTGTTGGTGGCAAATTCAGCCGCGCAAGTGTCCACGCGCTTGTAGACCGGACGCACGCCCAAGGCGTGGCGACGAGCCCGCACCACCGTGTCAGTCGTCTTGAATTGTTTGGCCAAACGCCGGTCTGAGAAGCCCTTTTGTTTGAGGGCCCGCAGCGTGGCCGCGTCAATGCCTTCCAGAGCCTCGCCCACCACGTGGGATGGGAGGCGTTCGATTTCAAGTTCCAGCTTGACGATCTGCTCAATTTGCACCAGAAACCAGCGATCGATTTTGGTGAGGTCAAACACCTCGTCCACGCTCCAACCGGCGGCGAACGCATCACCCACGTACCAGATGCGGTCTGGGCCAGGTTCACCGAGTTCACGTTCCAAGATCTCGCGGTCCTGGGTTTTTTCGTTCATGCCATCCACGCCGACTTCCAGACCGCGCAAGGCTTTCTGGAACGACTCCTGGAAGGTCCGGCCCATGGCCATGACTTCGCCCACACTCTTCATCTGGGTGGTCAGGCGGTTGTCGGCAGTAGGAAATTTCTCAAATGCAAAACGCGGGATCTTGGTTACCACATAGTCGATGCTGGGCTCGAAACTCGCGGGTGTTGCACCGCCGGTGATCTCGTTCTTGAGTTCATCCAGCGTGTAGCCCACCGCCAGTTTGGCCGCCACCTTGGCAATCGGAAAACCCGTGGCTTTGGAGGCCAGCGCACTGGAGCGGCTAACCCGTGGATTCATCTCGATCACCACCATGC
>DFWT01000016.1:0-196 GCA_002381045.1 Rhodoferax sp. UBA4127
GCCATTCGCAAGCAACGCGCAGACGCACAGCAAAAGGCACAACAGGCCGAACAGCAAGCGCAGATGGCCCAGGCTGTCGGCGCAAATGAATCTGGCGCTCAGGTCATGGGCGCAATGCTTGCATGATTCGTGGCACACCCAGCCCGGAGATAACTCCGGATATGTTTCGGGAGTTGTTTGAGGACCATCCCACCGG
>DFWT01000016.1:214-9713 GCA_002381045.1 Rhodoferax sp. UBA4127
TGATGGATGCCACGCCAGGTGCTGCCGGTGGAGAGGGTGCACCAGCGCCAGCCGCTGCGCCAGCGGGTGATGCGCCTGCTGCACAAGCTGCGCCAGCCTCTGCGCCTGAGCCATCCATCCTTGCCCAAGCCAAACCGGCAGATCCCGCACCAGCATCGCCAAACGAGTGGATCCCTGAGAAGTTCCGCGTGATGAATGGCGAAACAATGGATGTGGAAGCATCAGCCAAGAAGCTGGCCGAGTCGTACTCAGGGCTAGAGAAGCGTGTTGGCTCGGGTGATGTGCCACCCAAGACGGCAGATGACTACGCCATCACGGTGCCAGATCAGTTCAAGGACGTGTGGCAAGAGGATGACCGATTCAAGGCGTTCCGTGCTGATGCGCTGGGCGCTGGCCTGACGCAAAAGCAATTTGACTTTGTGGTGGGCAAGTATTTCAACGTGGTGCCTGAGTTGGTTCAAGGTAGCCAGCAGATCGACGCCAACAAGGCCACCGAAGAACTGCGCACTACCTGGAAGACAGAGCCCGAGTTCAAAGCCAACGTGGCCGATGCGTTCAAGGCCTTTGCAGCCTACGCCAGCCCGGAAGATCAGGCGCGCATTGACGAAATTGGCAACAACCCGGTGGCTCTGCGCATTCTGGCCAAGATTGGCAAAGAGATTGGCGAGGCCAGCGGCATACCCACAGCCAACGCATCAACCGGCGCAGATGACATTCAGACCGTGCTCAAGTCGGATGCCTACCTAAACCCAAAGAACCCTGATCACAAGGCCACCAGCGCCAAGGTGCAGGCGTACTACCAGAAGAAATTTGGCACAGCAGCAGCGGCCTGAAATCAATCTCTCCTTGGTGGGCAGTGCCTGCCCTTCNNGGATGATTCGCATCACTCGGCCTGGTGTGGCGACCAGATAACCGCAAAGCCAGCGCTGCTGTATCGCGCCGAAACAGTGGCAAAGATTGGGCCTGTATCCGCAGACAACCCGCCTCAAGGCGTTGAACTTTTACGAGGTCGACATGAACAACACAATCACCGCTGCGTTCGTTACGCAGTTCCATGATTCGTTTGTCGCCGCTGCGGAACAGAAAGAATCGCGGCTGGAGTCAACAATCACCAATCGCGGGATGATCACCGGATCATCCTTCACGGCCAACGATATGGGCTCGATTGAGGCCAATCAGGTCACCAACCGCTACGGCGACACCGAGTGGACCATTCCTGACGCGGGCACACGCTCTGCGCTCATGTCTGACTATGACGTGGCCATCCCAATCGACAACCTGGATCTGCCCAAGCTGTTGGCTAACCCCCAGGGCGACTACTTGCAGCGTGCGATTGCGGCCATGAACCGCAAGAAAGACGCTGTGATATACGCTGCCTTGAAAGGTTCTGCACTGCGCAAGACTGACGAATCCGGCTCCTTTGCTGGTGTAGCAGTCCCTGCCGGTCAGATCATCGCCGCTGGTGGCACTGGCATGACCAAGGCCAAGATCATCACCGCGCGCAAGCTGTTCCGTACCAACGAAGCAGACAACCACAACGGTGAAGAACTGTATGTCACCTTTGACGGCGGCATGTTGGAAGACATCCTGAGCGACACCACTTTGACAAGCGCCGACTTCATGGCCGTCAAGATGCTGCAAGAGGGTGATGTTTCTGGCAAATGGTGCGGTTTCAACTGGGTGCCTTATGAGGCGCTCAGCGGCACCAGCACCAAGACAGCGGTGGCCTACACCAAGACCAGCGCACACGTGGGCACCGGCTCTGGCATCCAGACCGACATTGGCCCGCGCCGCGACAAGCGCAACCTGATTCAGATTTACGCAGCCATGAGCATCGGCTCGGTCCGCGTGAACGAGTTGAAGGTTGTAACCATTGACTACGTGGTCTAAGGAGAAACACCATGGCTGAAGTCCTCTCAACCCAAGTGACAAACAACGCCGCTGGCCGCAAGAGCCTGCCTGGTGAAGACGGTGGGCGCATGCGCACCTTCTTTGCCCGCTATGTGCAAGGTGCGGCAACGCAAGCCATCAGCGACACGATCTACCTTGGCGACTTGCCCAAGGGCGCACGCATTGGCCGTGGCGGTGTGTTGTCGTGCTCAACCGGCACTGCAACCTGCACGCTGTCGGTCGGCCTGCGCACCAAAGGCACCGGCACTGTGCTGTCGGCCACCGCCATCGGCGCGGCTGTCAATGCTGCAACTGCTGGCGAAAAAGTGCTGAACAACGGCGCTTACATCGGCAGCGGTGAGGAGTACGTGACCGTGACGGCTGTTGAGGTGTACGCCACCATCAACACCGCCGTTCTGGCTGCAAATCAGAAGGTCGTTGTGGAGTTCCCTTACGTCCAAGACTGACGCACTCAGGCGTTTTAAACAGGCCGGGTTCGTCGAAAGGCGGGTCCGGCTTTTTCACATAAGGNNGAAGACTCGGACCGGGCCAGTCTGGCATCCAACCTGTACAACAGCATCCGTGATGACATGCTGCGCAGCCATCCGTGGAATTGCGCCGTCAAGCGCGTGGTACTGGCACCAGACACCGAAACACCAGCCTTTGACTATTCCGCTCAGTTCACCTTGCCCAGCGATTGGCTAAAAACCATCAGCGTCGGAACCGAATACAGCACACCAGATTACAAACACGAGTCCGGCAAGATCATGGCCAGCGGAACCAGTTTGGCGCTGCGCTACATCTTCCGCAATGACGTTGAGGCCACATGGGATGCGATGCTGGTTCGCGCCATGGAATTGAAGATGGCCAGCGAAATGGCATACCCGATCACCGGCAGCGCCAGCATGGCCGACATGATGCACCAGAAGCTGCAACAGCACATGAAGCAGGCCAGGGCAGTGGATGGCCAGGACGATCCACCGCAAACGCTGGGTGACTTCCCGTTGCTGGCTTCACGCTTTGGCGGTGTTGGGGCTTACTGATGCCACTAATCGTCTACACCGCGACGAACCGCGCCAACGGGAAGGTTTACGTTGGAATCACCATGCAGCCGCTTGCTGCGCGCATGGCACAGCACAAATCACGTGCTGGTCATGGAAACCGAGCCTTTCCAAATGCAATAGCCAAATATGGAATGGATGGGTTTGATTGGACTGTTGTTCAAACTTGCGAAACACCAGCGGAATTGAATGCCGCAGAAGTTGAGTGGATTGCACGATTGAATAGTTTGGCTGATGGTGGTCATGGGTACAACAGAACCATTGGCGGTGCTGGAACAGCAGGATGCAGAGCAAGCGATGAAACGAGGGCCAAACAATCGTCCGTAGGGCGCGCAAGGAATTGGGTCAAGTTTCCAAAGAATCGACAAATTGGGATGTTTAAGGGCCGACTAAATTATCAGCACAGCGAAGAAACAAAATTGAAAATTGGGCAAGCTGGAAAAGGTTGCCGAAGAAATCTGAAAGTACAAGATTCATGGCTTCCTGAAATCATTTCAATGCACGAACAAGGGAAAACACAGTCTGAAATTGGCGATGTGTACGGAGTGAACAGAGCGACCATTAGCTATGTTCTTAAACGAACTGGTGCTCGGCCATGAGAGTTACCAACCTGCAAACGAACTTTACGGCGGGCGAAATCAGCCCGAAGCTGTATGGCCGTGTCGATGTGTCTCGGTATCAGAACGGTGCCAAGAAGATGCGCGACACCATCCCCCAGGTGTACGGCGGTGCCAAGCGCCGGGATGGTTCATTGTTCGTCCATGAGGTTAAAACCAGCGCCAAGGCAACCCGGCTGATTCCGTTCATTTACAACGAGTCAACCGCCTACATCCTTGAATTCGGTGACCTGTACATGCGGGTTTACAAGGACGGTGTTTTGCTTGGCGCACCGTATGAAATCGTCACGCCTTTCACCGAGGCGATGCTGTTCGACCTGGACTACACCCAGGGCAGTGACACCATGTTTCTGTTTCAGGAGTCGTTGGAAATCAGACGCCTGCGTCGGCTGGGCGACACGTCATGGACGCTTGATGTGGCTCCATTCACAGAAACCCCATTTGAAGAACCCGGAACTTACCCAGCAGCCACGCTGACACCCAGCGCCAAAGACCCGGTCGGCGGCGCTTGCACCTTGACCGCATCGGTGGCTGTGTTTGTGGCCGGTGATGTGGGATCGTCCATAAAAATCAATGGCGGCATTGTCAAACTTACCACATTCACCAGCACCACGATTGTGGACGGCGTGATCAAGCAAGAACTGACATCGACCGTTGCCAGCCCGCAAGACGCTTGGAGCCTGCACGCGCCAGCATGGAGCGCCAGCNNTTTTCATTCACGGTTTCCAGCGATCAGGTCAACCCGATTCAGTATGTGGCCAGTGGCCGTGCCTTGGTGGCGTTCACCTCGGGCGGCGAGTTCACCATTGCTGGCGGTCTGGAAAAACCGATTGCACCCACCAACGTGCAAGTGCGACAGCGCAGCAATTACGGCTGTGCCAGGGTGCGCCCGGTGCGTATCCGTGATTCTGAAATGTTCATCCAACGCGCAGGCACAAAAACCCGTGCGTTTTCTTACAGCGTTGCAACTGACGATTGGACTTCACCCGACATTGCGGTGATGGCCGAGCACCTGACAGTCGGCGGCATCGTCGACATTGCATGGCAGCAAGAGCCCACATCCATCATTTGGCTGGTGCGCGCCGATGGCGTGCTGCTTTCTGTCACCTACGACAAAGATCAGGACGTGGTGGGATGGGCCGCACATGATGGCTTTGATGGAATAGTGGAGTCGGTAGCAAGCATCCCAGCCTTGGACAGCGATGAGCTTTGGATGGTGGTCCGGCGCACCATCAGCGGCGCAACCAAACGCTATGTGGAGCGATTCAATCCTGATGTGTTGCTGGACAGTGCGGTGATGACAACTGCCGGGAGTCCATCAACGGTGTGGACTGGCTTGGGGCACTTGGAAGGCAAGACGGTTGATGTGGTGGGTGATGATGCCTTTGTTGGCAGCTATACCGTGGCGGCTGGCCAGATCACCACCGGAACGGCTATCACTTCGGCAAAGATTGGCCTTCCGTATGAGAACCGGGTGGAGTTGCTGGATCCTGAAATCCAGACCGGCATGGGCAGCGCAAGCGGCAATTACATGCGCACCAGCGAAGTGACAGCCCGGTTCTATGAAACCACCGGGGCCATCGTCAACGACAAGCCGCTGGTGTTCCGTACCTTTGGCAGCAATGTGATCGTGGAAACGCCTCAGCTTTTTAGCGGTGTGGCACGCATTGAGAACCTTGGATGGGAGCGTGGTGTGTCTGACTTGGTGATCAAGCAAGACAAGCCGATGCCGTTCCACTTGCTGTCGATCACCCGCAAATTCATGGTCAATGACGGATAAAAATGAATCTACGCACTGCAACCCTTGACGATGTGGACTCGCTGCTGGCGCTGGCCTACGCGATGCACGATGAATCACCTCGCTTTCGTCAATACAAGTTCATGCCCGAGCGGCTGCGCAAGAACCTGGAAGCAGTGATCAGCCTATCCAGCGGGTTTGCCGTGGTGGCAGAGCAAGACGGCATGATCGTCGGGGCTATGGTGGCGATGGCCATGCCGCACTTTGCCTGCGATGTGCTGCAAGCCTGTGACTTGGGAATCTTCATTGATGAACAACACCGGGGCGGCACCTTGGCCGCGCGCCTGGTGCGGGCTTATATGAAGTGGGCAGAGTCGATTGGGGCTGAGCCAACCATTGGCGTCAATACGGGCGTGCATCCGGAACGTACAGCGCAATTGCTGGAAGCGCTCGGGGCCAAGCCATCAGGAACAAATTACACGTGGGGGATTAACTAATGTGCATCAGTGCAGCCATGATGATGGCAATATCCGCAGGGGTTTCCGTCATGGGCTCCATTGCCCAAGGCCAAGCCCAAAAACAAGCCGCAGACGCGCAGGCCCGTGAGTATGAGAACCAAGCCAATGCCGCCAAGGTAGCNNGACATTTACCGCAACAGCGAGTCAGATGCGCAAAACACACTGCTGACCGGAAGCAACCAAGCCAGTTCACTGAACCGCAGTGCAAACCAAAGCCGGATTGCTGGCAACAACGCGGTGACGTCGAGTTTGCTTGGTGCGGCTTCTGCTGGGATGCAGGGTTACGCCGGATGGAAAAGCGCACAGACTCCGGTAGATGCGTTCGCAGACCGTGCGGGCGCTATTGGATCAGGATCAGACGGCAGAACCCGAACCATCACGGGAGGCCGCTAAATGGCACGCATTCCAGACGGCTCCAACTTCGGCCAGGTCATAGCCCGACCCGGACCCATGGTCAACATCGACCCCAATGCCTACGGCGCAGGTATAGCGCAGTCGTTGCAACGTGCCGGACAGATCGGCATGAACTTGGCCGGTGACCAGATCGCCAAAGACAACGCAGAGGCGGCGCGGTTGGCACGGGAACAGGAAGCAGAAGCCAAACAGGCCGCAGATCAAGCCAAGCGGGTGGCATCACTCACGGCGCAGGCCACGGTGCAAGGCGGGCTGGCCAATCTGCATGACCAACTTAGCGCCGATCTGGACAGCGGGACGATAGACAAAGCCGATGTGACTTCCGCATGGGCAGAGAAAAGCGCCAAGCTGTTGGAAGACTCGCTGAGCAAAGTCGACCCGGAGCACCGCGACTTAGTGAATGCGGGACTTATGAACGATGTGAACCGTTACAGCCAATCCGTCAACAAGATGGTGGTGCAGCGCGACAAAAAAGACATCATGACCGGCGGGCTGTCGTACATCGAGCAGATGCAGCGCTATGCCGCGCGCGGTGGCAAAGAGGCCGACGAAGCGATCAACAACGTGCGCACCTTCTGGACGGCCACCGGNNACCGAGAACGTGCGCAGCCATCAAGCCCTTGGCCTGGTGAATGCTGACCCTGGCGCTGCACTCAAGGCGCTCAAGAACCCAGACTACCTGCCAGAACTTGACCCGGACAAGCGCAGCGCACTGATTCAAACCGCTGATGCTGCCGTGTTGCGCAATCAGCAACGCCATGCACTGAACGCCGAAGCAGCGGCCCGGGCGCAACAGAAAGCATGGGATGCCGCGCAAACCGTGTTTGAGGCTGGCAAGATGCCCACACCGGAATATGCGGCCCAACTGACGCAGACATTCAAGGGCACGCCCTACGCGGCGGCGCTCAAATCCATGCTGGCTGATGCTCCGGCCAATGGCGCATTTGTTGCCCAACCGTTGCAAGCCCAATCCCAGGCGCTGACTCAGGCGCAAAACAAGATGAATCAGGGCGGCGCAACGCCCGAGGAAATCAAGACTTACAACCGCATGGACGCCGCGCACAAAGCCACACTGGCAGACATTAACGCAGACCCGTACAAGGCGGCATCCGAGCGCGGCGTGGTGGTGGATTTGCAGCCGCTTACCATGGACATTGCCCAACTTCCCAACCAACTGGCAACGCGGGCGGTGCAAGCCAATGCTGTGAGCACGTGGGCGGGCAAAGAGGTTTCACTGTTCCGGCCCGATGAAGCGGCCAAGGTGGCAACCGTGTTGCAAGCCATGCCACCCAAGGACCGGGCAGGCGCATTGCAAGGCTTGACCAAGGGCATGACACCCGGGCAGATGCGGGCCTTTGGCGTGCAGCTTGGCTCCAAGGATGAAACGCTGGCAGCAGCGGCCATGCTTTCTGCAAGCAATGCCAGGACAACGGCGGGGCGCTTGGTGTCAGAGATTGCACTGACCGGCGCGGATGCCATGAAAGAAGATCGGATTAAGTTCCCGGCAGGCCAAAGCAAGGCCACGATTCGGCAAGAGATTGACAAGGCCACCCGGGGCGCTTACCTGAGCGAAGACGCCCAGCGCGCAGCCGGTGATGCCGCCTTGGCGGTTTATGCCGGCCTGGTGGCAGAAGGAAACTCGGGCGATGTGGGGCAAGCGGTGCGCATGGCCACCGGTGGGGTGATGGACTTGAACGGGCAACGCATCGTCAAGCCCTACGGCTGGCAAGACGCGCAAGTCATTGAAGCCCTGCGCGCACCCGACGCGGTGACAAAACTCACGGGCGGCAAGCCGGTGAAGGTGGGTGGCGTTGAAGTCCCGGCCACTGAACTGTCTAAACACCTTCCAGATGCCACGCTTGGGCCATCAGGACGCAATGGGCGTTACACCGTGACCATTGGCGGCAGGCTGCTGACTGGTGACGATGGCAAGCCCTTGCTGATGCCCATGGGGGTGAACTGATGTTTGATGAACTTTTTCCCGAAGCATCCGACACCGCACTGACAGCCAGACTCAACCGGCCACCGACACCGCAAGCGCCACGGTTCAGCACTTGGGGATTGTTTGCAGCCGCACCCAAAGGCGTGGCCGCTGGCGCATCCGAGGCCATAGGCTCAACTGCTGACATGCTGGGCGCTTACGGTAGCGTCATGGGCACCACGGGGGTGAGCGCTGGCGGCATGTTTTCATTGCCCACGCCGGAAGAACGCAAACAGCAGATCGAAGCCACTGACAAGCTGTTATCCGATGGCCCGGACTACATGAGCGAAGGCGGGCGCAGCTTTCGCAATGTAGCCAAAGACTACACACCAGACCCGATCACCACCCACATGGCCGAGGGCGCGGTGTTCAACCTGTTCCGCATGGGCTCCAAAGCTATCACGGCAGCGGCCACCATGGGCAATATTCCCGGCGCGGTGGTGGCGGGTTCCGAAGAAGGCTTCACCATGGCCGACGAATTGGCCGGGCAGGGGGTGGACATTGGCACCCGAACCCAAGTGGGCGCGGTCAATGCCGTGATGAATGCCGCCGCCTTTGCTCTGCCTGCTGCTGGCAAGACCTGGATGCAGACCGGCGCGCTGGCCTTGGTGGGCGGGCCGGTGTCGTTTGTCACCCAACAAGCCGCCACCCGCGAGATTTTGCAGGCCGCTGATTACACCAAGCAAGCCGAGCAATACGACCCATTCGACCCGTTGGGGCTGGCCTTGTCCACTATCCTTCCATTGGGATTTGGTGCGCTGGCCATGCGCGGCTCAAAAGGTGCCAAACCCGCCATTCGTCCGCCCGAAGACATCGTGGACGCCGCCCGGGTGAGTCTGGTCAGGCAGCNNCCGGTGATCTGGCAGCCGCTGACGCGCATGTGAAAGCCTACACGCAGGCGATGGAGCAACTCGCAGCGGGGGAGCGCGTGAGTGTGGTGGATGTGGCGCCGCGATCAGATCAATATGAACCAAACGGCGCGGTTGAACTCGACAAGCCGGTCAGTATTGGGACCGGCAGAGAACAGCGAACTGTCACATATACGCTGCGCGACGACGGACGCCTAATTAGGACGATTAAGTATCCAGGAGAAGACCCGACTGTTGATTTTCAAGTCAATGACAAAAGCGGAGAAGACATCGGATGGGTAAGTTCAGAAGGCTATGGGAAAGGTGATTACTACCCAGGTCAATTTACTCCAGACGCGGCCATCAAGCACGCTAAAGCTGATGCAGAAGGAATGGGGTACACAGTTAACAACATTTCCCCCATTACCGAAT
>DFWT01000086.1 GCA_002381045.1 Rhodoferax sp. UBA4127
CGTGGGCTATCTGCGTTATGAAGCGGCCCCGGCATTTGATGCAGCCCTGGCGGTTCACTCGGCCGATGGCCCGCTGGCCTGGTTTGGGGTGCATACCCAGGCGCATGACTTGCCCGCCTCGACGCCGATCGCCGAAAAGGATCAAACGCAAGTGCTGTGGCATAGCCAAATCACCCGCGAAGAATTTGATGCCACCATGAAGCGCATTCACCAGTCGATCGCTGCTGGCGAGTTCTACCAACTCAACTACACCGCACCATGCCTGGGTGATTTTTCAGGCCACCCGCACAAACTGTTCGAGCGGCTACAACGTGCACAGCCGCACGGCTACAGCGCGTTATTTAACGCAGGGGATGAATACATTTTGTCGGTCTCCCCGGAGCTTTTTTTTGATTGGCACAACGGCCATTTGCTCACCCGGCCTATGAAGGGCACGGCTCCCCGAGGTAACACGCCCACCGAGGACGAAGCCAACACGCTGGCGCTCAAACATTCAGCCAAAGAGCGGGCTGAAAACGTGATGATCGTTGACCTGCTGCGCAACGATGTGTCACGCATTGCGCAGGCACACTCAGTGAACGTTCCGCGCCTGTTTGACGTTCAGACCCTGCCCACTGTGTTGCAAATGACCTCGGATGTGGTGGCCCGCACCCGCGAGGGCACGACCCTAAGCGAGGTGTTCGGTGCGCTGTTTCCTTGTGGCTCGGTCACTGGTGCGCCCAAGGTGCAAGCCATGCAAAACATCAAGTCACTGGAGCCTGCACCACGTGGGGTTTACTGCGGTGCGATCGGCGTGGTGCGCCCTGGCGGACACGCCACCTTCAACGTGGCGATTCGCACGGTCACACTGCGTGGAAATCAGGCCAAGTGCGGCATTGGCAGCGGCATCACCTGTGAGGCCACGGCGGACGCGGAGTGGCAGGAGTGGCAAACCAAGCGCGGCTTTTTGACCCGCGCCAGCCAAAACTTTAACCTGCTGGAAACCATGCGGCTGGATCACGGCCAGTTTCATTTGCTGGACCTGCATTTGGCTAGGCTGAAGCGCGCTGCCCATCACTTTGGCTACCCTTTTGACGAGCCTGCGATTCGCCAGGCGCTCAAGCGTTTGCAAGACACCACCGCAAACAAGCCGAATCTCATCGACGATCCAGCAACGCTGTGGCGAGTGCGTTTGCAACTCGATGACCAGGGCCAGGCCCACGCTGAAGCCTTTAAGCAAAATAGCACGCCAGACCTCGTCAATATTGCGCTATCTGCTACGTATTTTGAAGCAAATCAAAGCGAGTTCACCCGCTTCAAAACCACCCAGCGTGCCCATTACGAGGCCGCAGCACCCAGTGACCCAAGCGTGTTTGACACCTTGCTGTACAACGCCCAAGGTGAGTTGACAGAGTTCACGCGTGGCAACGTGGCGGTGTTGCTCAATGGCCAATGGCTGACCCCGCCGCTGCGCTGCGGCCTGCTCGATGGCGTGGGCAGGGCTCAGTACCTGGCCGAGAGCAAGCTCCGCGAAGGGGTCGTCACCTTGGACGACCTACCTCAAGCACAAGACATCGCCTTCATCAACAGCCTGCGTGGTTGGGTCCAAGCTCGCTTTGCTGATTCACCCACCTAAATTTTTAGCTTTGTCGAGAGGGATGTATAAGCGCAGATGAAAACACCGGCCATGGCTTTACTCGCCCACTGCCGGTGGGGGCGGCGGTGGCTGAATTGACTTGTCGACGCGCAGTGCTGCCTTGATGAGCAAATGCGCCGATACCGGTGCCGTGAGGAACAGGAACAGGCTGATCAGCAATTCGTGCAAACTGGGCGCGCCGCGCGCGACACTGAACCACAACGCCGATGCAATCAAGACGCAACCAACACCCAGCGTGGTGGCTTTGGTCGGGCCATGCAGTCGCTTCAAAAAGTCCGACAACTTGGCCAGACCCCAGGAGCCTATCAGCGCAAAAGCGGTGCCAATCAGCACCAGCGCAGCCAGCAGCAGGTCGAGCCAGAACGGCAAATGGGTCAATGCAGGATTCACGGCGCCCTCATTCCACAATGTCACCGCGCAGCAGGTATTTCGACAGCGCAACGGTACCTGCAAAGCCGAGCATGGCGATCATCAATGCCGCCTCGAAATACAGCTCGCTGCCCATGTAGATGCCCAGCAACACCAGCAGCGCCAAGGCGTTGATGTACATCGTATCCAATGCCAGGATGCGGTCTGCCACGCCCGGGCCGCGCAAAAGGCGCCAGGCGTTTAACAGCAACGCCAGCGCAAAACCGCCCATAGCCAAGGGCAATACGGTCGCCAGCAGGTTCATGTGAATATCTCCATCAGTGGCGCTTCGTACCGCGACTGGATTGTGGCAATCAAGGCTGCCTCGTCGTCTACATTAAACGCGTGAATCAGAAGGTGTTTGTGGTCAGGCGCCAGTTCGGCCGACAGCGTGCCGGGTGTCATGGTGACGATGCAGGCCAGCGCAAAAATGCCATGCGGGTCGGTGATGCGCAGTGGCAGCCAGACGAAGCCCGGACGGATGTTGGACTCAGCGCCGACGATCAGCCGCGCCACATTCAGGTTCGACGTAACGATGTCCTTGAGCACCACTAGGCCAAGTCGCAAAAGCACACCAGGGCGGCGTAGCCGCGGCTTTTCTGTGCGCAGGGCGTCGGTAAACCAGGGCACGATGATCGCCAACAGCAATCCCAGCAACACCTGGCCAAGCGACCACGACTGGTTCAGCACCGGCCAGAAGATGGCCAACACCACGCTCATCAATGGCGCTGGCAAGAAGCGTTGGCGCAGCGTCTTCATGGTTTGGTCTGGCGCTCGCGCATCTCGCGCCGCACGTCGTATGCCGGCGGCGCTGGCAGCGTACCAAGCACCGCTTGGCGATACGTCTGGTTTGCAAAAAGCTGTTGGGCGGTGGCTTCGGTATAGCGTGACAGCGAGCCGGCAAACACCGCGCAGGCGATGATCAGGCTGCCCAGCAATGCCAGGGGTGCCACATGGTGGACGCTGCTGGGCATAGCGCGGTCGTCGGATGCGATCGGCCTGGGAACACCTTGGTCATACAGCGGGGCTGCAGGGCCAGGTGTCCAGAACAGCATGCTGCCGCTGCGCGCAAAGGCGACCATCATCAATAAGCTGGAGGCAAGGACCGTGGCGACGATGGCGCCGGCCCACGGACCAGTGCCAGCGGCTTGCAGCAACAGCGCCTTGCCCATAAATCCTCCCAGCGGAGGCATACCGGCAGCCGACACAGCAAACAACACGAACAACAGGCCCAACGGCGTGCGTGATGGCCCCATCGTGGCGGGCACCATTTGGTCGTCGGCGGCACCTCGCTGAGCGCGCACCCGGTCTGCAAGCAGGAACAATGCGCAGGCCACAAGCGTGCTGTTCACCAGGTAAAACAACCCAGCGGCCACGGTGTCCGGCCGCCCCAGCGACACCGCCAGCAGCAGCGTGCCAGCGGAGGCGACAACCATATTGCCAATCAACACCCGCAGTTGGCGTGCCGCCAGTGCACCCAGCGCGCCCAGCAACAAGGTGGCCAGCGCCAGGGTTTCCAGCCAGGGCGAGGCCACATACGCTGCCGCACCCGCGTCGGCGCCGAAAATCAGGGTCGTCACGCGCAATATGGCATACACGCCAACCTTTGTCATGATGGCAAATAACCCGGCCACCGGTGCACTGGCCGCACCATAGGTCGCAGGCAACCAGAAGTACAGTGGCAGCAGCGCGGCTTTCACACCAAACACAACAATCAGCAACAGTGCCGCACTTTGCACAAGCAGGTTGCGATCCGCCCCAAGCTGCGGCACCCGCTGTGCCAGGTCAGCCATGTTGAGTGTTCCGGTTAATCCGTAAAGCAGGCTCACCGCGACCAGAAACAAGGCCGATCCAGCCAGGTTGAAGCTCACGTAATGCAGGGAGGCCCGCAAACGCGCCGCCCCCGCGCCATGCAGCAACAGGCCGTAGGAGGCGATCAGCAACACCTCAAAGAACACGAACAGATTGAACAGGTCAGCCGTTAGGAAAGCGCCGTTCAGGCCCATGAGCTGGAACTGCAGCAGGCTATAAAAATGCGCGCCACGCCGGTCGTCACCACCCAGTGCATAAAGCAATGCCGCCCCACCGACGATGGCGGTCAACAGCAACAGCAGCGCAGACAACCGGTCAAGCGCCAGCGCGATGCCAAATGGCGCGCGCCAGTTGCCGAGCAGGTAGGCCTGCACCGACCCACTGCTGTGCGCCTGGTACACCAGCCCGATCGCAATCAGCAACAGTGAACCCATGCTGGCAAGTGAGATGCCACGCGCCAGAGCGGGCCGGCGCACCTCCAGCAACACTAACAATGCACCCGCCATAAGGGGTACAACAATGGGCAGAATGATCCAATGCGGCCAGGCCATCAGGCATCACCTTTCGATGGGGCTGCAGTCTGCGCAGGCCTGGCGTCAGGGCTGTCGGTTGACGCTTGGGACAACTCGACGCCGTCGACATGGTCGGTGCCGGTTTCGGCACGTGTACGCAGCGCGATCACCCNNTCACCAGCAGCACAGCAGTCATTGCAAAACTGATGACGATGGCAGTCAACACCAAGGCCTGAGGCAGCGGGTCGGCGTAATTCGCCAGGGTCGGCGCACGCGACTTGTCCATGATAGGAGCCATACCCACTGCCAGCCGGCCCATGAAGAAGATGAAAAGGTTGACCGCGTAGGACAACAGGGTCAGCCCGAGCACCAGCTCGAATGTTCGGGCACGCAACATCAGGTAGACACCTGACGCAGTGAGCAGACCCAAAGCGATTGACACCAGCACCGCGGTCATGGCGAACGCTCCACCGCAGCGCTGCATTCTGCAGACAGCTTGGCGATTGACAACAAGGCAACCATGGTGGCGCCAACCACCGTCAGGAAAACGCCCAGGTCAAACAATGAGGCACTGGCCAGCGGAACCTCGCCCACAATAGGCCACACCGGATAGTCATAACTGCTGGTGAGAAATGGCGCACCAAAGAACCAGCTTCCGATGCCGCTGGCACCCGCAATCAGCAGCCCCCAGGCCAACCAGGCCTGGAAATCGCCGCGCATGCGCTGCCCAACATAGGCCTGACCGTTGGCGATGAACTGCAGCATCAATGCAATGGCCAACACCAGACCGGCGATGAACCCGCCACCAGGAAGGTTGTGGCCACGCAGGTAAAGGTAGACCGACACCAGCACGGCCAGCGGCAGCAGCAGGCGGCTGACCAGCGCCAGCATCAGCGGGTGGCTGTCCGAGGGGCTTGATGCCATGGGGCGGGCGCCAGTGGGTTGCCAGCCGTCCAGCAAGGCATGGATGATCAACGCAGCCACACCCATCACAGTAATCTCGCCCATGGTGTCAAAGCCACGAAAGTCAACAATGATCACATTCACCGCGTTCGCGCCGCCCCCCAGTGCCACCGTGTTCTCCAGGTAGTAGGGCGAGATCGATTCGAATGGCCGACCCAGCACCATCCATGCGAGTGCCGCGACGCCAAGACCGGCTGCAAGCGCGATCACGGCGTCGCGGGCGCGCCGCAGCCTGCTGTCATTGGCCACGCTGGCGGAATGTTCTGGCAGCCAATGCAGGGCCAGCATCAGCAGCATGATGCTGGCCATCTCGACCAGCAGTTGCGTCAGCGCGAGGTCGGGCGCCGAAAAATGCACAAAGGCAAGGCTGACCACCAGACCCACAGCGCCCAAAAGAAGCAGAGCAACCAGCCGTTGCCGGTACAGCAGAACCGTGCCAAGCGTGGCTGAAACACCGATCAACCAGAGGGCCACAAAATCAAAACCAGCCGGCGCAGAAACAACGCTGGCGGCTTCTTGCGTACCGCCACGCAAGAAGGGCAGCGCGCCAGCCGCCAAAGCAAACAAGACCAGCACCAGCAGGTAGTTCTGTAGCTGCCCGGATTGAAAACCCAGGGTGGCACGCCGCGCGCGATCCAGGCCATTTTGCAAGGCCGCCAGGAACAGTTCGCGACCACCCCGGCGCGGCGTTGCCGGCACATGGTCGAGCCGGTGCAAGTTGACGCGGGACTGCAAACCAAAGTAGAGCAAGACGCCGGCGCCCAATGCCACCATGCTCATCAACAGGGGCAGGTTAAACCCGTGCCACAAGGCCAGCGTGTAGACGGGCAGGCTGCCGGCATTGGGACCGAGCAGGGCCGCCCTGGCCGCCACCTCAAGCAATGGTCCAATCACAAGGCCAGGTGCCAGACCCACAGCCAGGCATACCAACACCAGCAGTTCAACTGGCACACGCAAGAACCGCGGTGGTTCGTGCGGCACATGGGTGAGGCCAATTGGCACACCATTAAAGAACACATCGTGAATGAACCGCAGGCTGTACGCTACGCCAAAGGCGCCAGCCAGCGTGGCGCCGATCGGCAGCAGCCACTCCATCACCACGTGGCTTTGGTTAGTTAGCGTCTCGGCAAAGAACATTTCCTTGCTGATGAATCCATTGAGCAGTGGCACACCCGCCATCGCCGCTGCAGCAGCCATCGCCAGCGCGCCGGTCCAGGGCATGTACCTCCAAAGGCCGTTAAGCTTGCGCATGTCGCGCGATCCGGTCTCGTGTTCAATGATGCCAGCAGCCATGAAAAGCGACGCCTTGAACACCGCATGGTTCAGGACGTGGAACACCCCAGCCACCACCGCCAGTGGCTCGTTGAGCCCAAACAGCAGCGTGATCAGACCAAGGTGACTGATGGTGGAGTAGGCCAGTAAGCCCTTCAGGTCATGCTTGAAAAGCGCCGTCCAGGCGCCTAACAACAGTGTCGCCAGACCGGTCAGCGAGACGATCCAGAACCAGGGTTCAGACTGCCCCAGCGCCGGGTAAAGCCGCGCCAGCAGGAACACACCGGCCTTGACCATGGTCGCCGAATGCAGGTAGGCCGACACAGGGGTCGGCGCTGCCATGGCGTGCGGCAGCCAAAAATGGAACGGGAACTGCGCGCTCTTGGTGAAACAGCCCAGAAGGACCAGCACCAAGGCCACTTCGTACATCGGATGGGCCCGAATCAGGTCGCCGGACGCAAGCACAGTTTGCAGGTCGGTGCTGCCAACAATCTGGCCAATCAGCAACACGCCGGCCAGCAGGCAAAGACCACCGCCCCCCGTGATGGCCAGCGCCATACGGGCGCCTGCGCGCGCCTCCTTGCCCTTGGTGGCATCGTCATGCCAGAAACCAATGAGCAGGAACGACGACAGGCTGGTGAGTTCCCAAAAAAGAACCAGCAACACCAGGTTGTCGGCCAGCACCACTCCCAGCATTGCGCCCATAAACAACATCAGCAAACGGTAAAAGCGGGCGCGCGGCTCGTTGGCGTCTAGGTACCAGGCAGCGTACAGCACGACCAGTGTGCCGATTCCCAACACCAGCAGTGCGAACACCCAGGCCAAACCGTCAAGGCGAAAACCCAGTCGCTGGCCCAGAGCCGGCAGCCATTCAACTGACCAGCGCAGTACCTCTCCGGCAAAAACCTCTGGTGCCAACGCCGCCAGCAGCGCACAACCCAGCCCTGCAGTGGCACCCGCCAGCCAGGCGGCCAGGCGCGGCTGCTCGTTGCGCACCAATGAAAGGACCGCCGCAGCGGCAAACGGCAAAACCGCGAGCCAAGGCAGTAGCCAGTCATTGCTCATGGGGTGTCTTCAACGCCATGTTGCGGTTGTCGCCTTGCCAGCCCAAGCAGCGAGGCATCAAAAGACCATCTCAGTTTGGATGCGCCGCGAACAGGCAACCCGGCACTAGTGACAAGTGTTTCCAAGCTAACTGTAAAAATCCATCGCATCATTTAATTGGGCGCATCGGGTACATGTCAGTCCTGAAAAACCACCACAAGCCAGAAACAGGTCAAAAGAAGCTGGCTCATGACGTTGGCAAGAAAAGGAGCAAGATTTGCTTCTGAAATGGTGCTGACAAATTGTAGAGGCGGTGCAAACTGCTACAGGTTTGTGTGGCTGATCACGGGTGCGAAACCGAACTTGCTGTGGTTGAAATGCCTGTCTATCAGCAGAATACTTAGTCAAATCCAGGTTGTCTGCCAAGGATGGAACGTGTCAAATACAGTCGGCGCGCAGTCTCCAAACCGCGTGGGTCAACGCCCCAGCAAAGGCACGGTTTTGCTTGCGAGGCTAAAGTGCGTTTACCCACTACTTTCACCATCTTCAAGCCATGGCTACCACCCATTTCGCCATCCCAAGCATGGTCTCGCAAGAGGATGCCGATGCGGTGATGTTTGAATTGCAAGACCTGCCTTGCATTCACGTTGCCGATGTCAACTTGGAACAGCACAGCGCTTGGGCCGAACACACCGGCTTTA
>DFWT01000266.1:0-3662 GCA_002381045.1 Rhodoferax sp. UBA4127
AATGGTCTGCCGCAGACATTCGAACCGCATGGAACATTGCTGACCGGCACCATCTTCACAAACCAGTCATGGAGCAGCCGCAATACCACCTGTTTCACCGCCATCGGGTCGAGCAAGAATATGCCACGCTGTACGATGATATTGGTCTGGGGCTGACCACCTGGAGCCCCTTAGCCAGCGGTCTGCTGACTGGCAAATACCGCAAGGGTGTGCCACAGGGAAGCCGTGGCGCTGTCAAAGGTATGGGATTCTTGGTGGATGGTTTGACGGACAACGCCAAGAACGCGGCAGTCACTCAGTTAGAGGCTGTTGCCTCTGATTTGGGCTGCTCCTTAAGTCAACTGGCCATCGCCTGGGTGGCATCCAACCCAAGGGTAAGCACGGTCATCACCGGGGCATCCAAGCTCTCCCAATTGCAAGACAACTTGGGGGCCGTGGATGTGGTTGCAAAACTCACGCCGAACGTGATGACGCGTATTGCACACATCACTGAACCATTGGCAAGTTGAGTGGGAGCGAACCTGTCGCGCCAAACAGGTGGAAACCGTGGTGTCCAGCCCGGCGCACCAAACGCCAATCGAACCGTCCTCGTCAAAGCGAATTAAGGGATTTTGAAGGGCCAATGTTGAGCATGCGCCTGTAAAGGTGTCCTATGCTTTGCCGATACAATCTCGACTTGATTTGACGCGTCAAAACGTCCGAGGGAACTTAGCTCAGCTGGTAGAGCAGCGGACTCTTAAGACGACCGTGTCGTAGGTCCATCTCTTAACCGCACCAGACACTTCTTTCGCTCTTCCGAACCATCCCCCGAACTGTTTGCTTCATCAAACTTTTGATGCCTGGATTTGCAGCATCGGGGCGGTTTTCGACACGCCAACCACCGGCCAAAAATTTGACCCATAGACGGCCAGTTTGGGTGCCCAAGTGGGGTAGCCATGCCCACCCCGAAACAGCGCCACCCTGCCCCGGTATGCGCCACCTCGGGGCCACCCGTCAGCGCTCGGATCCCTTACCTCCGCTGACTACTCCGACGTCACAACAGAAGCGCCTTCCATTGCAGCCTGCAGGACTGAACTCGCCTTCTGGCTGGCCGCGAGAAGATTGCTAGGCTCCAACCGTATGTAAAGCGATGTTGTGATTGGGCTTGCATGAGTTAACAAGGCTTGAATAATATTCACCGGTACCGACTGATTAGCTAAATTTGAAGCGAAGGCTCTGCGAAGTCCGTGGATTTTGAATGTAGGAAGCGATGCCCGTTTTCGCAGTACATCAAAGGCCTTTTGTATATTTTGGTACCTTTCGCCGGTCTTAGGATTGACCCAAACAAATTCGGAGACACCACGATTGGCATCTTGGCTAAGAATAGCCTGCGCGGCGACGCTCGACATAGGTATAGTCTTTAGCCTCCGACTCTTACTATTTTTTGCCAATATGCTGATGGTTCTATTTTCCATATCTAGTTCACTGTAGCGAATAGACATTGCCTCTGACATCCTCATTCCGGTTGCCAGCATGAACAAAATTAGATTCGCAATGACTTTGTTTTTGCTAGCCTGAACCGTCTGGACAAACCGCTTAAGTTCTTCCTCAGAAAGGAAGTCACTGGACCTCGTATCTGGGTTGTACATTGGGAAGCGCGAAGCTGGATTTTTTTCAAGCATCGACCAGTCCACCGCGAGCTGCAACGCATGTTTAATGAATCGTATGTGCATGTCGCAATGACTTTTGGCAAGCTTATCCACCTCCAGCAGTCTCCTATGAAAATCGGTCAACATCAAACGGTTTATTTCCGACAACCTCTTCGATCCCATAGCCTTAATGACTCGGACGGCCAGTTCTTTATCGCGTTTATGGGAGCGTTTGCGCGGGACAACATATGGGTAATAGTGCTCCTCAAAAAACTTTGCAAACGTTAGCTCGGATTTGCTTTTGTCATCGGTCTCTTTTGACTTCAATGAGCCAACCATTGCTACTTGACTGCGCAGCAACGTGACCTGCTTCTTTGCCTCCGAAAGTGGCACCTGAGAGACAGCACCGATCTTTGCATGACAGGTCTTTCCAGAAGCATCCTTGTGCCTGAAATACCATGTCTGATTAGTGGGTGTGACAAGGACATACAAGCCTTTGCAGTCCCCCAGGCACATTTCAACCTTCTGCATGTTGGGTGGGCAGCGTAAAGCACCTTGGTTGATTTGGTGCTGGGTAAGACTTTTCAAAATCATGATGATCCTTCCTGAATGAATAGTGGATTAATGGAAGATGGTTCGTGTTAAGTCGAACCACCCAGGCGTGAACGTGCCAACGCATTGCCAATGCAATGACACAAAATGAAAAAAGGGAAATGCACACCGGTGCAACTCAATGGCTGGTGCAAGAGGTGAAACAGGTGGTGTGAAAACCACGCCACCATTCAGCTTGTCAGGGAGATGGCCCACCCGACCAGAAAGCAAAAGCGTCAGTCATCCGGCAAAGATGACCAACGCAGAATGGCTCAGGTTGTTGTCCAACCAGTCATAGCCAATAGCGATGCTATGACCGGTGAAACTGTCGATAGCTAATAGTCCGAACTTCTGTCGGTTGTACCACCCTGAAATGTGTCAGCAACAGCGCCACGATCTGGCGGGTCTATGGCATCCATCGCAAGCTGGATTTCAGCTGCCCTTGCGGCTGCATCGGCAATGTCGGCCGCATCACTGGTCGCTTCCGGTGCGGCGTTGCGGCGTTGCAGCAACTTTTCGGGGGTGGTGGGCTCGGGTACCTTCAGGTAACGCTGGAAGGCGTCGGCGAACTGGTCAACGTCGTAACCCTTAGGGGTTCCGTATTGCATACGAACCGTCTTGGGGTGTATGCCATACGCAGCCAACAACCTTGCCAGTTGGCGCGGCGTGATGGGTTTCCCACGGTTGTACGCAGCCCAAGCATTGGTTTCATCTTCCGTAAGCGCCTTGATCAGGTCAGCCGTGCAAATCTTGAAACAGTGTTTCTGATCAAATACCGCCTGAATGTCAGCAAGCAGTTCGTTGCCTGTACTCACAGATGATTCCGCAGCTTTGGACAGCGCCAGGGCAGCATTTGTGGCACGTTCAATCCAGGCTGCTCCTGCACACTCGGCGTTAGCCAACAGAGGTTCCCAATTGTCTTGCTCACGGTCACTGAGGGCTTCTGGAAGCTCGGGTCTTGCCGACCGTACCTGCTGCGCATAATCCAGCGCAAAGCGTGCTAATTTCGAAGCAATACGGTCAAATACAGCACCATCAGCTTGACGCAATCGTTCAACCGTTTCATGGGGCAATTTGCGACGCATATTGAACACAATGCCACGGCTCATGGTGGAGTCGGGCAGGTGCTTTTCCAGCGATATGCCAGCGATTGACTTTGCACCGTAGACCGAGAACATACGGGGTTCAAAGCTATCACCTGTCGATTCACTGCGCAGCACATACCCACCGCGCTTGTAGCCTGCATTGACCACACCATGCAACTCTGGATTTTCTTTGAAGAATGTGTCTGCTTCGTCAATGAACAACGATGGGCCCCAAATCTCTACCGCCCGGAAAATCGCCGAAACCGATGCGTTTGATGCTGGTAGTGGTCGGTAAGCCATGCGCGCTAAAACCGTTTGAAATAGCGTTTTGGCGCATGCCTTCTCAGGGGCATTGATG
>DFWT01000266.1:3701-17537 GCA_002381045.1 Rhodoferax sp. UBA4127
GGCAGTGATTTCGTTAAACAGTCCGGCAGGATCCACAGGTTCAGGCCACGGCTCCACATCTTGGAACGGCATACGGCTGGTAGCGCTGTCTTGGTTGCGTTCTTCTTTAACCATCTGATCCAATGTGCTTAGCTTTATGCCCAACCTGTTGGCTTCGTCTTTTCGCTCACGATCGTATTGACTGAGACTCAGTTTTGATAAGCGACGAACGGTTTCAGCTTCAGTTTCCAACGGAGTTTCAAAGACAGTTTCAGGAACAGCCTCTGGCATAGCGACCCGCACGAGGATGTCTGATTCAGCAGTCGCAGGTACAGTCTGCGACGCAGCTTCAGGAAAGGTGATCGGTATTGGCGCGTCTGATTCAGCTGCGGCAGGCACAGGCTTGGCTTGGGGTTCCGGGTCAAACCCAAGTGGTAAAGCGAACTTGCTCATACCATGTCCTCCGGAGCCATACCTACGATGGGAAACGGACCTTCAGCTTCGGCACAGATATCAGACCAATCGTGTCCATTGGCTTCAACCATTCGCCGCAGTGTCGCCATAGTCACCGGCGTTGGATGGTCAAGGTCGAGGCCTTCCCACAGGGCTGTGGTCTCGCGTACGCCGCGGTATTTATCACCCTGGCTACTCCACTGGTCGAACAGAGCAAAACCATCGTCATGGCCGCGCGTTTCATTAAAGACACCGGCAGCGACACGGAACCAATCGTTGTAGCCCATGTCAGGATCAAACTTCTTCAAAATGACTTGAAGTAAACGAAGGTGCGCATCGCCATGTGATGGAAAAGACATCCATGATTTTGTCGGAGATCTAGGAGGTCTGGGAGGCTGTCTGCCGTTGTGTGCAAAGACAGCATCTACGAAGGCCTGATCCACCTCGCTGAGTTGGCTAGCGTGATCAATTTGCATTGCAGCCTCCTACACAGACGATTGACCGGCCAGCACTTGGTGGCAGAACGACCATGGCACGACCGGTCTTTACATCGATACGTTCTGGATGCTTTTCGGTGCAATGGGCATCCGATTTGGCGATGGTCCCAACCGCAAGCTTGAAATAGTGGTGCACGCCCTTCTTGGTGCCAACAACCAGCTTAGGAACAGCGCCGAAACTTGCCTCAATGCGCTCCAATGCGGCAATTGATTCAGGACTGTCAGCATCAAGAACAATGTAATCGGTCCCCACGATGAAGCCCACATCACGGTTTGGATTCATGGACCAATGCGAGGCAATTGACTCAAGTGACAACTTGGCTAGCCAAAGATCCCAGGCAACTGCGGGGCATTTGGTGTCTGCCACGACAGGGATTACATCAAAGCCGAATTTGTACCAATACTTTGCCGCCTCACAGCGAATATACGGTGCCTTCAGCTTCGAGCTCGGCTCACGATTGAATGAGAGCTCCACGGCGCAAGGCGGTGGACCTATAAATACATTAGACATTTTTTAAATTACCGGGTATGTATACGAACCTACCGTTAAAAGTAGGAATGAATACCCTGGTTGTCTGCAATATCGAACGGAGCAATTTAGTCCGTCATGCCTGCAGAACTGCAAAAGTAAACGGATCGATGCCGTTTGCTATGCTTACAGATGGCCCAATGGGGTCGGCCGGATTCTATTCGACTAGATTTCAGAAATCAAGTCTCTTCAGGAAAAATTTACTTGAACGCACAAATGCCACTTGACAAGCGTCACTCACCGGCTGCTTATCACGACAAGTTCCAACATTTTCATTGCCGCAGCCCGTACCGGTAGGACACCGCTAGCTCCTCCAACTTTTACCGCAACCACCGCATCACCGAAACGATGCCCGACACACTGGGATGTGCGTTGCACTGTGGAGGATGTGGTGGCAATTTCCTGTACGGTGGTGTGAATTTCACAGAGCAGGTGAAAACTGCCATTGGCGAGTGTGACTTGTGATGTTGTGTTTCCGTGCGGTCCCGCATGTCCGCAGGTAAGGTGTGGAATCGTTACGTTAATGTTAGGGATTTGACTTCGCATCCAATACCCCCGTGATACCGTCAACATCAGTTTCGACTGCACCTACTACTTATGGCTTGCGAGAAATTCTTGCACTAAACGGTCCCCCTCAGCAACCTGACTCTGCGACATCGTATTTTTTATCGATGTAATTGAGTTCAATGCGGGTTCGCTATCACCGAGCTTGGCAAGTGTGAGCCATTTGTAGGCTTGAACGACATTCTTATGAACGCCTAGACCAGCTAGGTACATGTTACTCATGCGAAGTTGTGCTTCCGAGAATCCTTGATTAGCCGCTCTCTCGTACCAGGTTACTGCTTGCCTGTAATCCTTTTTCACACCTTTACCTTCAAAGTACATGAATCCGAGATTGGTTTGGCCAACAGGCTCACCTTGGTTGGCCGACTTGCTATACCAATTGCGCGCCTCAGCAAAGTTCTGTGCTATGCCTTGTCCGAGGTCATACATCGTTCCAAGACTTGTCTGTGCAGGCGCATACCCCTGTTGGGCCGCCTGCTTATAGTAGGTAATCGCAAGACCGCTGTCCTTAGGAACCCCCTCACCCTTATCGTACAAAACGCCGAGGTCGTGTTGAGCACCAACATGCCCTTGAGCAGCAGCCTTCTTGTACCAAGTGACGGCATCGGAATAGTTTCTTGGACCCCCAAGCCCCTTACTCAGCAAAACTCCCAATGCGCCTTGTGCTTCCGCCGAACCCAACAGCGCAGCTTTTTCATACCAAACTCGTGCCTGTCCGAAGTCCTGTACAACGCCTTCACCTTTATAGTAAATTGATGCCAGAAGTATGTTCGCCTTGATGTTGCCTTCATTTGCTGATTTCTGAAAGAGTTTCAAAGCGCCGTCGTAATCATTGCGTTGCCAAAGCTCAATACCTTCAGTCATGTCTGAAGCTGTTGCCGACGTTGCCCAAAGCAATGCCAGAGTTATTAAAACTGTAATGCGGCGCATAAGCTACTTTCGTTTTGACAATTCGAATTTGATGTTGGAAAAAATCCAGTCGAACTGATCTTTGGTCGACGGTTCAAGGTGTCATATTGATGCAGCAGCTCAGGTGTGAACAAATGCAATGATTGACTCAATTTCAGGTAGGGTGGTAGTGAACCACTCCACACCGGTTCCACCCGATGGCTCGATCCATTTATTCCGCGCTTTGAGAACAGCGTGGATAGCCCGCTCCAATTCGCCAAGTTTTGGGGTTTTCCATCTCCCAAGGATAAGAGGTGGTTGAAATATCGCGGATCCCCTGCACTGGTCCGCAACTCTGGTCTCGACTGAGCCGACCGTCTTGCCAATTTTGATAGGAAAGGGTCCATCAGTCTTCACAATTAACGGGAAACTGAAGGCATAAATCCAGCCACCTATGGCGTCTGATTCTCCGGATTCTTCATCCTCTTCATCCACAGCCTCAAGCACTTCGGACTCCGACGGGATTGCATCAGCATCAATCCTTTTGAACCAACCTTTGCCAACATTTTCGAAAAACTTGATCTCAGTTGCGACGAACCCTGCATAGAAACGGGTATTTCGCCTAACGTTTGTTCCACCTTCAGACTCTCGGTAGGGGATGTATTGCGCTTGCTCATCCGGAGATAGGTACTTGTCGATGACCTTGAACACCAATTCCCTCAGCAGAAACCTTTCGCCACTGGTAACTTCGGGCATTTGCGCTACCTCAGGCAAGACCACGTATCTGGAGAATCGGTAGCAAAACGATGCCGTAGGTTCAAAAGCAATGTCACCTACGGGGGAAGGGATCGGTGTCATTTTCAGCATCCTCTCTATGGTTCGACAGTTTATCCTTATGCCAATGTGCTGCCTCCGGATACTGCACACTTTCAAGATTTACATCTCGCGCGTCAGAGAATCCAGTGAATCCGGCCGGTCAGTACTGCAGTTCACTGACCAGTTCGGCGTGCAGTTTGAGAGTCTTGGTCGGCATCCAGGATTTAGCGGGCAGTCGTCCAACCAGAACTCACTCATGCCTCCCACGCCGAAACTGCCGCAACGCTGCAACACCCCCACCCGCCAGCCACCCCCCCCCGTTTCGCTGTGGCGGATGTTGCGGCAATTTCCGGTAGTGGCGCGAAAAAAATAAGGAAGCCACCCCACCCCGCCCCCAAATCCCGCACGTGCATCACCTAATGCCTTGCGGCAGATCGGGCAAACATCGTGGGGAATGTGGAAGTTGAGGGGGAATGTCCACCATAGCGGTGGGCTGGAATCCAGTGTCAATTCCAGCAATTACTACCAGCCATATCAGAAGACCGGTGCGCCATGATGGCTGCGGTGTCGCTGATGTACAGCGGCAGCAGGTCTTGCGGAAGGTCATCGTCGTGGTCCATTGCAGACACAGCGGCAAACAGAAAGCTATCTTCGAAAGTCATGACTTTTCTCCAGTGAGGTAAATAAAAGCTGCAGCTATGCCCCCAATCAGGAGCAGCGCCACAGCTAGGTTGGGATACATAAGCGCCAGCAACGCCATCGCTGCAATGGCAAAGCGCCGGGTATTGGCAAAGGCCAGACTCAGCGCAGCGGTGACGACCAAGGCCACGGTCAGGGCAAACATAAACAGAACTCCTGATGCTGAAACGAAAACAGGTCGCCATTGGTTCGGAACAGCTACTCCTTTAGGTGAAGTCGTTACGGTATGGTTGGCAAGAGCAGCGGACTAACTGTCCGTCGAACAGGTCGGTTACGGGACTGATGCACAGCGCACTATGCCGACTGCTTTTTGAGCCTGCCGCGCTTCGGTGCTTCAGGGGCAGCAATAGGCAAGGCATCCGATGGTTCGTCGTCTTCGCTCAGGTCCACACCCGATGCAACAAGTGCATTGATGCTTTTCAGAAAAGGCGCTGGATCGACTGTGCGGTAGGTTCTTGGGGTAAGAACAGATTTCTCAATCAGCCCTTCGCCTTGCAGCAAAGCCATCGCAAATCCGGGATTATTTCTACTGCTGAACTGCCAAAGGGGTTGTAAAGCCGTCGAGGTAATTCCGTCTGTTGCCGACAGTAGTGGGCTCACGTCCGCCATGGAAAACCATGAGTTGCTAAACATGCCTGCTGCAGTGTTGGCCCACAGCCGGAAGTGAATTGCGCCAGATTCGTTACACCCGACGTGGTACGTGAGCTGGCTGCGGCAGCTGAGAGACTGAGTGGTGGAAATTCTCAGAATGCGCATTGGGTCAGGCTCGACTGGGGTATCTGGTGTGGTTGTATCTATGGTGTCTGTGGTCATGATGATTTCCTTGGTTTGAAAAGTGATGGTGGTGTTTACGAACAGCGTGGCCGCTCGAGGGTTGGGTACTGCCTCGGTGAAGGCCAGTAGCGGTACCGGCGTTTGGTGATGTCACGTGGCAAGAATGCATTGGTGATGGTGTAAATGGTCATGGTGGTGTCCTATGGAAGATGGAACGAACAGAGGGTTTGGATGAATCAAGCTATGCTTTATTCTCATAAGATGCTACCTTTTACGTAGCATCAAAGCTATTATTTATAAGCCTTTCATGCTATAAATGCAAAATCGACCACCCGACTTCCAGGATCACCGCCCAGCAGGCGAAGTAAATGGCAAGCACGATGGCGGCATGTACCAACACCACGCCCAGCCATACCAACCCAGCCGGGGCTAACGCACCCAACAGGCCACCCAGCGCAAAGCCAGTCAGGCCAGCCTGGAATGCGCCGATGCATGCACCCAGGATCACGCACAGAGCAATCGGGATTCGCCAGAGGCGTAGGTAGCTAGCCAGGTCAGTGATGCCGAACCGCTCCAGCAGTGCTATTGCCAACTGATTGCTCAGCTGTGGCTGTACCGGTGGCTGTACCGGTGGCAAAACTTGGGAAAGGCGAAGGCGATTGGCGGATGAGCGGTGGTAGGCCATGCTCAGACGCTGCCCGGTGTTGCATAGCGCTGGCACATCGCCAACAGGTCTGGATTGATGCCGTCGGATTTGCTCAGGAACACTTCAAAACCGTAACCGTCCTGCCCGGTCACAAAGACCAATTCGAACCAATGGTCGTGTTCCTGGATGAATTCTTGGCGGCGATCGAGAATGGAAAAGCCAAGCTGTGCCTCCAACTCTGCCAGGGTGTCGCCGGGTTCAACAACCAGAATGAAGCCAAGAATCTCGGGGCAGTCGCTGACACAGGTAAAGACACGACTGATGAGGGTGCGCAGGTCCGGATCAGCGACACCGGTAACCGGGTCACGAATGATTTGCATAGAGTCTCCTTTGTGGGGACGAAAAAAAGCCCGCATCCCTTTCGGGAGGCAGGCCATCGGTTGGGTTTGGGTCAAAGCATGACTGACCCGGCAAAGGTTACTTTGGCTGCCAGCGTGTCCAGGCAAATCGGCCAAGGGTGAACAGGCCAATGGCTGCGATGGCGAGCATTGCTGCCTTCAGGGCCAGTGACAGCACAGTGACCCAGACAGACAGTGCGCCGAGCTTGATGAGGGCAACGGCGCCGACGGCCACGGTCAATGAAAGGACGAGTAGTTGAATTGACATAGGGTTCCTTTATGTGGGGTGGAGTTGGGTAAGAAAAGCACCCAGGGATTTCTCATTGAGCAACACGTCCATAAAATGTTCAAGACCACACGGAGTTGTCCATGAAAATCTTGTTTATTTTTGCAGTAATTGCAACATCGTTGACAGTGCAAGCCTGCCCCGGGGGTACATGGCCGCGCAATCAATCAACATCCCCAGGTGGTGGTTTGAGCACATCCGTTGGCGGTGGTATGAGTACATCACCGGGGGGTGGTGCATCGACCTCCAACGGTGGAGGGTTAAGCACATATAACGGTGGTGGACTAAGTACCTATAACGGAGGTGGACTAAGTACCTACAACGGTGGTGGACTAAGCACCTACAACGGTGGTGGACTAAGCACCTATAACGGTGGTGGACTAAGTACTTACAACGGTGGTGGGCTGAGTACCTACAACGGTGGTGGGCTGAGTACGCATTCTGACGGTCCAAACACCTATTGCAGCAACATTCCACCATGGCCCGTGTTTGTTAAATATCTTGAAAGTAATGGATATACCCGTGAGGCAAAGATTATTCAAGATGCATTCCGCGCGGCGGGTCTGCCTCTTTAGCAGTAGAAAGGGCGAAAAGGTAACGCCTAATTTATGCTCTCTCGCGTCGACTGGTTCTTTGGACGAGGGCTTTCGATCAGCTGTGGACTAACCTGGGCGGTACCACCAGAATGGTCATTACTTCCCCGTGCGGAGGCTGTAGCAAAGATCAAGGACGAAATTTTGAAACAGATGTCTCAACCCCACGTACTCACAGGCGACATCAAAAGATTTCTCACTATCCTTGCTAATCACACTGTGCCACCGTGGCAGCATCAATTCCACACGACAAACTGGGACTATTTGCTACAACGCGAGATTCTTGAAATGGGATTAACTGTTCAACCACCGTGGTGCGCGGAAACTCACGTTTATCACCTCAATGGGACCGTCGAACAAACGCCGAACAACTCTTATCGTAGTGAATTCGTTCTTGAGTCAGATCCACCTGATGCGCGAATCGCGACAACTGAGGGAAACATAGCGTTCAACAAATTCATTTGGAATCGCACTTTTGTCATCGTTGGGATGTCCTTTGAGTGTGATGTTGATAAATATCTTCTAAACTCAATTCATCGGGTCCAAGACGATCTCCCGATTGGGGAATCCTGTTGGTACATTTTGAACCCTGATGAATTTGTATTGGCTAACACAGCGAAGCGAATACAGGCAGCTTTGCCTCGCGCAAAGGTTGCAACATTACAGACGACGTTTCGTGATTGGTTAGCCAAGGGACTTCCCGAACTACAGTGCTGTGGCTCCCTCTCGTCTTAACTTTGTCGAATAGCCGCCGCTGCAACGCCCGCCCCTGCCCCGCTATTGCCCCCCCACCGAACTACAGCAACGCTGTAACGATGTAACGCACCAGACCATCTAGTACCGAACCTGTGCCGAACTCAGCAACCAGATCAATTACATTAACTTAATTCCATAATAGTTAACGCAACAATATTACCCGCCATCATTTCAGAAAAATTAATGCTTATAAACTCCTCTTGATATTCATTTGGAAAATTAGAAAAGTATCTTTCGCCAAGTTGAAATGCACGTTGAAAAAAGGAAGTTCCATTCTCCTCAAAAAAAAGCATTTTTTCTTTAACGATATTATCAATTTCGTAAAGTTTTTCATGACCATAGAATATTCGCTGAAAAACAAGACTTAATATTTTAACGTATACGTCTTTTTTAACATTTGAGAGAACATTTCTAACTGTACTTAAAGTTGCACCGGCAATAAATCCGAATGCCAAATCATTATCAATAAGATCAGAAATATTCAAATGCTCAGGCTCTTCACTAAGCATTTTCAAAAAAACATGCGATAGAGGCTCAATGACCATTGGCGCGTCTTTAGGCAATCCTTTTAACAACATAACTCCACTTACCAACCAGTTAGCCATATCATCACCCTTAGAAAGATAATCTAATTTTTAAAAAATTTATGATACTAATTTATCAATAACTAGTGTTCTCTGGTTACTGATACATTCAAAATCCTGAAGATCGTCATTCGAGCCATTTACTAGCGCTGCACGATTTAGGTGCGAACGAGCGTGACCGCCAGATCGCGGAACTCCTTGGGCAACTGTCTGCCAAGTGATTCGATCTCCAGATTCCATTGAATCGGTCCAATAGGTCAAGGTTAAGATGCCTTGTACCCAACGATGTACTGGCCAGTTCGTGGCTCTGTGCGTGCATTCTCACCGGTAGCCATGCTTGGAAGGTGGGAGTAATTGACGACAGCAGTCTTCTTTGCCCACTCTCTGATTTGGGTCAACATCTGCCGAAACTTCGCGTTTGCAATGTTGCAGCAGTCCTACGCCGAGCAAACCCCGACCCGATTGCCGCGCCCAAGGACACCCACCCACCGCCGCAGCTTTCCAGAATTTCAGTTTTCCACCCCGCACCACCCACCCCGCTGCCGCCGAAACTGCCGCAACGCTGCAACGCCACCCCAACCGCACCCCCGCCATGCCCTCCCCGAACCGACCCAGCACCGAACCTGTCCCGACCCAACACTTGGAAACCGGAGGGCGAAGCCGCAGGCGGAGGGCAAACGCATTCTGGAACCCATCAAAGGCAAGCTGGCCGGGACCCTGATCGAAATGGAACAAGACGTGCAAAGCTCCATCAGCTATTCGGGCGGCAAAAAGCTGATGGACATCCGCAAAGTGAACTACGTCACGCTTGGGGGTGACAACGCTGGGGAACACCTGCTGATGTAGATTTGGGCGACCTTCAGCCCTCGGGCGTGTTCAGAATAGGCCCGAGGCGATGTTGATGGTCAGGGCGACCAAGGTGGTGTTGAAGAAGAACGCCAACACGCAGTGCATCATGTTGATTCTTCGCATTTTGCGGCTGGTAATGTTGACGTCGGCGGTTTGCCCGGATGTGCCAATGATGCAGGAAAAATACAGGAAGTCCCCATAGTCCGGGGTTGGCTCACCTGGAAAATCCAGTCCACCATGTTCGCCGCGCGCGTCCCGGACGTAATAGTCATGGGCATAGTGCAAGGCAAACATGACCTGGGTAAACGCCCATGATGACACGATGGTCAACGCTGCCAACGAGATGTGGGTGTAACGCAGCATGCCCTTGAGGTCTTTGGCTAGCGCCAATTCCACCACGATGGCACCGAGACACATGAGTGAAGCGGTGACAACAAAAGCAAGTATCACAAGACTACCCTCATCTTCTTGCATGGCTCGGATTCGCATTTTTTCGTGTGATGACCAAAACATCATTTGTGCGGCCAGCAACAAGTAAAGACAAGCCCCAACGTTCCAGCCAATGATGACCCGTGTAATCCAGTGCATGTCAAACCAGACAGGGAGCGCACTTGCGGCCATGGCGCCGATGACAACGCTGCTGATCAGCCTCGGGCGAGCAAGCACCAAGCGCATCAGTAAAGGCTTGGATGCATCAGGCTGCAGGGGTAGTTGTGTCATAAAAATGGAATTGGCACCTGGCTGGTTGATTCAAATTGGCGGGGTCTGGTAGCCTCAGGCGATTGACCGCCAACTTCAAGGAACCTTTATGCAATACCGACGACTTGGCCGCAGTGGTCTTCAGGTCAGTGAACTCTCATTGGGCTCTTGGGTAACTTACCACAATCAGGTGGACGTTTCAGCAGCGCGCGAGATGATGGCCGCCGCGTTCGACGCGGGCGTCAATTTTTTTGACAATGCGGAAGCCTACGCCAAAGGTCAAAGTGAAGTCGTCATGGGCGAAGCCATTAAGGCTTTGAAATGGCCCCGGCTCAGTTATACAGTTTCAACCAAGTTTTTTTGGGGGCTTGATGCAAATGGCCCGACCGTCAATCAGAAAGACACGCTCAACCGCAAGTACTTGACGCAGGCCATCGATGGCTCACTCAAGCGCATAGGGCTTGATTTCTTTGACTTGGTTTTTTGTCATCGCCCTGACCCCCACACGCCCATCGAGGAAACCGTTTGGGCCATGAGCGACATGATTAACCGGGGCAAAGCCCTTTACTGGGGTACCAGCGAATGGTCTGCCGCAGACATTCGGACCGCATGGAATATTGCGGACCGGAACCACCTTCACAAACCAGTCATGGAGCAGCCGCAATACCACCTGTTTCACCGACATCGGGTCGAGCAAGAATATGCCACGCTGTACGACGATATTGGTCTGGGGCTAACCACCTGGAGCCCCTTAGCCAGCGGTCTGCTGACTGGCAAATACCGCAAGGGTGTGCCACAGGGAAGCCGTGGCGCTGTCAAGGGTATGGGGTTCTTGGTGGAGGGTTTGACGGACAACGCCAAGAACGCGGCAGTCACGCAGTTAGAGGCTGTCGCTGCTGACTTGGGCTGTTCTATGAGTCAACTGGCCATCGCCTGGGTAGCATCCAACTCAAGGGTAAGCACTGTCATAACCGGGGCATCCAAGCTCAGCCAATTGCAAGACAACTTGGCGGCTGTGAATGTGATTGCGAAGCTCACGCCAGAGGTGATGGCGCGAATCGCCCGCATCACTGAACCATTGGCAAGCTGAATTCGCTGGCGCTTCGGTGGCTGAGATTTGAACCTGTCGGGACCGGGCTTGCACCCACTGAGAGGCACCACACGATG
The DNA here is from genome assembly GCA_002381045.1 of Rhodoferax sp. UBA4127. Classification (GTDB taxonomy): domain Bacteria; phylum Pseudomonadota; class Gammaproteobacteria; order Burkholderiales; family Burkholderiaceae_C; genus Rhodoferax. The sequence continues at coordinate 14,879 of DFWT01000266.1, forward strand.
ACCCGATTTTTTAACCCTCCCCAGCCTGGCTTGACGCTGCGTGAGGCGTGCTGCCTGCGTTAGGACTGGATGTGACTGAGGCCGTCGAACAGCTAGGTGCGTCCCCTGCTCGGGCTGGGTCTCTCACGGTGCAGGCAACGATGGGGAACGCCTGCAGATGTAGGTCTGTTTTCAGCAGCGCGAAGTCAATTTGGCTGGCGCTTTGCCGCTACAATTCCAAGTCGGTTTGACGCTTTCAAACGTCAACGGGAACTTAGCTCAGCTGGTAGAGCAGCGGACTCTTAATCCGTAGGTCGAGAGTTCGAATCTCTCAGTTCCCACCAGATAAGCCCTATGGCACATAGAAAGCCTGCTAGATATTCGATAGCAGGCTTTTTTATTTTTTGCTCCGTTGCCAGAATATTGCCAGAATATTCTTGATTGCCAGTTCATATTGCTTATGTTCCGATAAGTATCACAACACCTTACGGCACCCATGGAACAGTCAGCAATCGCGTTTCGAATTGCCCGCCTCTGACGCGGCACGGTAGCGCCCAATAAGGGGCGGTACCCCTGTCCAATCCGTGACGCAGCATCGGCCCCGGGGTCGTTTTTATTTCAATTTGCCGCACCTAATCGCCACCCATGCTCAAAAAAAGTGGGGGCACTGGGGGCAACTGTGGATAACTACCCTAACCCATTGTCATTATTGAAGAATTCTGCCCCCAGTTTGACTGGGGGCAAGTCGACTTTGACTGGGGGCACTGGGGGCAGTCGTGTCCGCGGACGTCCACCAGCGTCCTGCCGTTCATTTGCTTGGTGCTGGAGTCGTTCTCGCTGGCCAGGTACGGCCGGCCATCACGTGCATGACTTGTGCTATTTCATGGCGATCAGAAATCAAGCGCAAAGATCGCAGGCGGTATGCGGTAGCACCACGTGTTTCCAATGCCAGGCAGGCGCGGTCTACAGTCGAATGCACGACCCTTGTCGGGCATCAGGCAGCCGTGATCCAGCAGCACACGGGCCACCGTCTTATGGTCAAAGCCTTGGCAAACCTCGACCTTGAATGTCTCAGTCAGGATGAAGTATTCAAAGCTCACGTCGTCACCCAGCGCCACTGGCATCCGGTCGCCATACTCAGCCCCAAGACGGCGATTCGTTTTGACTGGTTCACCATCCTCGTTCAGCACACGCCGCACGCCTGCCCGGTTCGAGGTCTTGGGGGCGTGATCATCGCTGCCCCGGTGCCACATGGCAAAGCGGCCCTCAGCGTTGAGTTCCAGGAAACGCCGCACTTGCCGCAGCATGGCCACGATCTCACCATTGCCGATGCCACCACGGGCTGCCAGCCAGGCATTGAAGCAGGCATGAGCGGCCCGTTCGCTTTCGCCCGTTGGCCAGCCGGTCAGGCCCGCCGCCGTCGCCATCTCGCCCGCAGCACCCACCAGCGCAAAGCGTGCACCCACTCGCTCAACCTGCCCACTGCAATCCTTGGGAATCATCGATTGCGCCAGGACGTCTGATGCATTGCGAATACCCGTCTTGAGAGTGTCGGCATGGTCGGTCAACCAATGCAGCCAGGCGCGGCCAGTGGCACCGTAGACCGTCTGGGCTTGCCCGGTGATGTGCTTCGCAAAGGCTGAGCCACCTTCCATGCCGTGCAGGTTCTCGAACGCACCCAGCCCGGCCCCGGCATCTGCCGGAATGTCGGCCATGCGTACTTCCTGACCGGTGCGTGTGCGCTTCATGCCTTCGGCCATGTGATCAGACAAGCCCAGTTCACCCGCGGATAAAAACAGCAGCCGCCAGGCCTGCCGGGGGCGTGGCGTGCCGGTGCGGGTGGCCCGTGCTTTGCCCTGTTCGTTGGCCAGCATGTAGGCGCATTCGCCTGCCGTCTTGGGGTCAATCTGTGCCAGTTCATCAAGAATAAGTAGGCAGTCGCTGTGCGCCGCCGCCGTGGCCTCAAGTGCGTTGTCGGTGCTTCGCCACCGCTGCAAATAACTGGTGCCACCGTACACGCTGGCGGCCAGCTTCAATGCCGTGGTTTTGCCACCGGATGAATCGCCCCGGTAATGAAACCCGCCACTCTCCATCCCCGCCGGGCGCAGCATTGGCCCGGCAAATGCACATGCCACAGCGAAGACCAGGCGAGAATTGCCAACACACAAGGCTCCTACACGCTCGCGCCATTGATCGGCCGTGCCCTTGACGCGAAATGTGTTTTCCACTGCGTTTTCGCTCTGAAAGACGATGCGCTCTGCATCGTCGCCGATGGTTTCCTTTGGTAGCACAAAGGCCCGGCCATGCCAGCCGATGCGGTCGGTACAGCTTGCAAACTCGGCGGGGGTGCGGGTTTGGATGTACTGGGTCAACATCGTGCGGGCGCGGGGCGTGGTGGCAATGCGCAGGCCCATGTTCAGCAGTGTGGCCCGGTACTCGCCGCCGTCAGCGCTCAGCATGCGAGCAGGCATGGCCCAGGTCTTGACGTGCCCCAGTGGATCGGCAAAGGCCAGCAGGTAACCCCAGCCGCAGCCGTTCTGGTCGCGGGTCAGTGCTTGAACATCCAAACGGCTGCAAAGCCACTCAGGGGGCTTGCGCTTGCCGTCGTGGTCGGCACCGCAAAACCAAACGCCACGATCATCAACCGTGAAGGGGTCGAACATGCGTTCACGCTCGCTGC
>DFWT01000186.1 GCA_002381045.1 Rhodoferax sp. UBA4127
TGGCGACCACAAACTCACTTAAAGTTCGAGTGGAGAGCATCGCGGCTTGCTGAAACAGCGCTTTTTGTTCGTTGCTAATGCGCGCCTCAAGCCGTGAGCCTCTGGCCTTGGTGGGGGAGCTGATATTGACTTGCATGTTCTTCATCCTTACCCAAAAAAATGTTCACGTGTAGGGTAAAGTAATTGTACGCCAATCGTCCGTACACCATACACACTAAAGCATCGACAACATCTTTTCTACAAGGGCCGCTTGCAACCACTTCAAGTGCGAAAAGATGCAACACCTTCGGTCACCAAAAAGTCGCTAGCTACGGGCAGGTTCCCGGTACATTGATTTTCTGAGAGCCCCAGTCGGTACGCCGTCAGTCGCCATATTTTGGTTCTCCTGCCAGCACGTCTGTCACGCATGCTGTGTCGCCAGCCGATTCGTTGCGCGGCCAGAGCACCTACCAGCATGAAGATCCATCCTAGCGCCTAAACAGGGGCGCTGCACTCCCGTATGGGAGTCTTGCTGGTGCCCACTACCCCTGGGCAATTGCCTTTTCGGACACCGTGGCGTCAACACTCAAACCCAGACCAAACACCTCGGCAACACCACCGGCAGGCTGTCCAGAGCCGGGGTACTTTTGATCCCGACAAACAGAACTTGCGCCTCAACCGTATATGGATGGTGGCGAACANNCGATTTATGAGATGTTCAATCGCAACCCGCCAGAATTCCCACGCCCCCTGAGACTGAGCCGCCGGGCCGTGTGTTGGCCAGCATCCAAGATTGATCAATGGATTGCCGAGCGCATTCAAGCGGCAGAGCAATCATGATCGACGCATTGATCGCGGGCAAAATCTGCGCCGCTGATCAACCCGCCGCTTACGAGCTCGTGCCGTGCGTCGTATTTGAATCAGACAGCCGTGCTTGATGTGGTGTGGTCATGTGACATAGACGCGATCGACCCCTTCACGGTTGACGATATCGGCGTGTGGTTTTGCGGAGTCGACCGAGACGGCAAACGCAAGCCGCCCGAATGGCTTTGTAGCCGTGTGGATGTGCAAGCCCTGACCCGCGACCAGGACGGCTGCTGGGGTTATTTGCTGGTCTTTGCCGATCCGCTGGGGCACGTCAAGACCTGGGCTATGCCCGCGCGCATGCTGAGCGCTGATGGGTGCGAGTACCGGGCCACGCTATTGAACATGGGCCTGCGAATTGCCACCACGCCCCGTGCCCGCACCAGGTTGACCCAGTACATCCAAACTCGCACCCCTGCCGAGTTTGCAAGCTGTACCGACCGCATCGGCTGGCATGGCCGGGCCTTTGTGCTGCCCAAGGAAACCATCGGCGACGATGCAGAGCGCATCGTCTTTCAAAGTGACAACCCGGTGGAAAACACGTTTCGCGTCAAGGGCACGGCCGACCAATGGCGCGAGCGTGTGGGCGCATTGTGTGTTGGCAATTCCCGCCTGGCCTTCGCGGTGGCGTGTGCCTTTGCCGGACCAATGCTGCGTCCGGCGGGCATGGAGTCCGGCGGGTTTCACTACCGGGGCGACAGTTCAAGCGGCAAGACCACGGCACTGAAGCTGGCCGCCAGCGTCTATGGTGGCACCAGTTACTTGCAGCGCTGGCGCAGCACCGACAACGCCCTTGAAGCCACTGCAGCGCAGCACAGTGACTGTCTGCTGATCCTGGATGAACTGGCACAGATCGACCCCAAGACGGCAGGCGAATGTGCCTACATGCTGGCCAACGAACAAGGCAAGGCACGTGCTACCCGTACCGGCACACCGCGCGCCCGACAGGCTTGGCGGCTGCTGTTTCTATCCGCTGGTGAACTGGGCCTATCTGACCACATGGCAGAAGGCATGAAGCGCACCCGAACTGGGCAGGAAGTGCGCATGGCCGACATTCCAGCTGATGCAGGGGCCGGGCTGGGTGCCTTTGAAAGCCTGCATGGCTTGGAAGGCGGCTCAGCCTTTGCCAAGCACATCACCGGGCAGGCCCAAACGGTGTACGGTGCCACTGGCCGCGATTGGCTGCAATGGTTGACCGAACATGCCGACACCTTGAAGGCAGACATTCGCAACGCATCAAACGCCCTGGCGCAATCAATGATCCCCAAGGATTGCAGCGGGCAGGTTGAGCGAGTGGGTGCACGCTTTGCACTGGTGGGTGCTGCGGGCGAGATCGCCACGGTGGCGGGGCTGACCGGCTGGCCAACGGGCGAAAGCGAGAGGGCTGCCCGTGCATGCTTCAATGCCTGGCTGGCAGCCCGTGGTGGCATCGGCAATGGCGAGATCGTGACCATGCTGCGGCAAGTGCGGCGCTTCTTGGAACTCAATGCTGAGGGCCGTTTTGCCATGTGGCACCGAGGTAGCGATGACCAGGCATCCAAGACCTTGAACCGCGCTGGCGTGCGGCGGATGTTGAACGAGGATGGTCAGCCCAACAAGAGCAATTTGCAATTGGGTAACTCGTTTGGCGACCGAATGCCAGCGACGCTGGGTGAGGGTGTGAGCTTTGAATATTTCATTCTGTCCGAGACATTCAAAGCCGAGGTTTGCCAAGGCTTTGACCCTAAGACGGTGGCGCGTGTGCTGCTGGATCATGGCTGTCTGATACCTGACAAAGGCCGCGCATTCGACTGCAGACCGCGCCTGCCCGGCATTGGCAATACTTGGTGCTACCGCATACCGCCTGAGATCTTTGCGCTTGATTTGTAATCGTCACGAAATAGTGCAAGTCATGCACCGGATGGCCGGCCGTGCCTGGCCAGCGAGAAAAACTCCAGCATCAAGCAAATGACCGGCTGGGCCTTGGCGGACGTTCGCGGACACGACTGCCCCCAGTGCCCTCAGTCAAATGCGATTTGCCCCCAGTCAAAGCGGGGGCAGAATTCCTCAATCTTGACAATGGGTTAGGGCAGTTATCCACAGTTGCCCCCAGTGCCCCCACTTTTTTTGAGCATGGGTGGAGATCATGCGTTCGAAAAGCACGGGGAAACTGAAACAAGGCAGGTGCCGAACGTCGGCTGGGTTCAGCCCTGCCCCCCCGGGACTGTATCGCTTGGCAGTGTTTGGCTGAGGGGGAAAACTCTACTCCGAGCTCGAGGCTGTGGACCTAGATGCTTAACGTGGGAAGCTGACGGAAGAGGAGAAGGTGACGGCTTTGAGAGGTAGGGTGATTTGCAGTGCCATTTTCCTCACATCACCTATCAACTGCTTCGTCGCATCAGCGGTGTGGCTAAAAGTGTGGCTAAATTAAACTTTTTAAACAGTAAAGCAAAACGGGTTAGCAATTAAAAGCTGCTAACCCGTTGATTTATATGGTCGGAATGAGAGGATTCGAACCTCCGACCCCTTCGTCCCGAACGAAGTGCGCTACCAGGCTGCGCTACATTCCGATTTTTTCAGGCTTGGCGCTCAAGCAACTGAGCAGCTAATTGTACCAAAGCCCTCGAATATTCATTGTCTGGCAAGCGCTGCGCCGCAGCCATGGCGCGCCGGGCTTCGGAGGCAGCTGCTTGCCTTGCGACGTCCAAAGCGCCGCTGTTGACAACGATAGCCACCACTTGTTCAATCTGGTTCAAGTCGCCGGTTTCAATGGCAGATTGAATCAACTGTCGCTCTTCGTCGCTACCGCGCTGCATGGCCGCAATCAGTGGCAAGGTGTTTTTGCCTTCCCGCAAATCGTCACCCAAGTTTTTGCCCATCACACTGGCATCGCCTGTGTAGTCCAGCACGTCGTCTATCACCTGAAACGCGGTGCCCAAGGCTTGGCCGTAATCAGCGCAGGCAGCTTCAATTTCCGGGCTGGCTTGGGCCAACAATGCACCGACCCGCGCACTGGCTTCGAACAGTTTGGCCGTCTTGGAGCGAATAACCTGCAGATAGCCCGCTTCGTCCAGCGCGGCGTTGTGCATGTTCATCAATTGCATCACTTCGCCCTCTGCGATGATGTTGGTGGCATCGGCCAGGACTTCCATCACACGCATGCTTTGGGCGTCGACCATCATCTGGAACGCGCGCGAGTACAAAAAATCACCTACCAGCACACTGGCCGGATTGCCGAAAGTTTCATTGGCTGTCGCATTGCCGCGCCGCATGGAGGAGTCGTCCACCACATCATCGTGCAAGAGCGTGGCGGTGTGGATGAATTCGACCACTGCCGCCAGGTTAAAGCGTTGGGCACCCTTGAAGCCGAGTGCCCCGCAGATCATCAACAGCAGCGCTGGGCGAAGGCGCTTGCCACCAGCGGAAATGATGTACTTGGAGACTTGCCCAACCAGTGGCACACCGGATGCCAGGCGCTGGGCAATGACCTGATCCACCTCGCGCATGTCTTGCGCGACGATCGCAACGGAATTGTTATTAGAAGGGGTGGCTTGCAAGTCAATGGCCCGGTTAGAACGCTGGATTATAGGAAGCGTTGGCGCAGTTTCAGAGCGGTATACAGCGGCGAGATGCGCACAACTTGGTGATTTGGCTGAGCTATGTCATAATGCCGGGCTCTGCGAAAATTCGTTCGCGGAGCTTTCTTTTAAGAGGTCAATATGTACGCGGTCATAAAAACCGGTGGCAAACAGTATCGTGTTGCCAGCGGCGAAAAAATTAAAGTAGAACAGATTGCTGCGGATGTAGGCCAAGAAATCGTGTTGGATCAGGTTCTTGCTGTCGGTAGCGGCGCAGAACTCAAGGTCGGCACGCCCTTGGTGTCAGGTGCATCTGTAAGCGTCACAGTGGTGGCGCATGGCAAACACGACAAGGTCAGCATCTTCAAGATGCGCCGTCGCAAGCACTATCAGAAACGCCAAGGGCATCGTCAGCAGTTCACTGAACTGCTGGTGGGTGCAATCACTGCATAAGGAGCGAGAGTCATGGCACACAAAAAAGGCGGCGGCTCAACACGCAACGGGCGCGATTCCAAGCCCAAGATGCTCGGTGTGAAGGCTTACGGCGGCGAAATGGTGAGCGCAGGTGCGATCATCGTGCGTCAACGTGGCACCAAGTTCCATCCCGGTGATAACGTCGGCATCGGCAAAGACCACACCTTGTTCGCCCTGAAAGACGGGCATGTGGGTTTTGCCATCAAAGGCGCGCTGAACCGCCAAACTGTGAGCATTTCCGCAGCCTAACTGCTGGCGGCGCTCACGCAAGACCCTGCGCACGTCGCGGGGTTTTTTATTTGGGAACCAAGATACCATGAAGTTCGTTGACGAAGCCTACATCGACATCTCTGCCGGAGACGGTGGGGCGGGCTGCGTCTCGTTCCGGCATGAAAAGTACAAAGAGTTTGGCGGTCCCAATGGCGGCGACGGTGGCCGTGGTGGCCATGTGTTCGCGGTGGCCGACCCCAACCTCAACACGCTGGTGGACTACCGGTTTTCTCGCCGCCATGACGCGCAGCGTGGCCAGCATGGCATGGGTTCCGACATGTTTGGTGCCGCCGGTGACGACATCACCCTCAAGATGCCGGTGGGCACCATCATCACCGATGCCGAAACCGGTGANNCCGCGCCAGAAGACGCCCGGCTGGCCCGGTGAAAAGCGCAACCTCAAGCTCGAACTCAAGGTTTTGGCTGATGTGGGTTTGTTGGGCATGCCCAATGCCGGCAAGTCCACGCTGATCACGGCCATTTCGAACGCGCGCCCGCGCATTGCAGACTATCCGTTCACCACCTTGCACCCCAATCTGGGGGTGGTTCGTGTCGGGCCGGAACAAAGTTTTGTGGTGGCGGATTTGCCGGGTTTGATTGAAGGTGCGGCCGAAGGCGCAGGCCTAGGCCATTTGTTTTTACGTCATTTGCAGCGCACTCGCTTGCTCCTGCATATCGTCGACATGGCGCCGTTTGACTCGGGCGTGGACATCGTGGCGCAGGCCAAAGCCATTGTGAACGAACTCAAAAAGTACGACCCCGCTCTTCACGCCAAGCCACGTTGGTTGGTGCTGAACAAGCTCGACATGGTGCCGCTGGATGAGCGCGAGGCTTTGGTCAAAGATTTCGTCAAGCGTTTCAAATTCAAAGGCCCGGTGTTTGAAATTTCAGCCTTGACCCGTGAAGGCTGCGAACAACTGATCAAAACCGTGTTCAAGCACATCAACACCCAGCAAAAACTGGAAACCGCGCCTGAGGTGGTCGACCCACGTTTTGCAGCGGATACTGGCCCGGCCTGATTTGCACTTAATTCAATAGCGCTTTGCGCTTATTTCATAAGGGCTAGGAGTCAAAATGACTCAAGAAATTCAAAACACCACATTGCGCAATGCACGGCGTCTGGTCGTCAAGGTCGGATCGAGTCTGGTCACCAACGAAGGTCGTGGTCTGGACGCCGAGGCGATTGGCGAATGGTGCCGTCAACTGGCAGACTTGGTGCGTGACGGGCGCGAGGTCATCATGGTCTCCAGCGGCGCCATCGCGGAAGGCATGAAGCGCCTGGGCTGGGCGACCCGCCCGCATCAGGTGCATGAATTGCAAGCCGCGGCTGCCGTGGGCCAGATGGGCCTGGCGCAGATGTATGAGACCAAATTGCGTGAAATGGGCTTGGGCAGTGCGCAGGTGCTATTGACGCACGCCGACCTGGCGGACCGCGAGCGTTACCTGAATGCGCGTTCCACTTTGCTGACCCTACTCAAACTGGGTGTGGTGCCGGTCATCAACGAGAACGACACGGTGGTCAATGACGAGATCAAGTTTGGTGACAACGACACGCTGGGCGCACTGGTAGCCAACCTGATCGAAGCCGATGCCTTGGTTATCTTGACCGACCAAAAAGGCCTGTACACCGCCGACCCGCGCAAAGACGCCAATGCCCAGTTTGTGCATGTGGGCCAGGCGGGTGACGCCGCTCTGGAGGCCATGGCCGGTGGCACGGGCAGCAGCCTGGGGCGCGGCGGCATGATTACCAAGATTCTGGCAGCCAAACGCGCGGCCGGTTCGGGTGCGTCCACCGTGATCGCCTGGGGCCGTGAGCCGGATGTGCTGTTGCGCTTGAGCCGTGGTGAGGCCATAGGCACTTTGCTGGTGGCACCGACTCAGAAAACCCAGGCGCGAAAGCAGTGGATTGCCGACCACTTGCAAATGCGGGGCGCGGTGATCGTGGACGCAGGCGCGGTGGCCAAGCTGTGTGGGGGTGGTTCCAGCCTGCTGCCGATCGGCATGACCGGGGTGGACGGCGATTTTTCGCGAGGGGACGTGATTGCCATTCGTGACCCTCAAGGCCTGGAGGTAGCCAGGGGTTTGGCCAACTACGCCAGCGCCGAAGCGAGGCTGATTTGTCGCAAACCGTCCAGTGCGTTTGAGGCTTTGTTGGGTTATGCAGCCGAGCCAGAAATGGTGCACCGAGACAACCTGGTACTCAGCCGTTAACCGGCAGGTTCTGACTCGCCGCCGGGGCAAGCCGCCAAGCCCCGACCAACCGGTTTATTTCTTCAGTGCCTTGACAATGTCAGCCGTTGAACTGGCCGCAGCAGCGCGGCCATCACAAGCGCCTTGCCGGGCCAATGCCACGGCATGTTTGCTTGGCATGTTGTCAGTGAGGTTGCGCCAAGTCGGCTCCTTCACATAAGACCAAGCACCACTGGAGTTGGTGCGCGCATAGGTTTTAACCTCGCCCGTGGCACACCGAATGCCCTCGTACATGGCGTTGACTGAGCCGCCTGCGTTGGTCGCCACCATCACATAGCGCACGATGCCGTCAGGTGTGATGGTCAAGGTGGCTGGGTCCACGCCGAACTTCAAACTCACGTAGCTCGGCATCTCAATGGGCAGCAGCTGGCTGGTGCTGAAGGCGGGCGCCGTGGGTGCGTCGGTTTCCTTCCAGTCGGGGTCCATGGCGGGCATGGCGGCCTGTACTGCTGCCGCGCAGGTGAGCAAGCCGCAAGCCAGCCACCGGCCAAAGCGCGGCTGGGTATGAGGTAAACGGTGGGTGCAATTAAACATGGTCATTGCCGGCGCGTGGCTCGGGCTCAAAGCTGGCACCAGGCGGTAGTTCGAAACTAGCACCCGGCATGTCCAACGCGCCGTGCTCAGAGTCGATCGGGCGAATGCCCTGGCGCAGAAAACGATTGCGATGGTCATTGCGCGGCAGGTAGCGGGCCAGCTCGGTCAGTGCGGTTACGTAAACGTCACGCTTGAACTCCACCACCGCGTCCAGCGGTACCCAGTAGTCGTTCCAACGCCANNGCATCAAACTCTGGGTGGTCGGTGGCGCGCAGGTTCAAATCCCAGTCGTGGCCAACCAGTTGCAACAAGAACCAGATTTGCTTCTGGCCTTTGTAAAAACCGCGCGAGTCGCGGCGAATGTATCGGTCTGGCACCTCATAGCGCAACCAGTCACGGGTGCGGGCCACAATGCGAACATGTTCGCGTTGCAGACCTACTTCTTCATGCAATTCCCGAATCATGGCCTGCTCGGGGGTTTCGCCCCGATCGATGCCGCCTNNCGAAAGCCGTCCCGGTCAAGCATAATCAAACCCCAAATTTTTAAATTGTGTTGATTATGCACAGCCCTTGCTGTACATCAAGAGACAAAGCCCCCTCAGTTCGCCGGATTCCCCCCATGAAAGCCTCCCAATTCTTCATTTCAACCCTCAAAGAGGCACCTGCCGACGCCGAAGTGGTGAGTCACAAGCTGATGACCCGGGCCGGCATGATCAAGAAGCTGGGTGCCGGCATTTACACCCTGATGCCGATGGGCCTGCGGGTGGTGCAAAAGGTCGAGCGCATCGTGCGCGAAGAAATGAACCGGGCCGGCGCGGTTGAGCTCACCATGCCAGTGGTCCAGCCAGCCGAACTCTGGCAGGAAACAGGCCGCTTCGACAAGATGGGCGCTGAGCTGCTGCGCATCAAAGACCGCCACGCCAATGATTTTGTGGTCCAGCCCACCAGCGAGGAAGTCATCACCGACATCGCGCGCCAAGAGATTCGCAGCTACAAGCAGTTGCCTAAAAATTTCTATCAGATTCAGACCAAATTTCGTGATGAGCGCCGCCCCCGGTTCGGGTTGATGCGCGGGCGTGAATTCATCATGAAAGATGCCTACAGCTTTGACCGCGACCAAACCGCCGCCAAAGCCAGCTACCAGGTGATGGCCAAAGCCTACCGGCGCATTTTTGACCGCTTTGGTTTGCGCTACCGGGCGGTGGCGGCCGACAGTGGTGCGATTGGTGGCGACCTGAGCGAAGAGTTTCAGGTGATCGCCACTACGGGTGAGGATGCCATCGTCTACTGCCCCAACAGCGATTACGCGGCCAATATGGAAAAGGCCGAGGCGCTGGCGCCCGCCGGTCCGCGCCCTGCTGCGGCACAATCCATGGCCAAAACGCCCACGCCGGGCAAGGCCACCTGCGCCGATGTGGCTG
>DFWT01000124.1:0-17725 GCA_002381045.1 Rhodoferax sp. UBA4127
TCGTCGCTGATGCCGTTGCCACCCATCATGTCGCGCGCCAAGCGGGCCACGTCCAGCGCCTTCCCACAAGAGTTACGCTTCAGGATTGAGGTGATTTCAACCGCTGCCGTGCCTTCATCCTTCATGCGGCCCAAGCGCAAGCAGCCTTGCAGGCCCAGAGCGATGTCGGTTTGCATGTCGGCCAGCTTCTTCTGAATAAGTTGGTTGGCCGCCAAGGGCCGACCAAACTGTTGGCGGTCCATCACATATTGGCGTGAGCGCAGCCAGCAGTCTTCCGCTGCACCCAAGGCACCCCAGGCAATGCCGTAGCGGGCACTGTTCAGGCAGGTGAACGGTCCTTTTAAGCCTTTCACTTCGGGAAAGGCATTTTCTTCAGAGCAGAACACACCGTCCATCACGATCTCGCCGGTGATGCTGGCACGCAGGCCGACCTTGCCGTGAATGGCCGGGGCGCTCAAGCCCGCGGCACCCTTCTCCAGGACAAAACCGCGAATCGGCCCCACTGTGCCATTCTCGGAGACCTCTTTGGCCCATACCACAAACACGTCGGCGATCGGGCTGTTGGAAATCCACATTTTGTTGCCGCTGAGTTTGTAGCCGCCAGGCACCTTGTGCGCACGGCTCAACATGCTGGCCGGGTCAGAACCGTGGTTGGGCTCGGTCAGGCCAAAGCAACCAATCCATTCACCGGTGGCCAACTTGGGCAGGTATTTTTGCTTGGTGGCCTCGTTGCCAAATTCAAAAATGGGCACCATCACCAGGGAACTCTGCACACTCATCATGCTGCGGTAGCCACTGTCGACCCGCTCCACCTCGCGGGCAATCAGGCCATAGGCCACGTAGTTTAAGCCGGGGCCACCAAACGCCTCGGGAATCGTGGGGCCAAGTAGGCCGAGTTCACCCATTTCGCGGAAGATGCTGGGGTCGGTTTGTTCGTTGCGAAACGCCTGGATCACGCGCGGCTGCAGTTTGTCCTGGCAATAAGCGGCAGCGGCCTCCTTGACCATGCGCTCGTCGTCGGTGAGTTGCTGTTCCAGCAAAAAGGGGTCTTGCCAGTTGAAGGATGCGTGTGCCATGGGATATCTCCGGGTGGTGAATCAGTTCGTACGATGGGAGCATGGTAGCGCGCCGCCACGAGGCACTGCAAACGATTTGTTTTCACTTAGATATTCTTTATCGTCATAACTAATGCTATTTTTTGTTTTAATTGAGCCAAGTGGTTATGCAAATACTTTGCTTCTAGCCCTTTAAAATAAAGCGCTTAAAGCTACAAATATTGATCTTTTTCAATAAATCTCTTAACCCTTAATGTGTACATTTAACACATCATGCGCAGAAAAATACCTTCCATTCAAGCCTTGGCCTGCTTCGATGCCGCCGCGCGCCACCAAAGCTACACCCGCGCTGCACAGGAGCTGGCACTCACCCAGGGCGCGGTGTCGCGCCAGCTCACCGCACTTGAGGAATTTGTCGGCGTCGCCCTTTTCAAACGAACCCGCCACGGCGTGACCTTGACTGAACGTGGGCGGGACTACGCTGCACAGGTGGCCGTGCGATTGCAAGCACTGGAGCAGGACACTTTGGACGTCATGAGCACCCAGGGACGTGGCAGCGTGCTGCACCTGGCGGCCGTACCCACGTTTGCCACACGCTGGTTGATTCCACGCCTGCCAGACCTGAAAGTACAGCAACCCGACTTGACCGTGCACATCGAGACCCGGACCCGCCCATTCATGTTTGCCGACACGCCGTTAGATGCCGCGCTGTTTGCCGGCACGCCTGAGCAGGTTAGCCAATGGGCAGGCACGCAAGCCATTAAGTTGCTGGACGAAATGGTGCTGCCGGTGTGCGCACCCAGCTTGCTGCAATGTGCCGCCGGTCTGCAGCCCGAGTCCGTCGCGCAGTTGCCCCTGCTGCAGCAAAGCACTCGCCCGCTGGCCTGGCGGCAATGGTTTGAGGCACAGGACGTGACCGCGCCCCAGGCATTGGCAGGCCCGCGTTTCGAGCAGTTTTCCATGACTGCCGCAGCCGCGGTTCACGGCATGGGCGTGGCGCTGGTGCCGAGGCTGCTGATCGAAGACGAACTTCAAAGGGGCGATCTGGTGGTGGCCTGCGACCGCGCCATGGCCAGCCAGCGGGCCTACTACCTGGTGCGCCCCGATGGGGCCGATGCCCCGCACGCGGCAACTGTCTTTCAGAATTGGCTGATGCAGGCCAGCGTCGGCAGGTAAAGTGAGCCTACCGAAATCTGTGCGGGAGCAATCGTTCATGCAGCTTCGCCTCAAGTCACCTCTGCGTTGGCTCTCGCATGGTTTGATGGGTTGGCAAGCCAGCTTTTGCCTGCCCAGATGGCTGGCGCTGCTTGGGTGTATGGCCTTGATTCCAGTGGCTGCGCAACCGTCAACCCAAGCTTTAAACCAACGCTGCTGGGCGGATTCAAGCGTTTGGCGCACCCGACCCGATTTGCGCGAACCCATGAGCGTGCGCATTGGCAATTTGCGCAACGGCGACACCGTGCCATCACCGTTCTGGATAGATTTTGGGGTGCGCGGCATGGGAATCATCCCGGCGGGCACGGCCCATGCCGCAGCAGGGCACCACCATGTGTTGCTTGATACCCCCCTGCCCATGTCACACGTGGACAAGATTCCCTTTTCAAACAACTACCGCCATTTCGGTAAAGGGCAAACCGGCACACTGCTTGAGCTTCCACCTGGCCGCCACACCCTGCGTTTGCTGTTTGCCGACCATGAACACCGGCCCTATTTTGTGTACAGTTCAGAAATCAGTTTCACCGTAGAGGGAGCTCGTACCGACCCGGCACCAGTAGTCAGCAGCAGCGACTATGCGCAGACCTGCCAACGCTGGCTGGCCCATGAGATGACGCGGCCTCGCACCACCGAGCCCCATATTTACCTGCGTAATGTTCGCGCCAATGACGTTTTGCCAGCACTTTCCGTGATCGCTCTGGGCGTGGTTGGACTCGGTGTGGCGCCAAGCGATGCCAATCTGGCACGTACCGGGCATTTCGAACTGATCGCCAGCAAGGCGGGTGAGGTCGCGCAAGTGCAGCGCCTTGTCAAGGGAAACACCGAAACGCTGCTCGAACTGACGCCTGGCGACTACCAACTTCAAGTCAACTTTGTCGATGCCAATGGCAAAAAGCTGCTGACCCCTGTCAACCTGCCGGTTCGGGTGACGAATCAACCAGGGTGACCCACCCAGGAGCCAGCACTGACGGCAGGCTGCCATGCTAAGCTGAGCGGCGCTTCACCATAATTTCAGGAGACACATCATGCCCGGACTGCTTCCCCACATTGACCCCGACGGCCTGCTTGAGTTTTCGGTGGTTTACACCGACCGAGCGCTGAACCATATGTCCAAACGCTTTCAGGGCGTGATGACCGACATCTCAAGCATCCTCAAAGAGGTCTATTGCGCCAAGTCGGCTGTGCTGGTACCCGGTAGCGGCACGTTTGGCATGGAGGCTGTGGCACGCCAGTTCGCCACCGGCAAAAAGGCGCTGGTCATCCGCAATGGCTGGTTCAGTTACCGCTGGACGCAAATTTTTGATATGGGTGGCATCCCTGCCGAGTCCACGGTTTTAAAGGCAAGACGCACCGGCACCGACAAGCAATCCCCATGGATTCCCTGCCCGGTAGACGAGGTCGTGGCCACCATTCGCAGCAAGAAACCAGACGTGGTGTTTGCGCCGCATGTGGAAACCGCCGCCGGCATGATCTTGCCAGATGCCTATTTGAAATCCGTGGCAGATGCGGTGCATGAGGTAGGTGGCTTGATGGTGCTGGATTGCATAGCCTCCGGTGCCATGTGGGTGGATATGCTGGCCACGGGTGTGGACGTGCTGGTTAGCGCCCCGCAAAAAGGCTGGAGCGGCTCGCCTTGCTGCGCCATGGTTTGCTTAAGCGAGCGCGCCCGCTCCGCGATAGATGCCACCACCAGCACCAGCTTTGCCTGCGACCTGAAAAAGTGGCTGCAGATCATGGAAACCTACGAGGGCGGTGGTCACGCCTACCACGCCACCATGCCCACCGATGCGCTGACGCGCCTGCGCGAAGTGATGCATGAAACGCGTGCCTACGGTTTTGCCAAAGTCAAGGCCGAACAACAAGCCCTGGGCGCCGCAGTACGCCAACTGTTTGAAGCGCGCGGGATCCAAAGCGTGGCTGCGGACGGCTTCAAGGCACCCGGCGTGGTGGTGAGCTACACCAATGATGCTGGCATTCAAAACAGCAAGAAGTTCTTGGCCCTGGGCCTGCAAACTGCCGCCGGCGTGCCTTTGCAGTGCGACGAGCCCGCTGACTTCATGAGTTTTCGGGTGGGGCTGTTCGGCTTGGAAAAACTGCACGACCCTCAGCGCAGCGTGGCGCACCTTGCGGCCGCTTTGGACTCAATGGGTATTGAGAAGATGGAGTCCGTCAGCGCGTAAGGCGGTGCTTGACTCCACCCGGGTGCCAGGTCAACGCCTCGCACCTCGGTCAGCCCATGTCAGGGGGCCATTCGGGCCGCGCGGCTTGCCATTTCTTGCGCCAAACGGGATTTAGCTTCTGGGTAAATCAGGGTTTCTTCCAAAACAATGTGGTCATGCATCAACGCCAAAAACACTTCAATAGCGTTACGCATCTCGGCCATGTCAACCCAGTCTTCACCTTGCGCAATAGCGCGCAACATCGGTGCGAGTTCGAGCCAATTCTGCTCAATCCAGCCATGGTCTTGCTGCAGGGTGCGCACCGCCTGCACCAACTCGGCGTTGTCGCTGGCCAGCAATGCGGGGAACACGTTTTTGTCTTCTGCGGCATGGTGTTCACGCGAGGTGCTCGAGAAAAAAGCCTCAATGGTTTTGGCCTTTTGGCGGCAGTGTGCGCTGTCACTGTCGGCCTCTAGCCGGCTGAACAAATCCGTCAGCTGATCCAGATGTTCTTGAATCTCGCGGTGGCACTTGTCCAGCGCCTTGAATTGGTCATTCTGCGTTTCGTCTTTCAAGCGTCTTCTCCTTGCATAAGAGGGTCATTTTGACGGCCTGACAGGCTATTTAATTGAGGTAGATCAAACACCAAGTTATTTGCCGCGCAGTATTTTCTTGACTTAGATCAGTAAATTTGGAAATTTTGAGCCGTAAGTGCGCATCCCATGAGGGCGCGGGCGTAGGATGCCACGCACCCGCAACCGAGGATTTGATGGCAAGCGGGACGAGGAGACCACATTGCAAGCTACCAACACAGCCAACCCGGCCTATTTTCATAAGGTCGTCGATTGCCAGTGGGCCTGTCCGGCGCATACGCCGGTGCCCGAATACATCCGTTTGATCGGACAAGGCCGCTACAGCGACGCCTACATGATCAACTGGGTGTCCAACGTCTTTCCAGGCGTTTTGGGTCGCACCTGCGACCGGCCTTGTGAGCCCGCCTGCCGGCGTTCTCGGGTTGAAGAAAACAACGGCAGCAAACCCGAACCCGTGGCGATTTGTCGACTCAAACGCGTCGCCGCCGACTTCAAAGAAGACGTCAAATCGCGTATGCCCGCCATATCGCCCTTCAACGGCAAGCGCATTGCCTGCGTAGGCGCCGGGCCTGCTTCGCTGACCGTGGCACGGGACTTGGCACCGTTAGGCTACGAGATCACAATCTTTGACGGCGAAGCCAAAGCAGGTGGATTTGTTCGCACCCAGATCCCAAAATTCCGTTTGCCTGAGTCTGTGCTTGATGAGGAAACGGGCTACATCCTTAACATGGGCATCAAATTCCGCAGTGGCGAGCGTGTGGAATCCATGAAAGCGCTGCTGGCAGAAAACTATGACGCAGTGTTTGTGGGTAGTGGCGCACCGCGTGGCCGGGATTTGGATGTGCCAGGGCGCGCCGAGGCTGCCGCCAACATCCACATTGGCATTGACTGGCTGGCGTCTGTTTCATTTGGCCACATCACCAGCGTCGGCGAGCGCGTGATCGTGCTGGGTGGAGGCAACACCGCCATGGACTGCTGTCGCTCGGCCCGCCGGATGGGTGGCAAAGAGGTCAAAGTCATTGTGCGCAGTGGCTTTGAGGAAATGAAAGCCTCGCCTTGGGAAAAAGAAGATGCCCAGCATGAAGGCATTCCAATTCTGAATTACCACGTACCCAAGGCAGTGGAGCATGTCAACGGCAAGCTCACCGCCATGACCTTTGAGATCGTCCGTGCCGAGTACGACGCAAAAGGCCGGCGTAGCCTGATTGCCACGGGCGAGCCGGACGTCAGGGTCGAGTGCGACACGGTGTTGGTCGCCATTGGTCAGGAAAACGCCTTCCCATGGATCGAAGCCGACAGCGGCATTGAGTTTGACAAGTGGGGACTGCCCGTTTTGAAAGAGGGTTGCTTCCAATCCAGCATACCCAATGTGTTTTTTGGGGGCGATGCGGCCTACGGTCCCAAAAACATCATCACTGCGGTAGCCCACGGACATGAAGCAGCGGTCTCAATTGACCGGCTGCTCAATGGCGAGGATGTGGCGCGGCGCCCCGCGCCCATGACAAATTTAATGTCACAAAAGATGGGGATTCATGAGTGGAGCTACCGCAACGATGTGTCCAACGATATGCGCTATGTGGTGCCCTGGGCCAAGGCCGAAACGGCGCTGGCCAGCATCAAGATCGAGGTCGAGTTGGGCTTTGATGCGGCCACCGCGTTCAAGGAAGCCAGCCGCTGCCTGAACTGCGATGTGCAAACCGTGTTTAACCGCACAACCTGCATCGAGTGTGATGCCTGCGTGGACATT
This sequence comes from Rhodoferax sp. UBA4127, assembly GCA_002381045.1. GTDB lineage: Bacteria > Pseudomonadota > Gammaproteobacteria > Burkholderiales > Burkholderiaceae_C > Rhodoferax. The sequence goes on from DFWT01000124.1 coordinate 6,770, forward strand.
TGTCCGATGGACTGCATCACCTTTACCGCCAACGGCGAGGAAGCAGATTTGCGCACTCGCTTGAAGGCCCCGGCCACCAACAAGTCTCAAGATCTGTATGTGTCGGCCGAACTCAAAACGAACCGCATCATGGTCAAGGACGAAGACGTTTGTTTGCACTGTGGGCTGTGCGCCGAGCGCTGCCCCACCGGCGCCTGGGACATGCAAAAGTTCCTGCTGAACACAACACAGGCCGGGCCACGCTGTCGCGACAGCAAACCAGCCACCGCCCACCTCAATGCCCACCCGGAGGCCGCATGAAGCGCATAGAAGCAGTCAACGATTTCGTCATCAAATTTGCCAACGTCAATGGCTCAGGTTCGGCTTCGGCAAACGAACTGTTTGCCAAAGCGGTGATGCGCATGGGCGTCCCAGTCAGCCCGCGCAATATCTTCCCAAGCAACATTCAGGGTATGCCAACTTGGTATGAAGCCCGGGTGTGTGAGAAGGGTTACCACGGCAGGCGCGGTGGTGTGGACATGATGGTCGCCATGAATCCACAGACCTGGGACGCCGATATTGCCGAAATCGAGTCGGGTGGTTACCTGTTTTATGACAGCACACGGCCTATGCCAACCTCAAAGTTTCGTGACGATGTACACACCATGGGTGTGCCTCTCACCGAAATTGCCAACAACGCTTATACCGACCCGCGTCAACGTCAGTTGTTCAAGAACATCATCTATGTCGGTGCCCTGTCGGTGCTGCTCGACGTAGAAGCCGAGGTGTTTGAAAAGCTGTTTGCTGAGCAGTTCAAAGGCAAAGAACGCTTGTTGGAGTCCAACATCCAGGCCTTGCACCTGGGGCGTGACTACGTCAAAAAGCATATGCAAGCGCCACTTGGCATTCGAGTCCAGCGCGCAGACAACGTCGGCGATCAGATCTTTACAGACGGCAATAGTGCCGCAGGCCTGGGACTGGTGTACGGTGGTGCCACGGTGGCGGCTTGGTATCCGATCACGCCGTCCACGTCGATTCCGGAGGCATTTCAAAAGTATTGCGAGAAATTCCGGATTGACCCCAACACGGGGCAGCACAAGTTTGCCATCGTCCAAGCGGAAGACGAACTGGCGTCCATTGGCATGGTGGTCGGAGCTGGGTGGAACGGCGCACGCGCCTTCACTGCGACCTCTGGACCAGGTGTGTCGCTGATGACCGAATTTATCGGCTTGGCCTACTTTGCCGAAATTCCAGTGACCATCATCAACGTGCAGCGTGGCGGACCGTCCACGGGTATGCCTACACGCACTCAGCAGTCTGATCTGCTGTCATGTGCCTACGCATCTCATGGAGACACCAAGCATGTACTGCTGTTTCCGCAGGATCCCCATGAGTGTTTCACCCATTCGGCGGCCGCCCTCGACTTGGCCGAACGTCTACAGACCCCGATTTTCGTGATGACCGATCTGGACATTGGTATGAATCAACGGCTGTGCAAGCCGTTCGTATGGGATGACACCAAGGAGTACGACCGCGGCAAGATCATGACTGCGGAAGAACTTGAAGCAGGAAAACCCTTTGGCCGTTACCGGGATGTCGACGGCGACGGCATCCCTTGGCGCACGCTTCCCGGCACCCACCCCAGCAAGGGTGCGTTCTTTACCCGTGGTACTTCGCGCAATCCACAAGCCATGTACTCCGAAGCCGGCGCCGACTACATCTACAACATGGAGCGGCTAATACGTAAGTTCAAAACCGCCGCTGACCTAGTACCTCAGCCAATTTTCCGCAAGGCCAAACAACCGACCAAGTTGGGCGTTATCTACTACGGCTCCACGACACCGGCGATGCGTGAGGCGCTGGACGTGCTCGAGCGCAATGGCGACCATGTGGATGCCATGCGGCTTTGCGCATTTCCGTTCCCAGAGTCGGTTTCGAAGTTCATCGCCGAGCACGATAAGGTCTTTGTGGCCGAACAAAACCGCGACGGCCAGATGCGCACCATGCTCATCAACGAGCTTGAGGTTAATCCAGCGAAATTGATCCGTGTACTGCACTACGATGGCACACCCATCACCGCGCGCTTCATCATCCGCTCCATTCACGAGAGCGTTGCCAAGGAGGCTGTATGACTTTTATCGCCAAACCCAGGCTACACCACCCCACCCTTCACACCAATAAGGTCGGTTACACCCGGCGCGACTACGAGGGGCGCATCTCAACCCTGTGTGCTGGATGCGGTCACGACTCCATCTCTGCCGCCATCGTGCAGGCCTGCTGGGATCTGGACATCGAACCGCACCGGGTTGCCAAACTCTCTGGCATAGGCTGCAGTTCAAAAACGCCAGATTACTTTTTGGGAGCCAGTCACGGTTTCAACACCGTGCACGGGCGCATGCCCAGCGTGCTGACCGGCGCCAACTTGGCCAACCGAACACTGATGTATTTGGGCATCTCGGGCGACGGCGACTCGGCATCCATCGGTTTGGGTCAGTTTGCCAATGCGATGCGCCGTGGTGTGCGGATGGCCTACATCGTAGAAAACAACGGTGTGTATGGACTGACCAAGGGACAGTTCTCGGCCACTGCCGATCGAGGATCCAAGAGCAAAAAGGGTGTTGTCAACAGCGACAGTCCGGTCGACTTGGTAGGCATCGCGCTGCAACTCGGCGCGACATATGTGGCACGCAGCTTTTCGGGCGACAAGGCGCAACTTGTACCGCTGATCAAGGGTGCTATGGCGCACGGAGGTGCCGCGTTCATCGATGTGATCAGCCCTTGTGTCACATTCAACAACCACGGTGGCAGCACCAAGAGCTATGACTATGTGCGCCAGCACAATGAAGCCGCAGGGCGAATCGACTTCATTTCACCCGGCAGCGAAATCACAGCCAACTACCCGCCAGGGAGTGTGGTCGATGTGGAACAGCATGATGGTTCTGTGCTGCGCCTGCGAAAACTGCACACCGATTACGACCCCACAGATCGCTATGCAGCCATGAGCTACATGCAGTCGCATGCGGCTATGGGCGAAGTCGTGACAGGTCTTTTGTACATTGACCCGCTGGCCACAGATCTGCACACCTCGCTTAACACCTGTGCTGTTCCGCTTAACACCATGAGCGCAGCGCAATTGAATCCAGGCGTCAAGGCGCTGGACAAAATCAACGCTGCACTGCGCTAAGCGCAGAATCACCGCCTCGCCCACTTTGTTGCTGCACTAGGAGTCCACTATGACCGAACGCACAGTATTTCAATCCATGGCGCAACGCCACGTTATCAGCGTGCTACCCACCGCAACTGTTTATATGGCCGCTTGCGTGATGACCCGGGCTAACAGCAGCAGCGTGCTGGTCATTGATGCGTCCAACACCATGCTGGGCATCGTCACCGAGCGTGACCTGATGGCCAGGGTGCTGGCCAAGGCGCTTGACCCTGCGACGACCACGGTGGCAGACATCATGACGCGCAGTCCGCAATGTGTGTCACCTGAAACCAAGGTGGCTGACGCGGTGTTGATCATGATCGAGCGGGGATTTCGGCATTTGGCGGTGGTTACGGCCGACACCAACAAGATCCTGGGCGTCTTTTCTGTGCGGGACGCCATGCCGCGTGAAGTGAATGCTGCGGTGAGCCTTGCCGAATTCAACGAGCAAGTCAACGACGCACTGGGCTGATTTCAGAATTAGCTTTGAGGCAGGCGGGGTGACGCGCTTGCTTGCAGTTTTTGCTCTCGAATTCGCGTGAGCAGCGTAGCCAGTTCCGGGCGTGGTAACGCCGGGTGGTTGCTATCCTGCGCAAGCGTTCTCACCATATGCTCCAAAGTGCTTGCCTGCGGTGTGATCGGACCCCAAAAAAGAGGTTGATCATCCAGGCCAATGAGCAAGGTTGGAAAGTTGTCCACGTCCAGCGGATGCAAGAAGTCGGCTTCATCTTCCACGTCCAGCCAGACAAACCGTGCGAGAGGGTAGTCTGCCTGAATCAGTGACTTGACGGCATCAAATCGCTTCAGGTAGTCGCAACACACGCCGCACCACTGCGCGCACAGACACACAACCAGCATTGGTGCTTGGCTGAGCGCTGGTGCCGGGCTCTCAATCACCGAAACTGATGCCCAGATCGCGACCAGTTTGCAGTGTGTCGCAACCCAGAGGAACGTTTCGCATGCGCCCGGCGACTTCTTCCAGCGCCACAAAATCCACCCCATCAATGCCAAGTGCCACCATGACACCGCTGTGACCGGCGTCCAGCGCGCGCACTGCACCGGCACCAAAGCGCAGGGCGGCCAGGCGGTCAAATGCAGTCGGACTGCCACCGCGCAACAGATGACCCAGCACCACCACACGGGTGTCTTTCCCGGTGCTGGTGCCCAGGGCTCGGGCTACGCTTTCGCCAATGCCACCAAGCCGCTCGGCGTGACCGACCTCGGCGGCTGCCACCAGCCCACGCGATCCATCTTTGGCTTGCGCACCTTCAGCCACCATGACGATCGAATAGAGGTGGCCATTGGTCTCGCGTTCCCGAATTTTGGCGGTGACCTTTTCAAGGTCAAAGCCAATTTCAGGAATCAAAATGGCATGTGCGTTGCCGGCAATGCCAGCGTGCAGGGCAATCCAACCGGCGTAGCGACCCATCACCTCGACCACCATGACGCGCTGGTGGCTCTCCGCCGTGCTGTGCAAACGGTCCAGACACTCAGTAGCAAACCCCACTGCGGTATCAAAACCGAAGGTGGTGAGGGTTTTGTCCAGGTCGTTGTCAATGGTTTTGGGTACGCCCACCACCCGCAAGCCTTTTTGATGCAGCGCATCGGCAATCGTCAGCGAGCCATCGCCCCCAATTGAGACCAACGCGTCAATTTCATGGGTGGCAAAGTAGGTCAACAACTCATCGGAGCGGTCAACTTCGCGCACGGAGCCGTCGGGCATATTGACCGGGAAATGCAGCGGATTGCCTTTGTTGGTGGTGCCCAGAATGGTGCCGCCCAGGTGACCGATGCCGCGCACTTTGTCCCGGGTCAGGCGATAGACGCCGCCTTCTGGATACCGCTCGGGAAACATAATGCCGTTAAAGCCATCACGAATACCGTAGCACTGCCAACCCAGGTTGTCAGCGGCGATCACCACCGACTGGATCACCGCGTTCAGCCCCGGCGCATCGCCGCCGCCCGTGCAGACTGCAATGCGTTTGATAGGTTTTGTCATGCTGATTTCCTCAAGTTTGTCTGGTCGGTCAAGTGCAAGCAATCATTGTGCCGCATGCCCGCCAACGACAGTTTCTTTGCGGTTACCGCAGGATTTGAAGAATGCTATTTTTTATGTAGCACACAACGCTAAAAATTGAAGGGCTAAAAGCCATTTTTATCCAGTTTTTGGTGGCGCTCCCATTGGCTGCAAACGGCCCAGCTTGTGGGCCAGCTCAATGGCTGAACTGACCCCCATTTTTTCGAAGATGTTGGCGCGGTGAAACTCCACCGTGCGTGGGGTAATACCCAAATGGTCGGCAATGTTCTTGTTGTAATGGCCGCGAACCAATTCATCAAGCACCTCCCGTTCGCGTGGGCTCAAACTCGAGAGCGCCTGTCGCAGACGGCGAGCCTCGGTGTCACTGTCTAGCACGGCAGTTGCCGCCGCCAGCGCCTGGGTCACCCGGTCCACCAGCTCGTTGTCATGAAAGGGCTTTTCCAGAAAATCCCACGCACCGTTTTTGACGGCGGCCACCGCCATGCCCACATCGCCATTACCCGTCAGAAACAACACCGGCCAAGGGCAGCCCATGGCCTTGAGCTGCTCGAACGTGACCAAACCGGACAGGGGCGCCATACGTACATCCATCAAGACCACCGCGTGTCCCCAGTCACCTTGTCGATTAAGTGCGGATTCCAGAAACAATTGGCCACCATCCCAGGTGGTCGGTTCATACCCACGCGAGTCAAACAGCCAGGCCAACCCATCGCGAATATCAGGGTCGTCGTCCACGATGTGAATGCTCGGGCGTGTCATCACGTCTCCTCAACCGGGTTTGCAAGTGTGCCTACCAAGGGCAGGACCACGGTAAAGCGGGCGCCACCCAGCAGCGGGTCTCGACTAACCTCAATGCGACCATGGTGGGCTTCGACAATCGAGCGACAAATGGCCAACCCCATCCCCATGCCGCCTTCTTTGCGGCTCACAAAGGCATTGAAGATGCTGGCCAACGCGTCTTCACTCACCCCCGGTCCGGTATCACCTACAGAAAGCACCACCTCGCCCAACGCAGTATCCTGGCGCAGTGAAATCTCAACCTTGGGACCCTGATCACGTGGCCCGGCCTGCGAACTTTGTGTTGCCCAATACTGTGCATTGCCTACCAGGTTACTGACCAAATGCTCGAGCAGCAGTTCATCCGCATCGATCCATACCGGCGCGTCGGGAGGGACCCAGTTGACCGGCGTGTTGATTGAATCTGTGGCGCTGGATAACACCCGCGTCATGAAGGCCGCAAGGTCTAGGCGTTGCCGCACGAGTTCACGTCTGCGCGCAAAATCATTGACCCGGCGGATGATGCCACCCGCACGTTCGGCCAGGCGGGCCATGCGCTCCACTACCGGCAGGATTTCTTGCAACGTGATGGTTTCGCCATGCAAGCGGTTGAGCAGTCCGTTGGCAAAGCTGCTTAGGGCGCCTAGCGGTTGATTGAGCTCATGCGCCAAAGTCGAGGCAACTTCACCTACTGCCACCAGGCGCCCGGAGGCTTCCAGCTTTTCCTGCTGCTGAGCTGCCATGTGCTGGGCGCGCTTGCGTTCGCTGATGTCAATCACCGAACTCATCCACCCAATCTGAATACCGGTGGTCGTATTTAAGGGTGCTTCATGAATCAGCACGTCAATCAAACGCCCGTCTCGGTGCTGAAACTGCACCTCGGTGCCCTCGCCGCGGGTTCCCTGCACGATCACCATCTCATGGACCCGGGCCAGTGCATGTTGTTGCTCAACTGGCCAATAAGGAAACGGCATGGACAGTCCGATCAAGTCGCTGGCAGCATAGCCCACCATCCGCGCAAACGCCGAATTGACATAGAGGATTCGGCCCTGCATGTCCCAGGCACGCAAGCCAATGGTCACCGAGTTTTCCATGGCGGTTCGCAGCGCCACCTGGGCCTGAAGCAGCGCCTGGACTTGCTGGCGTTTGATGAAGTCCCGCCGCAACGCGTACAAGGCCACCAACATGCCAAGCAAAAACAACAAGGCCACCAAGAAAAAGATGCGTGGCACGGTGGCTGGCAGTTCGCGCGTCTGGCTGACCTGCAAAAACAAATCTGTACCCACCAAATTCATGGCCACCTGGTAGCGCCCGGCATCTGCAGACTCGCCTGTACCAATGGGAATGTGGTTTTCTGCATCCACGTGCAACAGGTGCACCTCATGGTCCTGCGCATACCAGCTGGGTACCAACGCTGCTATGGCGCGTTCTATAGAAATAGCCGCCAAATAGTTGCCCGCAAACTGGCCCCGGTCAAAAAAGGGGACTGCCAGCCACACCACATCGGTGGGGGTACCGTCATTGCGCAACATCACGCCCGCATAGGCCGAACGACGCAAGCCTTGCGTGGTGGTTTGCATGGTGGCCAGCGCCTCTGCGTTGATGACATTGGCCTCGCGGTCAAACTGCCAGCGCTCCGGTCCCACACGTAAGTCACTGAGCTGCCCTGCTGCAATCCAGCCGTTGGACAACAATACCCCGGGCTCGCGCCAAAGCAGGCCACCCTGTAGCGCATTGCCCGGAGAAAGGGGAGCGCTTGGATTGCTGGCTTGCGACACCGCCTGACGCGCAAGCACAAGCAAGTCATCTTCCAGACGGCGAAAGTGAAACTGCACACTTTGCTCAAGCCATTGCGCATCCGCGGCATGACGGCGTGCGGTCTCGTCCGCCTCAAAGTCGTTCAAGTACAGCAACAAACTGACCACCGATCCCACCAGCAGCGCCAGTAGCCCAAGCAACCACAGCAGGGTAATCCGGTTGCGTCCAGCATGACGCGCCACAGACTGTTGCAACAGCGCAAAGTCAAGCAAATGTTCAGCTGCAGGGACAGGAGTTTGGTTCATGCTCTCAATTTGACGCACTCGCATAATACCCAGCATGCCAACGCCAGTTCATCCTCACCCAATCGCACGCAGGCGGCTGTTGGGCGGCATGGCCGCTGCAACGATGCTGTGTCGCCAGGCCCGGGCATCGGATGTGCCCCAGATTACCCTCCGGTTTTCACACGTGGTGGCTGAAGAAACCCCAAAGGGTCTGGCGGCTCGCCGCTTCAAGGCGCTGGTGGAGAAGGCTTCCAATTCCCGCATTGCCGTTCAAATCTTTCCGGATGGTCAACTTTACGGTGACCACGACGAGATGCAGGCTCTGCAGTTGGGAGCGGTCGATTTGCTTGCCCCTTCCCTGTCCAAGTTCGGGCGCATTGGACTGCCAGAGTTCGAGTTGTTTGACCTGCCTTTTTTGTTTGACGACATTGCCGATGTACGACGCATCACAGGCGGCAGTTTGGGGCAACGGCTACTTAAAAGGCTTGAACGCCAAGGCCTGGTCGGCATGGGGTACTTTGACAACGGGTTCAAGCAAATGAGCGCCAACCGTCCCCTGTTGGAACCCAAGGATTTTGTGAACCTGCGCATGCGTGTCCAGGCCTCACGCGTGATTGCCGCGCAAATGCGTGCGTTGGGCGCACGCCCGGTCACGCTGGCCTTCAGCGAAACGCGCAGGGCGCTTGCGGCGGGCGTGGTGGATGGCACCGAAAACCCGGTTTCAAACTTCTGGACTCAGGCGATGCACGAGGTGCAAAGTGATTTGAGTCTCACCGAGCACGGCTACCTTGGCTATGCGGTAGTGACCAACCAGCGCCTCTGGCAAAGTCTGTTGCCTGCCGACCGCGACCTGATCAACCAAGCGATGCAAGAAGCATTGCGTTACGCCAACCAGATTGCCGACTCTCAAAACGATCTGGCCCTGACCGCACTGCGAGGCACCCGCACCACACGCATTCACACCTTGAGTGAACGTCAACACGCCCAACTGCAACAAGCCGTGCAACCGGTGCATCAGGAACTGGAACGAAGATTGGGACCAGGTTGGATGCAGGCATTGCGTGAAGCGGTGGCTAAGGGTAAGTCCTGAGCAAAAAAGTTAGGGGTTAACCCTAGCTGTTGATGACCACAGTTGCCCTACGCTTGTCTCACGGGTAATCTTCGCCCGTTTCGAATACTTTCTATTTACAACACTGGAGACATACATGAAATTGAAGACTATCTTGGCCGCTGCATTACTGGCCGTCGGATTGAGCGTCAACGCTCAAACCATCATCAAATTCAGCCACGTGGTGGCAGCGGATACGCCAAAAGGCAAGGCCGCTGAGTTCTTCGCCAAAAAAGCTGCAGAGCTGACCAAAGGCAAAGTGAAAGTGGAGGTGTACGCCAATAGCTCCTTATACAAGGACGGCGAGGAAATGTCTTCGCTGCAGCTAGGCTCGGTACAGATGCTGGCGCCGTCGTTAGCCAAATTTGGTCCCTTGGGCGTGAAAGAGTTTGAAGCCTTTGACTTCCCTTTCATCTTTGATGACACGACTGAACTGCACAAAATCACCCAAGGCCCAGTGGGCGCTGCCATGCTGGCCAAACTGGAGCCCAAGGGTATCAAAGGCTTGGCCTATTGGGACAACGGCTTCAAATCGTTCTCAGCCAACATCCCACTGAAAGCGGTAGCTGATTACAAGGGTAAGAAGTTTCGCATTCAGTCGTCCAAAGTTCTTGAAGAAGAAATCCGCTCAATTGGCGGTATCCCGCAGGTCATGGCTTTCTCTGAGGTGTACCAAGCCCTACAAACCGGCGTGGTGGATGGCACCGAGAACCCAATCTCCAACTTCTACACCCAGAAGATGCATGAAGTTCAGAAGCACCTCACTCTGACGAACCACGGATACCTCGGCTACGCAGTGATCGTCAACAAAAAATTCTGGGACAGCCTGCCTACCGACATCCACGCACAGCTTGAGCAAGCAATCAAAGAAGCTACCGTTTACGCCAATAAGATAGCCCAGGAAGAGAACGACAAGTCTCTTGACGGTGTGCGAAAGAGTGGCAAGACAGAGGTGTACACACCCACTAAAGAAGAGCGCATGGCGCTGAAAAAAGCCATGGCTTCTGTGCATATCAAGATGGCTGACCGCGTGGGCAAGGAAACGCTGAAGCAGTTTTACGATGCCACTGGTTTCGATCCTGCTGCGCTTTAATCTGGGCTGACCACCACGCCACATTGACGACGCACGTTGGAGCTCACAACATGAAATTTCTTGATCACCTGGAAGAGTGGTTGGTCACCTTCCTGATGGGCGGCGCAACGCTGATCATCTTTGTGGCGGTGGTTCACCGTTATGCCGCTGGCTGGGCCATTCCCGGTGTGCAGGATTGGCTTTTGTCGCTCAACTTCGGTTGGGCGCAGGAGCTCACTATCATCATGTTCGTCTGGATGTGCAAGTTTGGTGCGGCCTACGGCGTGCGCACCGGCATTCACGTCGGGGTAGACGTGCTGATCAACCGCTTGGACGACAAGATGCGTGGCAAGTTTGTCATTTTTGGACTGGCGGCTGGAGCTCTGTTCACCAGTGTTGTGGCTGTCTTGGCCGCCAGCTTTGTCTGGCAAAACGGGGCACACCATTACTTTTTTAGCCTTATGGGAATGTCAGTCGACGGCATACCTGAGGGCCCAACTACACCGGATTTGGAGTGGCCCACTTGGATGGTCTACAGTGCGGTACCCCTGGGCTCAACGCTGATGTGTTTCAGGTTCTTGCAGGTGATGGTCAGCTTCATCAAAACGGGTGAACTGCCCCACCATGACCATGGCCATGTGGACGGTCTGGAAGAAGAGGTGGCCAAATGAACGCCGCCATCATTTTCATTTTGTTGCTGGTGCTGATGCTCACCGGCATGCCGATCTCGATTTC
>DFWT01000124.1:17735-17989 GCA_002381045.1 Rhodoferax sp. UBA4127
GCGCATGATCAATTTCGCCTCCAGCATGGTGGGGCATTGGTACGGAGGATTGGGGCTGTCTGGGGTTGTGGCCTGCGCTTTGTTTGCAGCGGTGTCGGGCTCCAGCCCAGCCACCGTGGTGGCCATTGGATCGATTTTGTTGCCAGCCATGGTTCGTGCTGGATTTCCAAAAAGTTTTGGTGCGGGAGTGATCACCACCTCGGGTGCCTTGGGTATTTTGATCCCTCCGTCAATCGTGATGGTGATGTACTCGG
>DFWT01000145.1 GCA_002381045.1 Rhodoferax sp. UBA4127
GGCAACACGTACAAAAAGCGTGCACCCGCCGCCTTGCTGCGCAGATCGGCGATATTTACACCGTGGGCGTCACTGACCACACTCACCACATTGGGTTCCATTGGGATGAAGGCCATGACCGCGCCCAAGTAGGTGGGAGACTCGACCAGAATTTTGCTGTCTGCGTCAATCAACACCTTGGCCACCAGATCGAGGCCTTGTTGGCTGCCGGTGGTGACCAGCACTTGGGCGGGGTCGACATTCCAGTTGTGTCCAGCGGCTGCCGCTTGAGTGCGCAGTTGTGCCGCGACCATCTCGCGCAGCGGGCCAAAACCTTCGCTGGCAGCGTATTGCAGGGCACCTGCCGGGTCGTCCTTGAGCACTTTCGCGCAGGCCGCCTCAAACTCAGCCACCGGGAAGGTTTTGCTGGACGGCAGGCCACCTGCGAAGCTGATGATGCCAGGGCGTTCGGTGACTTTGAGGATTTCGCGGATCACCGACGGGTTCATGCGCGCAGCACGGTGGGCCATCTGCCATGGGGAAGTTGATGGGTTCATGAAGTCTCCTTTGTCTCGCTATTTGAAATGCTGGCAGGTACAGCGTAACGCTTGCCCAAAAATACCGTGATGATCACGGCCAGCGCAAACCCAAGTGTCACCGCTTCCAGCGGTTCACCCAGCAGCGGCACCGCCGCGAGGATGCTCAAAAAGGGTTGCAACAATTGGGTTTGGCTGACGCGCAGCGCACCACCCATGGCCATGCCACGGTACCAGGCAAAAAAGCCGGCCCACATGGAAAACACGCCCACATAAACCAGCCCCAACCAGGCGGAGGTGGCGATGCTGTGTTCGGGCCAGGTTAGCAGGGCGCCCGGTACGCTGATGGGCAAAGCCATCACACAGACCCAGCAAATCACACGCTCTGCGCCGAGTGCATGGGTGACTTTCGCACCGTAGACATACCCCATTGAGGCCGCCAGCACGGCCCCCACCAACAACAAGTCTGCCCACTCAAACCCAAAGCCATGACCTGCGCCGTAGGCACGCAGCAAAGAAAACACCACGACCAGCGCGCTGCCCAAACTGGCAAAAAGCCAGAAGCCTAGCCGCGCCCGCTGATGCAACACCAGCGCGGCGATGGCTGCGGTGCTTAGTGGTAGCAGGGCTGTGATCACCGCCGCGTGACCAGAGGTGACCTGGCGCAGCGCAAACCCCAACAACAGCGGGTAGCCAATGGCGTTGCCTAGCAGCGCCATGCCCAGTGATTTGCGCTGCGTGGAAGTGGGCAGAGCGGAACGGGTGGCCAGCAAAAATACCAGCGACAGGGCACCAGCCAGCGCCGCTCGGCCGCTGGTCACAAACCAGGGTGAGAGTTGCGGTGCTTCCGCAGTGCCTGTGGCCAGGCGGGTCATGGGCAAGGTCACGGCGAAGATGGCCACGCCCAGCACGCCGAGCCACATGCCAAGGGTTTCATGGCGCGCCGTGCTTATTCGCATGGGCTCAGGAAAGCGCCCACAAGGCAGCGCTGCGCGCATGCAAAGCGGTGGTGTCGAACAGGGGCAGGGTGGTGTGCTGGGCTTGCACCAGCATGGCAATTTCGGTGCAGCCCAGGATGATGGCCTGCGCACCTTGGGCTTGTAGGTCTGCAATCACACGCAGGTAAATCTGGCGGGATGCATCTTTGACCTCGCCCAAGCACAGTTCCTTGTAAATGATCTGGTGGACCAAGTCTCGGTCCGCTTGAGGTGGTGTCAGCACAGTCAGGCCGTGGTTGCTTTCTAGGCGGCTGCGGTAAAAATCTTGCTCCATGGTGAAGCGGGTGCCCAGCAGCCCCACTTTTGTGAAGCCGGCCTCCAGGATCGCTTGTGCTGTGGGGTCGGCAATGTGCAGCAGGGGGATGCGCACCGCAGCAGCGATCGCATCGGCCACCTTGTGCATGGTGTTGGTGCATAGCACCAGAGCATCTGCCCCGGCCCCTTCCAGCTTGTTTGCCACGTTGGCCAGCAGCTCGCCTGCCGCCCCCCACTGCCCGGTGATTTGAAGCTGTTCGACCTCGGCAAAATCCACGCTGTACAGCAGCAGCTTGGCCGAATGCAGGCCACCCAACTCGGCCTTGATGGTCTGGTTGATGTGCTGGTAATACGGCACGGTGGACTCCCAGCTCATGCCGCCAATCAGGCCCAAGGTTTTCATATCAACTGCTTCACATTAAATAGCTATAAGAACTTTATTTATAAGGGCTAGAGGTACTTTTATATATGCATGATCAAAACGTAGTCATCCACGCTGCGGTGACCACCAGCGCTCCTGCCATACTCCGATTAAACCAGCGCAGCCTGCGCCCACCATGCGCCGTGTCGGCCAACCAGACGCGCAGCAGCGAACCCATCCAGGCGTAGCTCAGGTTGCTGGCCAGGGCAAAGCCCAGCAGCAGCGGCAGAATCACTGCAAAGCGCTGCCAGGGGTCGTCGCGCCCGATCAGCCAACCACCCACCACCGTCAGGGCCAGCATCCAAGCCTTGATGTTGAGAAACTGCAGCATCACGCCTTGCCAAAAAGTCACGTTCAGGCGGCTGGTGTCGGCCTGAGCCATGGCGTGCGCATGCCGCAGCCTCCAGGCCATCCACAACAAGTAGGCGATGCCACTGGCAGTGACGGCCCAGCGCAGCGGCGGCAGGCTCACTACCAGCACGCCCACGCCCGCAGCGCACAAGCTCAGCAACACGCCCCACCCCACAGCCACCGCCAGCACAAAGCGCAGCGCACGCCTGAACCCAAAGTTGGCCGCCAGCGCGGCAGACAAGGTGGTGTTGGGGCCGGGCGTGAAGCTCATGGCCGTGCACAGCAGCAGCAAGGCGCTCAATTCGGCGCTGCTCATGCGTTGGATATGAACTGTTTCATAGGTCAACTTTAATTCCAAAACCAATACACTAACAGTACACTTTAAAGAACATTTTTATCAACTGTATTGCTTAGCTGTACAGCACAGATGCTTGTATCCCATCCCGCAAAGGAGTCACCATGTTGGTGAAAAGCGCCTCGCAGTCTTTGGCTGAGCAACTCGCGGAACGCTTGGCCGAACGCATTCGCAGCCGTTTACTGGCACCCGGCACACGTCTACCTTCGGTGCGCCTTTGCGCCCAACAGCAAGGCGTGAGTCCCAGTACGGTGGTGGCGGCGTATGACCGTTTGTTGGCCAAAGGCTTGGTCGATGCGCACCGAAACCGAGGGTTCTATATTAGAAATCAGGCGCTTGCTCAGACAGAATTGGGGCAAGTAGATATCAAAATAATAGCATCTGACACATTGCAGATCCGGGCTGCCGCAGGGCCTAGCTTGCCGCAGGTGCCAGTGGATGCCGCTGCCTTGATTCGTGGCATGTTTCATGACCACGGTGGCCTGCCGCAGCCGGGCATGGGGGCGTTTCCACCAGACTGGCTGGAGACCAATTTCATGTCTGCGGCGGTGCGGCGGTTCAGCTCTGGTGAGGCGCTTAAGGCCTTGTCCCTGCATTACGGAGAGCCGGCTGGCGACGCAGGTCTGCGCCAGGCGTTGGCCAGTCGGCTAGGCAGCTTGGGGGTGGCGGCTACACCGCAGCAGATCATGACCACCGTGGGGGCCACCCATGCGCTTGACGTTGTGAGTCGCACATTGCTGCGTGCAGGCGATTTTGTAATGGTCGAAGAACCCGGTTGGGCGGTGGAGTTTGCCAGGCTGGCCGCCTTGGGTATGCGGGTTTTGCCAGTGCCAAGAGGCCCGGATGGCCCCGATCTGGAAGTCATGGCCAACTATTGCGAGTTGCATGCGCCCAAGCTGTTTGTGAGCGTCAGCGTGTTCCACAACCCGACTGGCTTTTGCCTAAGCGCGGGGCACGCGCACCGTGTGCTTCAACTGGCCGAGCAGTTTGATTTTCATGTGGTGGAGGACGATACCTACAGCCACTTGGCACCCGACCATGCCACCCGTCTGTGCGCTCTGGACGGTTTGCAACGCAGCATCTACGTGAGTGGCTTTGCCAAAGTGCTGGCGCCAGGTTGGCGTGTGGGCTTTCTGGCGGCCCCAACGGCTCTGTTTGAGCGGCTGCTCGATACCAAACTGCTGGGTACCTTGACCACACCTGCCTTGTTTGAAAAGGCCTTGGCCTGGTGCATCAGCCATGGTCAGTTGCGACGCCATGCGCAGCAGTTGCGCACCCGGCTTGATCTGGCACGGTCCCGCAGCGTGAAGTTGGCCTTGAGCCACGGCTGCAGCTTTGCAACCCCGCCTGCGGGCCTGTTTGGTTGGGTTGATACCGGTGTGGACACCGACGCCTTGGCGCAGTGCATGCTCGACAAGGGGTATCTGCTGGCACCTGGCGCGTTGTTTCACGCCCAGCACACGCCCAGCACGCTGATGCGCATCAACTTCGCCACCACGCAGGACGCGGCGTTCTGGGCGGTGANNGCACGCTGATGCGCATCAACTTTTGCACCACGCAACATGCCAAGTTCTGGCAACTGTTTGCCCAGGAGCGTGATGCCATGCGAGGCACCCGTGCCTCAAGCCGGGCGTAATTCAGCCAGGCTGCGTAGCAGGGTCAGGTTGACCTCTTCCAGATCAAAGCTGTGCTGCGCACACAGTTTTTGCGGCGGTGTGGGGTATGGGTTCTCCAGGGCGCTTGCAATGGCCAGAAACGGCCAGTAGGGACCTTCCTGCGTCAGCAGGGCTTCGGTGACTCGGTTGGGCAGGGGAAGCGATCGCAATGCGCTGGCCATGCTCTCGCCCAACAACCAGTCAATGTGGGACAACAAACCGCACAGAGACAGTTCGCGGCGCAGTGCATCACTTTCACCGGCGTCCAGCAGCAGCGCCATGAACCGCGCCCGCAGGGCCAGGCCTTGGCGAATCGGCTCCATATCTTTGTCTTGACTGGCCTGGGGCACCAGTTCGCGCAGCCAGTTGGCGGTGCGTGACAGGCCCAATACCATCAGGCCTTGGCGCAGAGAGTCGATAGCTCGGTCGAAGCCCAGGCCGGCTGAGTTGACATAGCGTAAAAAACGGTAGGCCAACACCGGGTCTTGTCCCAATTGTTGTTCAACCAAATCCATGGACGCGTCGGCCTCAATGGTCTGGAGCAGGCCGCGCACGGTGACCAAGCTGGGTTGGATGCGGGCTTGCCGGTAGGCGTAGAGCACGTCCTCCATCGGCCAGCCGATGACGGCGCGGGCGTCTTGCTCATCCAGACAATGCCTGGCCAAGACCTGGCTGGGCACGTTGTCGACGATTTGCTGCGCATGCACGGGGCTGGCCAGCCGTGCGGTTGGCTCGCTGTCATGCTGCCGGTGCAGTGAGACCCGTAAGGCCAGCAGTGCCTGTTCAGGCGACAGGTTGATGATGTGCTCAGAAAAGCTGGCAGCTTGTGCTGGCAGAGGGGCTTGACCAGTTTGTCCTTGCCAGACCAACTGCATTCCACGCTGCTTGGCTGCTGCGACATGTTGGGTCAGCGTGGTGTCACCAAGTGTCTCGGCTGGAATTGCTAGGCGTATCTGCGGCCCGAGGTCTAGTTTGAGCAATTCAGAGAGCAGTGGGAACTCCAGGTTGCACAAAATCAGCTCAGGTGCTTTAGGGTGCCAGGCGGATTGCAAAGCGCCCAGCAAATGCGCTGCATCGATGCGGTGGTAGGGTAGTACCGCCAGGTTGATTCTGACGCCGGCCACCTGGCGCGGCGGACTCCAAAGCAACTGGTAGTCCAGGGTGACGTCTTGCAACACACCCGCAGTCATGCCATCAACCTATGAAGTTGAACAATGAGAGCTTTTGCACCTGCGCGTAGGTTTGCAACGCGGCTTGGTAGCCGGTTTGCAGGTTGTTGAAGTCCGAGATGCCTTTGACCATGTCCATGTCTTCGGCCGTTGAGCGGTCTGATTCCAGTTGTACGCCGCGCTTTTGTTGGTTGGCTGTGATGCGTTCGGCTCTGCCCAGCAAGTCACCGGCTTTGCCCCGCACGATGGACACGCGCTGCATGCCGATGTCAAGGTTGCTCAGCGCTTGACCCACTGCCTGGCCAACGGCGTTGCTGGTGGTGGCACTGGTGAGGTCTTTGATGGCGTTATCCATCACACTGAAGATACTGGCATTGGGGCTGACGTTGACTTTGTTACCGACTGCCGGTGAGCCAGTCAGAGTCAAAGCGAGGCCGGCCATGCCTGTCACAGCAATGCTGGCGGTCTGACCTGTGACATAGGGCGCTGCGGTGTAGGTTACAGCGGGTGTGCCAAGCGTGGTGTTGGTTACGCTGTACTGCACGATGGTATTGCCGGGAGTCGTGGTGGTGTCTAAGCCAGTGATTTGAATCTGGTAACTGTCAGTGCTTGCCANNGATGCGTTGGAAACCGAGACAGCTCCGGATCGCAATGTGTTGCTGGCGCCAACCGTGCTGACGGTGACGTTGAAAGACTGGTCACGTACCGGGTGAAGCATGAATGCGCTGTCGCCATCAAGGGCGGTGGGAATCGCCACGGCTTGACTAGCGGCTTGACCCGGTAAGCCTGCAAATGTGTAGTCAGGTGCCGTGGCTTGGGGGCCAGTGAAGGGTCTGAGGGCACTGCCAAGGGCGCCAAACAGTGGCAAACCGTTGGTGTCCTTCAGATTCGACGAGGAAATGATCTGGTCACGTAGGCCAGTCAGCTCGAAGGCGATGGCTTGACGCTCAGCCGCGCTGTGCCCACCATTGCCAGCACTGACCACCAGTTCTCGAAAGGATTGCAAGGTCTCTGTAATTTCGCCCAGTGTGGTTTCGGCCAGGGCAATGGCGTTGGTCTGTGAATCAAGGGCGCGCTGGTCAGCGGCTAGGCGGCTGATCCGCGTCAGAGAGCGTTCGGCGATGGCTGCGCTGGTGGGGTCATCGCTGGCGCTGGTAATGCGCTTGCCTGAGGTCAGCTTATCGTGCAGGTTGGCAAGAGACGATTGGCGCGCTGCGAGGTTGTACAGAGAACTGTCATAGGCATTGGCGGTGCCAAGGCGGGTGAATGGGCTGTTCATGGTGGTCTCTCCTGCGCAGGGCCTAGCGGCTCAGGCTCTGGATCAAGGTGTCAAAAATGCTGTTGGCGATCTGGATCATCTTGGCCGAGGCCTGATAGGCCTGCTGGTATTGCAACAGCTTGGCGGCTTCTTCGTCCAGATTCACGCCCGATACGGCGGTGCGGTCTTTTTCCAGGTTGCTGGCGATGCTGTTGGAGATCTCAGCCGAGTAGTTGGCGCTTTGAACCCGTATGCCGATTTGTGACATCAGGCTGGCATAACCGTCGGTCATCGCCGAGCCATCAAACATGGCAACATCACGCAGGTTCATCAATGCGGTGGCGTTGCCGGCATTGAGATTGCGATAGTTGCCCGGTTGCGACTGCACAATGAAGGTGTCACCGGCTTTGGGCACACCTTGAAGTGTGAGCGACCATTGGCTCAGCGGTGAGGTGACCGGAACGGCACCTTGGATGGGCTGGCCAGAACTGTAGACATAAGCTGCAGAGCCCGTATCGCTTCGAGTGTAAGTATTCGCACTGGTGAAACTAATAGTCACCGGAACGGCACCCGGTGGGTTGGAGCGTGCCACCAAGGAACTCAGCTGCAAGCTGCCCGCGTTGCTGCTGCCCAGCATACCTGCGACCGGGCTGGCGACCGCCAATGCACGTGGCGTTGAAAATTCGGCTTGAATGTCGCTTGCAGATGTGCTGTAAGGCTTGATCAAGAACCTGTCGCCAGCGCTGGCGGTGCCAAATGCGAAGCTGAATGTGAGCCCATCCAGGGTTACAGGTACCGCGCTGAAATTGGTGAGCGCGCCGTCTGAGCGGCGCACGATATTGCCAGAGGCGGCAGCGGTGAAATTGATTTCGTAGTCTGAGGCAGCCAGCATGGTCACATCCGAGACTGTCATCGCCAATTCGGCCGTGCCAGTATTCAGTATGGCTGGTGCAGAGGGTTTCAGAATATTGTCGGCACCGAAGACAGTGGGTGTGAACAAGTTACCGCCGACGTTGCCATCCAGGTCCAGCCCCAGTTTGTGCTGATCGTTCATCGCGGTGGTGACGGCGAGAGTCAGGCGACCCAGCAGATTACGACCCTCGGCCAGGTCGGTGTTCTGAAAACGCAGCAAGCCCGGCACTTCACCGCCACCGAGCATCGCTTCATCCAGCACGATGGTTTGCCCGTTGCGGTTAATGGCCAACTTGCTCTTCATCGGGTCATTGAAGTCATCTGAGACCCGGCTCAGGGGCGCAGTGGTGTATCCCAGCACCAAAGGCTGGCTGCCGCCGATAAAGATGCCCACTGTGCCATCGTCTGCAGCGATGGAACTGGTTTGAATGTATTTGTTGAGGTCGCGCACCAACTGATCACGCTGGTCCAGTAAATCGTTCGGCGGTTGCCCCAACCCTGCAGCACGTGCAATTTTTTCGTTGGCAGCCGCGATACTGGTGGCCAAACTGTTGATGGTGGTGATTTTTTGATCCATCTCTTGCGTGACACCGCCTTGCAGTTCATCCAGGCTGGTGGAGGCGCTGCGAAGTCGAGAGGCAGCCTCGCTGACGCGGGTTAAGGCCACAGTGCGCGCTGTCAGATCAGTAGGTGCAGTCGCCACATCTGAAAACGCATTCATCATGTCGCTGATAGCTGCACCTAAGCCGCTGGTACCGCCGGGGAAGATGTCTTCGAGCTGTTTGAGTTTGTCGGCGCGCGCCGAATCACCCGCACTGGTCGCGCCGGCCAAGGCTGCTTGACGTGTCAGAAATTCGCTGTAAGTGCGCTGGATGGTGAGCACTTCGACACCCTTGCCGATGTAGCCGCCTCCGGTGAACTGGCCAGGTAACGTCTCAAGCACGGCGACTTGCCGCGAGTAGCCAGGCGTATTGACATTGGCAATATTGTTGCCAGTGACTTGCAGGATGGTTTGATTGGCCATCAGGGCACGGGTGCCCACGTTGAGTATGCCGCTCATATATTCTGTGCCACGATCTGGGTGCGCTGTTGCAGCCGTTGCGTGGTCTCAATGGCGCGGCTCAACTTAGCCGCATAGTGGGGGTCGGTGGCGTAGCCGGCCTTTTGCAGGCCGCTGGCAAAAGCCAACGCGGAACCGTTCTGGGTGTCAACTTTGGCGTAGCGCGGTGACTGGGTGATCAGGCGCGCGTAGTCGCGAAACGACTCGTCGTAGGAACCATAGGCGCGGAATTTGGCAACCTGCTTTTTTTCGACACCAGCCACAAATTCAGTGGTGGTGACCTCCGCCACTTTGCCCTTCCAGTTGGCATCGGCTTTGATGCCAAACAGGTTGTAAGACGGCTGGCCGCCGCGCATTTTGATCTCGTGCTTGCCCCAGCCGGTTTCATGTCCGGCTTGTCCGACCATATAGCTGGCCGGAATGCCGGTCTCGCGTTCAATCCGGTTGGCGGTTTGCAGGTGCCGCTCAACAAAGCCACCTTGGGTGTTGGTTGGCTTGACGGACTGTTGGCTGTAGGCTGCAAGTGACGAGGCACGTTGCAGCGTGCTCACCGTTGCTTCGAGTTTGCCGCTCGTACCCTTCACGGCATTCGGATCAATGCCCATCTGGCGCGACAGTTGGGCGGCAATCATGTCTGACAAGCCGCCAGGTTGCCCTGACATTTGCACCGCAAATTGCTGATCCAGCAGGTCGTTGCCCAGGTCGCTGCCGGGACTGTCCATCAGCCCGGATTTCATGGTGGCCTCGCGCATGCTCTTGATCAGCTCGCGCATGAACAACGACTCGAACTGTTTGGCGGTTTCGCGAATGGTTTCGGGGCTGCTTTGCCCTGCCTGCAGTTTCAGACGGTTCAACGAACTGGCATCTGCGGCCAGCGCGTTGGAAACGGTGGATGTGCCCAGACTCATCAGATCACCTCCAACTCGGCATTCAGTGCACCCGCCGCCTTGATGGCTTGCAAAATCGCAAGCATGTCTTGCGGTGTGGCGCCCAGAGAATTCAAGGCGCGCACCACGTCAGTGAGCTTAGGCGCCGCCGGCAGCTCGATCAGCATGCCTGGCTCGTTTTTGATTTGAATGTCAGACTTTTGGGTCACCGTGGTTTGCCCACCAGACAAGGGGTTTGGCTGGCTGACCGACGGAGTGCTGCTGATACTGATTGAAAGATTGCCGTGGGCAATGGCGCAAGGACCAAGCGTCACTGCCTGATTCAGAACGATCGAGCCGGTGCGAGCGTTGATCACCACCTTAGCAGATGCGATTGAGGACTCCAGCGGCAACTCTTCCAGCTCGGCCATGAAGGTCACTCGAGCATCGGGTTCGGTCGGCGCATTGACCTTGACGGTTCGGCCATCCAGGGCCTGTGCAGACCCTGCACCGAATTTTGTGTTGATGGCCTGAGCCACGCGCCGCGCGGTCTGGAAATCGCTTGCTTGCAGGCCAAGCGTGACGCTGCTGCCTTCCTGAAGCGGGGTCGGTACGCTGCGCTCCACTTGGGCGCCCTCTGGTATGCGACCAGCCGACAGATGGTTGACCTGGACCTTGCTGCCACCTGCGGCGGCGCCAGCACCAGCGACGACCAAATTGCCCTGGGCTATGGCATAAATTTCGCCGTCACCACCCTTGAGTGGTGTCGAGATCAGTGTGCCACCCTTAAGTGATTTGGAGTTGCCAACCGATGACACATTGACATCCAATAGTTGGCCTGGTCGGGCAAACGCTGGCAGTTGGGCAGTGACCAGCACCGCAGCCACGTTTTTCATCTGTAGCTGCGAGGCCTGTGCGGTGGGCAGGGTGATGCCGAGTTGTTTCAGATAGTTGGCCAGGCCCTGGGAGGTATAAGGCATCTGCGTGGTTTGGTCACCGGTGCCGTCCAGGCCCACCACCAGCCCAAAACCGGTGAGTTGATTGCTGCGCACGCCCTCTACGGCGGCCACCTCTTTGATGCGGGCCGCGAAGGCTGAAGGCGCCCAAGCCAGACCACACACAAAGTAGAACGAAAGCACCCAAAACCAGCCGCTGTGTCTGTTCACAAAACGACTGATAAAGGAAATTGGGCTGTGGTTGGCGTTGGCGTGCATGATAGGTTTACCCCTCGGCACGATTCTGCGCAACTTTAGAACGGCAGAAAGCTGAAAAAGAACCGTGTTAACCAGCCAACTGTTTGTGCTTCGGCTTGACCGCCGCGGCCACGGGATTCAACCCGCACATTGGCCACCTGGGTGGAGTTGATCAGGTTGCCGGGTTGAATCAAACGCGGGTCGATGGTGCCAGAAAAACGCATCACATCCACGTTCTGGTTCACACCAATTTGCTTGTCACCCACCACCATCAGATGCCCATTGGGCAGCACATCGACGACGGCCACCGTGATGGTGCCAGAAAAGGTGTTGGCGCTCTCGGTGCCACCTTTGCCGGCAAAGTCACTGGCAGAGGCGGTTCCGGTTTTGAAATTCGCCAGGTCTGGGGGAGAAATGAACGGGAACGCGGACACGCTGGTGGAGCCAGAGGTGGTGCGGTTCGCCGTGGACTTGGACACCTGGCTGGCGGCCACGTTTTCAACAATGTTGATGGTGATCTGATCCCCCACCATTCTGGCCCGCGGATCTTCAAAGGCTGGGCGGTAGCTGGTCTTTTGGAACAGACTGCCGGTGGTCACCGGGCTCGCAGCAGCGGGTGCGGCAATCGGTTGGGCTGCCCGGGCCTCAGGAAAATCAACCTTGACCGGCTGTGGCAGCGATGTGCAGCCACCAAAAGTTAGTGCGAAAAAATACGTCAAGCCCAGGAGATATAAGCGTGAAAAGCTATGCTTTTGATATTGTTTATTGGGTTTCATGACGCGCCTCTGGGTTTATAGCTGCCCGAGTTTTTGAAGCATCTGATCCGAGGTCTGGATGGCTTTGGAGTTCATCTCGTAGGCGCGCTGGGTCTGGATCATCGACACCAGCTCCTGCACCACGTTGACGTTGGAGGTTTCGACAAAACCCTGCATCAGAGAGCCTAGGCCATCGGTGCCTGCGGTACCCGCCTGGGGTTGGCCAGAGGCCTCACTTTGTGCGTACAGATTGCCACCCAGCGGCGTCAAGCCGGCAGGGTTGATAAAGCGGGCCAGCGCAATGGTGCCGATCTGCTGCGGTGTAGTGGTACCGGGGATGGTGGCAGAGACCGTGCCGTCACCTGAAATACTCAGACTGGTCGCATTCGCTGGCACGGTGACGCCATTGGCGACCGCCAAGCCCGTGGCGGTGACCACGGCGCCTGCGGAGTTCACCTGAAACGAACCATCGCGGGTGTAGCTGGTGGTGCCATCGGGCATGGTGATCTGAAAAAAGCCGTCTCCCTGAATGGCCACGTCGAGCTTGTTGTTGGTCTGTTGCATGCTGCCTTGGGTAAACGAGCGGCTGGTGGCTACCGTGCGCACACCCAGACCAATTTGCAAGCCGGTCGGCAGGGTAGATTGTTCGGTGCTGCTGGCACCCACTTGGCGCAGGTTCTGGTAGATCAGATCCTCAAACACTACGTTGGCTCGTTTGAAGCCATTGGTGGACACGTTGGCTAGGTTATTGGAAATGACGTCCAGCTGCATTTGCTGGGCTTCCATGCCGGTTTTGGAGATCCAGAGCGAGTTGATCATGATGGTGTCCTAAAAAATCAGCCTTGCATACTGAGAAGCTGAGCGGCCGAGCGGTCATTGGCCTCAGCGGTCTGCATCAGGCGGGTCTGGCTGTCAAATTGGCGGGCGGCCTGGATCATGTTGACCATGGTCTCAATGGCGTTCACGTTGGAGCCTTCAATCACGCCAAGCTGCAAGCGTGCGGTGCCGTCCTGCGGCAGGGGATCGCCGGAAGTGGAGCGAAACAGTCCATCTTCGCCGCGTTTGAGTGGGTCGTCTGCTGTGGGTGTGGCCAGCTTGAGTCGGCCGATGCCGGTGGGTGGCTGGTTGCCTACTTTTGCGCTCAATGTGCCATCACTGCCCAGGGTCACGGTTGCGCCAGTGGGCACGGTGATCGGTGAGCCGCCGTCGCTCAGCACAGTCAAACCGTTGCTGTTGAGCAGAGTTCCGTCGGAGGACACTTCGAACGAGCCATTGCGGGTGTAGGCCTCAGTACCATCGCGACCCTGTACGCCAAACCAGGAGTTACCGGTGGTCATGGCATCCATTGCACGGCCGGTACGCTGGGGTGCGCCGGGCAGGTCAGAGAAACCAGGCGTGGCTTCCAGTGCCATCACACGGGTGGTGGCACCGTCACCGCGCACCGGCACCGAGCGAAAGGTGTGAAGCTCGGCCCGAAACCCGTTGGTTGAAAGGTTGGCCAGGTTGTTGGACAGAATCGCCTGCCGGTTTTCAGCGGCATTGGCGCCGGTCATTGCGGTGTAGATCAGGCGGTCCATGGTGGTCTCGCGTCAAGCGTTTTTAAAGATCAACCATCAACGCAGGTTGACCAGCGTGGACATGATCTGGTCTTGTGTCTTGATGGTCTGGGCATTGGCCTGGTAGGCACGCTGCGCAGTCATCATGTTGACCAGCTCAGAAGTCAGGTCGACGTTCGATTCTTCCAGTGCGCCTGCCCTCAAGGCGCCAAATTTGCCTTCGCTGGGCGAGCCTTGCATAGGCAGGCCAGAGTCGATGGTGGCGGCCCAAGTGTTGCCGCCGAGTGCCGTGAGACCTTGAACATTCCTGAAGTCTGCCAAGGTGATCTTACCGTTGTACTGCGTCTGCCCATTGGAGTAACGTGCAGTGATGACGCCGTTCTCGCCAATGCTAAGGCTGGCGAGTTCACCGGGTGCATAGCCGTCTTGCGTTAGGCTGGTCATCGCAAAGGCAGCGCCGAACTGGGTGACTTTGCTGATGTCCAGTTTCGCAACAATGTCCGGGGTGACGATCGATGGCGTCGTGACCGTAAGGGTCGGCGATGTAGTTGGCGAAACCAACGTGCCAGTAGAGTTGAAACCCATAGTGAACAACGGGGCAGCCGAAGTGAGACTGTCATAAACAGCCCAGTTGTCAACTGCATTCGGTGCGGTGCCGGTTGGCGCAGCCCTTTCAAAATACAGGCTGACCGGAACGGTTGTCCCCTGGGAGTCGTACAGGGTGAGTGAGGTGCCGTAGGTGGAACGGGGCGTGACGGGCAAGGTGGCAGCTACTTTTGCCCGTGCATCCAGATTGAATTCAGCGGTAATGGTCGACGAGGCGCTCGCGGCAATCGGCGCATTGGTGGGAAGTTGCAGGGGTTGTATGGATGCGCTGGTCGGGTTGCCCAGCTTGTCGGTCGGATAGCCCATGAGGTTAGCACCGGTGTTGGTGACCAGGTAGCCGTCCTTGTCCAACTTGAAGGTGCCGTCACGGGTATAGGCCATGGAGCCATCTGTCTGGGTCAGCTGAAAGAAGCCGCCGCCATTGATCGCGACATCCAGGCTATTGCCGGTGGTGGTAATGTTACCCTGACTAAACTGCTGGGAAATGGTTTGCACCGCCACCCCAATGCCAGGCCCGTTACTGCCACCGCCTGCACCTAGGGAGGAGGCGACCAAGTCACTGAATTCGGCCCGCGATGATTTCATGCCGGTGGTGTTGGCATTAGCAATGTTGTTGCCGATCACATCCAGGTGTCTGCTGGAAGCGTTGAGTCCTGAGAGTCCTGTTTGGAATGACATGATGTTTTCCTTAAAGCGCTGAGTAAATTAAATGGTCTTACAGAATTGCCTTGATGCTGCTGTAGTCCACAGCCGCACGTCCAAGTAACTGAACTTTCATGATGCCGGCTTCGCTGCCGACCGAGGTCACCGTGGCGCGTGCCAGGGTCTGGCTGGCGATGTCTTTGCCGCCCAAAGTCGCCTTGACTTTGAACACCGGGTCGCCTTGGAAGCTGTACTTGGAGGCATCCCAAGTCACGTCATGCCGACCCGCATCCAGTGCGCCGAGGTTGATGGTGTCAATCACCTGACCGCCTGGCGACATCACTTCCACTTTGACACTTTCTGCTTTGGCAGCCAACTCAAACGCACCCTGTGCTGTGCCGTTCTTGAGGCTCAGGGTGTTGCCGTCCATCAGCACGTCATGGCCGACCATGCTGGAGCCTTGCAACACCTGCAGGGCAGTGAACTGCGCCGCCATGCTTTTGAGGGTTTCATTGACCTGCTGGATGCCGGTCACCGTGTTGATCTGCGCCATTTGGCTGGTCATCTGGGCGTTGTCGACCGGGTTCATCGGGTCCTGGTTGTTCAACTGGGCCACCAGCAGTTTCAGGAAGCGATCTTGCTGGGCGTCCATGCTGTTCGTGCTCGCAGTGGCGCTGCTGGTGCTGGAGGCCGAGCTTGTGGTGGGAGCAATTCCGGTAAGCATGAGGATTCCTCGGTTTATTGACCCATTTGCAGGGTTTTGAGCAACAAGGTCTTGGCGGTGTTCATCACTTCCACATTGTTTTGGTAGGAGCGAGACGCCGAAATCATGTTGACCATTTCCTCCACCGGGTTCACGTTGGAGTAGTTCACATAGCCATCCGCGTCTGCGGAAGGGTGGTTGGGGTTGTGCACACGTTTGAACGGCGCATTGCTTTCAGTGATGGCATTGACCTTGACGCCAGCGGTGGCTTGGTCACCCATGGGCACAGTTTCGAACACCACTTGGCGGCTCTTGTAGGCTTTGCCGTCCGGGCCGGCCACGGCGTCCACGTTGGCCATGTTGCTGGCCACCACGTTAAGGCGTTGCGACTGGGCGCTGACTGCGCTGCCTGCGACGCCGAAGATTGAAAACATGGACATGTCAGGTCTCCTTCAGGGGCTACTGCCCTTGAATCGCACTCAAGATGGTCTTGGATTGACCGTTAATAAAGCGAAGGGTGGATTCATAGCGCACCGAGTTGTCGACAAAATTGGCCCGTTCGCGGTCCAGGTCCACACTGTTGCTGTCCACACTGGGTTGAGTTTGCGTGGCATAGGCCAACCCATTGGCGCTCGACAACTGGCTTTGGCTTGACCCAGTCAGAGGGATGTGGTTTTGGTGGCTGCCAGCCTGAGTGCTCACCTGGGTCATGCCCAGGTTCAGTCGAGACAACTCACTGCTGCTGGCGCCAGTCATTTTGGTCAGTGTGTCTTTGAAGTTGAAGTCGCGGGCGGCGTAGCCAGGCGTGTCCGCATTGGCAATGTTGCTCGCGATGATGCGTTGACGCTCCGCGCGCAGCACTAGGGCTTTCGCGTGGATATCCAGACCGCTGGTCAACTGAGCAAACATGAACCACCTCAACTTTCTTCAATACCGGTCTTGCAGGCGGGTGCCGCAAGGGGGTTTGGGGATGATTATGAAAACGTCGCAGCTTTTCTAAACTGTAAATAAAGGGCAGAAAGGCGCTTACTTGCTGTGCTCTGCGGAATGAGGTTTGCCTACAGTAAGGGCGTTATGAAAGGGTTTGCCATGTGTCAAATGGGTCAATGGAACTGGCATCGCTGCTGGGACATGCTGGCGCAATGGTTGCTTGTCGGTACCTATTGCTTTGGCATGGTTGCAGCCCAGGCGCAGACTTCGGGTGACATTCAAGACCCCGCGGCCGTTTATACCCGCGCGCAAACTTGGTTAAACAACGCCATTGGCCAGATCGACAACAAAGCACTGTCGTTGCGCATGGAAGTTACTGTGGGGGAACTGGATCGCAAGCTCCGGCTGGCCACCTGTCAAGAGGTTGAGCCCTATTTGCCACCTGGAACACGCCTATGGGGAAAAACCCGCCTGGGCCTGCGTTGCCTGCGGGGTGAGGTGAAGTGGAATGTGTTTCTGCAGATCACCGTCAAGGCGTTTGGCCCGGCTTGGGTGATCAAGGGCGGTGTGGCCCAAGGCAGCCTTTTGTCCGAAGCTGATGCCATGCAGGTCGAGGTGGATTGGGCCGAGTTGAACAGTCCCATTGTTGCCAACATGTCGGACTGGTTGGGACAAACGGCTGCCAGAAACCTGGGGACTGGCCAGGCGATTCGCCTGGATATGGTGCGACCGACATTCGTATTCCAGGCCGGTGAACAAGTTCGGGTCGTCGCCCAAGGGGGCGGTTTTGAGATAGCCACCAGTGGTTTTGCGGTGTCAAGCGGCGTGGTCGGGCAATCTGCCCGGGTGCGCATGGACAATGGGCGGGTGCTGACTGGCCAGGTGGTCGATGGTCGGACCGTGAGGTTGGCATTGTGAAAAGTTCGGTGTTTTCTGAATTAGGGTTAAAGTCTGGGCACTTTTTGCCGATACTGATCCTACGAGGCTACATAGACCGTAGTTTTGGAGAACACCATGAAGATCAGCCAGCCCCCAGACAACACCGTTGCCCTGAGCAGCAACGCGATTGCCAATGCCGCAAAAAGCGGCGTGGCAGCCAATGCCCTGCCCAAAGCGCCAGTGAACAAGGGCGCACAGCCCGCCGGCGTGGCTGTGACCGTGTCGCCTCTGGCACGTTCTCTGGAAGTGGCCGAGGGCGCAGCAGCCTCGGATGTGGATACCGCCAAGGTCGAAGCGGTCCGTACGGCGATCTCGCAGGGTACCTATGTGGTCAACCCAGAAGCCATTGCCGACAAATTGTTGTCCAACGCCCAGGAGATGCTGTCGCGCAACCGCGCCTGAGTCGCTTTTTCCTGGTTTTTGAGGGAAAAAACCATGGATAAAATAGATTTTGAAAGCCAGTTAAGCTTGATTGAAGCTCAACTGGCTTTTTTACGTGAGGCTTCTTTGGCTGTCGATCCGACACACTTGCCGTCCGCATTGGCTGAACTGCAGCCGATGTTGATGGTTTTGTCCCAGACCAAGAGCGCATCGAATTCGACCGAAACGCACACAGCTTTGGTTAGGGAGCGACTAAAAAAGTCATTGGCCATGGTTTCCTCGTTGCGTGAGGGGGTGATTCGCCAGAGTGTGGGCGTCGACCGAGCCTTGTCGGCCCTGGTGCCGGCCACCCAAAGCGTCACTTACGGCAGTGCAAGCTACACATTGGGCCACCAGCCCTATGGCTCCGCCGCGCGTCATAGTGGTGAATTCAAAATGGTAGTTGCCTAAACAAATTAGGCGTCTAGCCCTTGTAGCACTTTGCTAAGGTGCTATCAATTCAATATGTTACCCTGAGACCGTGGCGGTCAGATCTCAATGCATGCGCATTTTGGCGCGCAACCGTGCGATCGACTGGCTGTGCAATTGGCAGATTCGGGATTCGGTGACATCCAGAACGGCTGCAATTTCTTTCAGGTTCATGTCCTGCTCGTAATACATGCTCATGATGTGTTGCTCGCGTTCGGGCAGATTCTTAATGGCGGCCACCAAGGCTTCGCGCAGGCGATGGTCGCGCAACATAACCAGCGGGTCAGCATCTGCATCACCCATGTGCCGGTCCAAAAAACTGTCC
The DNA here is from genome assembly GCA_002381045.1 of Rhodoferax sp. UBA4127. Lineage (GTDB taxonomy): Bacteria > Pseudomonadota > Gammaproteobacteria > Burkholderiales > Burkholderiaceae_C > Rhodoferax. Next base: position 18,314 of record DFWT01000145.1, read on the forward strand.
TCGTCGTCTGCGTTGCGGCTCATGTCTTCCAGGTACACCAACTGCGTGCCGCGCACCTTGCTCAAAAGGCTTTGGTAGTCGCTCAAAGTCATACCTAAATCGGCAGCGATTTCGCTCTCGAGCGGGCTACGGCCCAGGCGGTGCTCCAGACGGCGCATGGCCTCTTCAATGTCTTTTTGACTCTTGCGTGTGCCACGGGAAACCCAATCGTTCTCGCGCAGTTCGTCAATCATGGCGCCGCGGATGCGCTGGGTGGCAAAGGTTTCGAACTGGACGCCCTGGGTGGCCTCGAACCGGGTCAACGCCTCAGACAAACCAATCAAGCCGACCTGAATCAGGTCGTCAACCTGCACATTGGCGGGCAATTTGGCCATCATGTGGTGGGCCAATTTTCGGACCAAAGGTTGATATTGACGGATCAGGGCGTTGCGATCGAGCTGCCCCTTGGCGGTGTACATCAGTGTGTCCTATCTGCGGGATGAGGTTCCAGCATCACGGCATTTTCCAACAAATGGCGTGCCAGGCGGTTGATTTCTTCGTTGGACTGGTCGCCGCTGGCCATGGCTGTCAATGAAATTGGATGAAGGGTGTGACCCAAAAACGCTTGGGCACAGTCTTGCAGCGTCTGGTCCGGCGTGGGCAGAGTCTGGCTGCGGATTACGGGCAGGTGAATATTAGCTACCGTGGGCTCCAGTCCGGCATCCAGCAACAAATGCTTGAGCGCCTGATAAGCCGTCAGAGAGGCCGCTTTGAGTGGCGGCACCACCAGCAGCGGCGCGAGCCCACTTCCGTGGAGTAAGTGGGTCAGGCAGGGTGCATCGGTGTACACCAACACCACCCCAAAGTCAGGAAACAAGGCGCCCAAAGTCTGCCAGTCACGGCCTGAACTTTTGAGTCTGTCAAGCCCCACGGCCGCCGGCCATACCGACCAAGGTGAGGGTTCAGGGTCATCCTGAACAAAGCGTTGTGACGCAGCGAGCATCTGCAGAAATCCGGGGTTGGCGTCTGATTCACGGCTATGGCCATCGAGTACGGCCACCGACAAGCCCATGTCAACCCAGGTGCTGCAAAGACTCCATAACAAGGGCAACTCGCCTTTTTGCTGGCCATGGCTGACCACGGCGACCAGCCGAGTTGGGCTATGCCGGGCCAGTCCCGACAGGCCTGCTGCTTGGCTGACGCACACATCAAGCATGAAATTGCCCTGGCGCGAGGGTGGTGCTTTGGGCAAAGAAAAAGCCCAGATCTGCCGCTTTGGGGTCAAAGGCTGACTTGACCGGTGCACGCATCGAACGGGCTACCAATTGGGATGCCTCCGGGCGTTCCCAATCTTCTGGCACCCTTTGACCCATGGTGACACCGCGCAGCATCAGTTGGTGGCGAATCATGGCATCCAGCGCGGGGCCGATCTTGGCAGCCTCATCCACCTTGGAGAGGATGGTTTGCTGCTCGCCACTGATCTTGAAAGAACTGATCACATCGTCCAGCGTGTCACCGTGGCTGGTGGCATTGAGCACCAACAAGCGGTTGACATCTGGGTGGTCAAGCACATCGAGCATGTCGCGCTTGCGCGGGTCACTCGGCGCAATACCGGTGGTGTCAATCAGCACCATTTTTTTGTTGGCCAGTAGGCCAAGTAAGTCTTGCAATGCAGCGCGGTCATGGGCAAGGTGGGCGACCACACCCAGCATGCGGCCATAGGCGCGCAGTTGCTCATGGGCCCCCACCCGGTAGGTGTCCAGGGTGATCAAACCCACGCTATTGGCCCCATGGGTCCGGGCGCACATGCCAGCCAGCTTGGCCGCGCTGGTGGTTTTGCCGACCCCCGTCGCACCCACCAGTGCGTAGATTCCACCTTCTTCTTCGATGGCTCGGCCTTTGGCGTCGGTATGCAGGTTGCGGCTCAACACGTCCATGACCCAGTGCATGGCCTCGGGCGCGGTGGCGTCTTCAGACAGACGTTCGAGAATAGTCCTTGCCAAAGTCGGGGAGTAGCCTGCACGAATCAGCTTGAGCATGAGGTTGGCATGAATCGGATTTTGTTTGGCTTGGCCCATCCATGTCAGAGTGTTGAACCGCTCCTCAATCAATGCCTTCATGGACTGCAACTCATCCACGATGCCTTGCGGCATTTTGGTGTTGGACTCCGTGGGTTCTTTGGTTTTGGTGGCGCTGCGAACCGGCTGCTGTGCGGTCACGTTGATTTGCGGTATCTGGGCCGGTGCTGACATGTTGGCAGGCTGTGACGGGCGTGAGGGGCGAGGCTGTGAGGCCGTTGCCTTAGTTGGGGCTTGATCGCCCATGGCCTCGTGGCGGCGCCGCAACATCCGCTCACGCACATAGTCCTGGAACGACAGCGTGCTCATGGCCAACTGGGCTGCATCGTCGATGACCTGGCTGTTTGGGTCGGCCTGCATCGGGCTGAATTTGGTACCAGTCGGCTGACGCTTGCCTTGGCGGGCCAACTCATTGCGGTCCAATGTGGCCAGGGTGTCTTCGCCAGTGGCAACCACCTCAATCCCGACCGACGTAGGACGGTTAGACAAAATGAGCGTGCCGTCACCAAAGGTCATACGGGCCTTGGCGAGTGCCTCGCGGGCGGTGGGGGCGGTAAAGCGTTGAATGTTCATGATGCTGCACCTTTGAGAATCGGGCCAATGCGAATGGTGTGAGATTCAGGGATTTCGCTGTGGGCGAGTACCTGCAAACGGGGCGCGACGCGCCGGACCAAACGGGAGATCGCGCTGCGAATTTGGTCGGGTACCAGCAAGCACGCGGGGATGCCAATTTCTTCCTGTTTCAGCGCCACTTCTGCAGCTTTCTGGGTCAGGATGTCTGCCACACCCGGGTCCAGCGCTTGGCCCTGGCCAGTGGTGTTGCCCAAGGCTTGCACCAGCAGTCGCTCCAAGGGCGGGTCAATGGCAATGACGTTGAGCTCTTGTGTTGGGCCATAGATTTGTTGCACGATGGCGGGTGAAAGGGCAATGCGCACCCGACGAGCCAACTCTGCCGGGTCGGTCACGGTGGTGGCATGTTCGGCCAACGATTCGATGATGGTGCGGATGTCGCGGATATGCACTGACTCCTCCAGCAGCAACTGCAGTACCTTCTGGAAAACAGCGATGGGCACCATTTTTGGAACCACTTCTTCAATCAATTTGGGAGCCTGTTTGCTGACATGTTCAACCAGTTGTTGGGTTTCGGTGCGGCTGAGCAATTTGGCCGCCTGAACTTGCATCAAGTGTGACAAATGGGTGGCCATCACAGTCTCGGAATCAACCACGGTAAATCCGGCCATTTGCGCAGCTTCTTTGTGACCGGCGTCGATCCAGTGGGCAGGCAGTCCAAACGCCGGGTCCTTGGTGGCAGTGCCAATCAAGGGGGTCGTGATGCCACCCGGGTTGATGGCTAAAAACTGACCTGGAAAAGCTTCACCTTCGCCCACGATCACGCCACGCAAGGTAATGCGGTAACCGCTGGGTTTGAGCTCCAGGTTGTCACGTACATGCACTGAGGGTGGAAGGAAGCCAACCTCCTGGGCAAATTTGCGGCGCACCCCTTTGATGCGGGTCAGCAGGTCGCCCTGGCGGGCTTTGTCGACCAAAGTGATCAGTCGGTAGCCCAGTTCCAGCCCAAGCTGGTCGACGGGTTGAAGATCATCCCAGCTCGCTTCGCCATCGGTCGCGGTCACCGGGGACGCTTCTACCGGTTCCACGGGAATGGGTTGATGCGCCAGCATCCAGGCGCCGTAGCCCAGCATCATGGCAACGCCGATGAACACCGTGTGTGGCATGCCCGGGATCACACCCAAAATGCCCATGATCAATGCGGTGATGCCCAATACCTTCGGTGACACAAACATTTGCTTCACGATCTGGCTGCTCAGGTCGCTTTCTTTGCCCACGCGTGACACCACCATGGCTGCAGCCACAGAGATCAGCAAGCCAGGAATTTGCGCCACCAGTGCATCACCCACAGCCAGCAGAATGTAGGTGTCAGCCGCCTGTGATGCGGTTAAACCATGCTGCAATACGCCGATGGTGAAGCCGCCAAAGATGTTGATCAGCAAAATCAAAATGCCGGCAATGGCGTCACCGCGTACAAACTTAGATGCGCCGTCCATGGAGCCAAAGAAATCGGCTTCTTCGGACACTTCAGCACGGCGGCGTTTGGCTTCTTTCTCGTCAATCAAACCCGCATTCAGGTCCGCATCAACCGCCATTTGCTTGCCTGGCATGGCATCCAAAGCAAAGCGGGCCGAAACTTCTGCAATGCGTTCTGCACCTTTGGTGACCACCACAAAGTTGATGACCACCAAAATCGCGAACACGATCAGACCCACCGCAAAGTTGCCGCCAATCAAGAAGTGCCCAAACGCCTCAATCACGGCACCGGCTGCATCCGGGCCGGTATGACCTTCAAGCAGGACCACTCGGGTAGATGCCACATTGAGCGACAAGCGCATCAAGGTGGTCAGCAGCAAGACGGCCGGGAAGGCAGCAAAGTCCAGTGGCTTGAGCATGTAGGCGGCCACCATCATGACCATCAACGCGACCGAGATATTGAAAGTGAAGAAGGTGTCCAGCAGCCATGGCGGCATCGGCAGGACCATGAGCGACAAAATCGCCACGACCAGCATAGGGGCAGCTGCACCTTGCATCAAGGCGCTGTTGGCTCCCAGCCATTCTTTGAATTTGCTCAGAGTCGGGTTCATGGCATCTCAGTTGCGGCAAGCACTTTGGAATGGGGGTCAAGTTCAGCCGGCACAAACGGCACCGGTGGTTCACCTGGTTGCGGACCTTCACCGCGCATTGCGGCTTTGAGTCGGTAAACATAGGCCAACACCTGGGCGACAGCGGTGTAGAGCGAAGAAGGAATGTCTTGGTCGAGTTCTGCGTTAGCGTACAAGGCTCGTGCCAGCATGGGTGACTGCAAGACCGGGATGTTGTGCTCTTTGGCAATGTCACGGATGCTGAAGGCCAACATGTCGGCGCCTTTGGACACCACACGCGGGGCGTTCATGCTTTGGTCGTCGTACTTGATAGCCACCGCGTAGTGGGTTGGATTCATCAACACAAAGTCGGCCTTGGGAACAGCCCGAATGCTGTTGCCCTGCGAGATTTCTTTTTGCCGTTGACGCAAACGACCCTTCATCTGCGGATTGCCGTCGGACTCTTTGTGTTCCTGTTTCATTTCCTGGAACGACATCTTCATGCGCGACTTGTGCAAAAACATCTGCAGTGGCACATCAATCATCGCTACCACCAACAACACCAGCAGCATCAAACCCATTCCTGTGGCCAACCAGTCGGATAAATGCGCGATGGCAGCTTTTGAGGGTTGCAAGACCAGTGAACCCAGGGTCTCCATGCCATGGGAAAGATAGTTGAAGCCAACCACCAACAGCATGATTGCAATGAAACTGACCTTCAGTACCTCGGTGGCCTTGTCTTTGGTGAACATGCGACCAAAGCCGCTGAGCGGATTAACTCGACTGAAGTCTGGGGTAATTGGTTTGAGGCTGGCGACCCAACCTCCCACCGCCACGGTGCTGACGATGGCAATCACCGCAATGATGGCGGCAAATACCGCGCAGGCGACCAGTCCAACCAAAACCATGGTGCCCAGGCGATGTAGCATGACGGTGGGGTCTTGCATGGCATGGGCGTCAAACATCAGTTGCAGGCTGAATTCGTTTTTGATGCGTGCCACCATCATGGGCGCCAGCGCAAAAAAACTGAGTGCACCGCCGCCCAGCACCGCAAGGTGCGAAAGATCGTGCGAACGCGCAACTTGTCCGTCTTCACGGGCTTTTTGCAGCTTCCTTTCGGAGGCTGGCAGGTTGCGGTCTTGGCTACTGGAGTCCATGTTGGGGAGAAGCTTTTGTTCTCCCCATTGTCAGGATGCGATCCTGAAACTAAAGCGCAAAAAGCGGCTGTTTCGCCCGCTTGTTTGATTCTGTTTAGAAGCCTAAGCTGGCCAAAAGATCGTCAACTTCGGATTGGCCCTGCACCACATCAGGATTGCCCTCAGGGGATACCGCAGGCCCATCAAGCCGGGGTCCGGGTGCAACTGTCACGGGCTCCACCGCGACGGGGGTTCTGGGGGTGGCGTCTGGTGCGGTCATCACCAGCAGTTCCACCAACTGCGCTTCAATATTGGCGGCCAGGGCCACGACCTTGGAGATGACTTGCCCAGTCAGGTCATGAAAGTCTTGCGCCATCATGATGTCTGTCAGGTTCTTGTCGATTTCTTTGGTGGCAGCTTCCACATCGGTGATGAAGTTCATCACATGACCTTTGGCTACTGCGGCCACAGGGTCTTTCACAATCAAAGCACCAATGCGTCTGGTCTCGGCGGCAATGTGGTCATGGTGCACTTTGGCTTGGTCCACATTGTTAAGCACCTTTTCAGCTGCTTCGCCGGTGAGGCGTGCAATGTAAGACAAGCGGCTTTTGGCATCAGGCAACTCGCCTGCTAGGTTTTTGACCTTTTCGGTCAGGCCAAGGCCATTCAGGGAGTCGTGCAACTGCCGGGTGAGTGTGCCCAGGCGGTGATGAATATCGTTGGGAGCATCTGTGGATGCTGTTAAGTCTTGGTCGGAACTCATTTCAGCCCCAACTTTGTCAAGATCAGATTGACCTTGTCCTCAAGCACCGCTTTGGTGAACGGTTTGACGATGTAGCCTGCAGCACCGCTTTGAGCGGCAAGCACAATGTCTTCCTTGCGAGCCTCGGCCGTCACCATCAGCACCGGGATATGCTTGAGTTTTTCATCCGACTTCATCTCCTTGAGCAACTGAAAGCCGTTCATGTTGGGCATATTGATGTCGCTCACCACGAAGTCGAAGCTGCTGTTGCGCAACTTGTTAAGCGCCGCCACACCGTCTTCCGCTTCGTCGCCCTCAGGGTAGCCGCTTTCCTTGAGCAGGTTGCGCACGATGCGCCGCATGGTCGAGAAGTCGTCCACAACTAGAAATCTCAGCTCATTTGCCATGGAAAACTTTCTTTAAGCCGCTGTACATAACTGTCATTCCTCGCTAGCCAAACCCTGACGAAAGTATCTTGATCTACTGCTTGGCTGCCACCGGCTCCTTGGCAGGTGTCGCGCTTGGTGCCGGGCTCTGCGCCTCGCGGCGAGGTCCAAGCAAACGCTCTTCAGCTTCGCGTGTCATTACCGTAATGCTGATTCTACGGTTAGTCGGACTGCGTGGATTCTCCTGGTCTAACAACACACTTGATGCCAGCCCCATGACACGGGCAATCTTGTCGTCGGGCATTCCGGCGGCAACGATTTCCCGGCGCGAGGCATTTGCCCGGTCTGCGGACAATTCCCAATTGCTGTAACCCCGTGCACCGGCACCATAGGGGGTTTGGTCGGTGTGGCCGTCCAGGCTGACCTTGTTGTCCACATCCACCAGCATGGCGCCGATTTCTTGCAGAATGTCTCGCATGTACGGCTTTACGGTGGCGCTACCGCTGTCGAACATCGGACGTTTTTGGTCATCAACGATCTGAATTTGCAAGCCGTCAGGCGTCATGCTGAGTTGGATTTGCTTGCTGAATTCCGCCAGTTTTGGCGTGCCGGTAATCGTTGCGCTGATTTTGGCACTGAGTTGACTGAGTTTTTGGGCATCGCGCTCAGCCCGTCGAGCTTTGGTCAGGTCGCCAGCTTGGGCTGTGGCTTTTTTGTCAGCTCCACTGCCACGTTTAGCCTGACCTGCATCCTGAGTCACATCATTGCCACCAGCGTTCATCACGCTGTTACTGGATCCGGCACCAGGACCGCCCTGCATAGCTACTTTCAGGGGCGATTGAAAATAGTCTGACAAGCCCTTTTTGTCACCCTCAGAAGTGCTGCCGAGCAACCACATCAGCAGGAAGAACGCCATCATGGCGGTTACAAAGTCGGCGTAGGCAATCTTCCAGGCGCCACCATGCGCCACATGACCGGGCTTTTTAACCCGTTTGATGATGATCGGTTGGAGCTTTTTGGCTTCAGTGGCCATGGTGCGCTGCCGCTTGCCCTATTTCTTTTTCACGAAGGCTTCTAGCTCGCCAAAAGTGGGTCGCTCGGTGGAGTACAGCACCTTGCGGCCGAATTCAATGGCGGTGGCGGGGTTGTAGCCCTGCATGCTGGCCAAAAGTGTCGTTTTGATGCATTGGAATTCTTTACCTGCTTCTTCGACCTTTTGCTCTAGCAAGCCCGCCAGGGGTTCGGCAAAGGCGTAAGCCAACAAAATACCCAAGAACGTACCTACCAAGGCAGAGGCAATCATGCCACCCAACACCGCTGGCGGCTGCCCCACCGAGCCCATCGTATTCACCACACCCAGCACCGCTGCCACGATACCAAAGGCTGGCAGGCCACCGGCAATGCGTTGCAAGGCGGCGACTGCGGCGTGTTCCTCTGCATGGTGGGTGTCAATCTCGCTGTCCATTAAGGACTCAATTTCATGGGCGTTCAGGTTGCCGGAGACCATCATGCGCAGGTAGTCGGTGATGAACTCCACCACATGGTGATCGTGACCTACATCGCCATGCTTCTTGAAAATCTCCGACGAATGGGGCTCTTCGACGTCCTTCTCAATGGCCATCAGACCTTCTTTGCGGGCCTTTTGGAGGATGTCAAACAAAAGGGCCAGCAAATCCATGTAGCGAGCTTTGGTGTATTTGCTGCCCTTGAAGCACATGCCCAAGCCCTTTATGCTGGACTTGATGACCTTCATCTGATTGTTGGCGACAAATGCTCCCATGGTGGCGCCACCAATGGTGATCAACTCAAACGGCAGTGCTTTCAGCACCACCATGATGTTGCCGCCGTGGAAGATGTACACGCCAAAGACGCACACCATAACAATGAGCCAACCAACGATGACAAACATAAATCGAGCGTGTCAGTTGAAGCGATTGCTTCGTATTAAGAGGAAACCTGCCCAATGCAGGCTTGTCTCTATCATATCGTCCCGGATTTCACTGTCTTGAAGCTTTTTATATAATTGGCATCTAGCCCTTTAATTTATTGCGCTAACAGCTACAAATAATGTAGTAATTAGTGGAGCATGATGCCACCTGAGGTGACGCCTTTGCCAGCACGGGCCGGCGGGCTGCACAGGCCGCATTCAAAGTGCCGGGCGTTTTCATAGGGTTCGCTCACGAAATGCCCGCCGCACTTGCTGCATTTGGTCATGGCCAGCATCTGGTTGTCGACAAATTTCACCAGGCGCCAGGCGCGGGTGATGGTCAACAGCACTTCCATGCCACAGGAGGTGACTTGCTCGGTGTACAGACGGTAGGCCTTCATGATGGCGTCAATGTCGTCCAGTGCGCTGACCTTGTTGATGTACTCGTAAATGTTTAGGAACACCGAGGCGTGGATGTTAGGCTGCCAAGTCAAGAACCAGTCGGTTGAAAACGGCAACTGGCCTTTGGAAGGAGAGCGGCCCGCCACTTCTTTATACAGGCGCAGTAAGCGCTCATAGGACAAGCTGGTTTCGCTCTCGAGAACCTGTAGCCTGGCCCCCAATTGAATCAGTGCGACGGCGCGTTCAACCTGTCTGGAATCATTCAGTACGCTCTTGGTGGATGTTGTGGCCATGGTTCGACTCCTTACAGGGCTTCAGAGAACCGGCCAGCCATCAGGATGCTCGCATGCAATTTGGTAGTGGCATCGTTGTCAACCTTGCTGGCCGTGTGGTTGGTCAGCAAGCTCCAGACCATCTCGTCATCGACCCGGAAGCGGCACAACAGCATCGGGCTGCTGGAGATCTTCAGAATTTGGGCTGGAGACAGGGTGGCAATCAAGTCGGCTGACTCTTCGGACACCCCCAGCCGGAACAGCGCTTCGGCCTTGTCCTTGCGAATGACGTTTTGCGCCAGCATCAGGTAAGTGAGGTTGGCATCGCGGATCTCTTTGGTGAGTTGCTCGTCGTTCATGATGGGCTCCAGATTTACGTTTCAAATATTAGGATGGTGTTTTGGCCTCAATTGCCTTGTTCACCACCGTGGAGCCGATTCTGAAAGGGTGCTCAAGAAACTTGAATCAGGGTTTGGATGCCTGTCTTGTCAGGTTGTAGCTTTTGCAGCGTCAGGCAAATTCCTACATGCGTTTTTTTACCGCAGCCTGCTGCTCAGTGCGTTTGGCCGTGAATGGCCTGTTTATTTTTTTTTAACGCCTAAAGTTTTCTGGCAGGCACCCGATAAATCTTCCAACGGGCTTTGGACAAGGTTCGTTGTCAAGCCGACATCCTGTTGACTTGTCACCGGTGACAAACCGGCCTTTTCAAACTTTAGGAGAAATATCATGGCCTTCACCATCAACACCAACATCGCGTCAATGAATGCCCAGCGCAATGCGGGTGTCAGTCAATCCTCGTTAGCTAGCTCATTGGAGCGCCTGTCGTCAGGTCTGCGAGTCAACAGCGCAAAAGACGATGCGGCTGGTTTGGCCATTGCCGAACGGATGAATGCCCAAGCGCGTGGCATGAATGTGGCTATCCGCAACGCGAACGACGGGATTTCTCTGGCGCAAACCGCAGACGGAGGCTTGTCCTCTATGGCTGACATGATCCAGCGCATGCGCGAACTTGCCGTCCAAGCTGTCAATAGCACGAACACGTCCGGTGACATTGGTGCTCTGAATCAGGAGTACTCCCAACTGAATGCTGAGCTATTGCGCACAGTCGGTGCCGTGCAGTTTAACGGGACATCCCTTTTCACAAACACCGCCAACTTTGATTTTCAAGTGGGTGCAAATAGTGGTCAAACTATCACCGTTCAGGCTTCAGCCATGAATGTTTCGACTGCCTCTAACATCACAACAATTACTACGGGGACTGCGTCAGCATTAAATGTTACAGCTAACTCTGCCAACGCTGCTTTTATCAACAACCTTGATAATGCGCTAACGACTATCAACTCCACCCGGGCCATCTTAGGTGCTGTTCAAAGCCGCTTTGAGACCACCATCGGCTTCTTGAGGACCGCTGCCGAAAATCAGTCAGCAGCCCGTGGACGCATTATGGATGCTGACTTTGCAGCGGAAACATCGAACTTGAGTCGTGCACAGATCCTGCAACAAGCCGGCACGGCCATGATTGCTCAAGCCAACCAGTTGCCGCAAGGGGTGTTGGCCCTGCTGCGTTAAGGCGGGTCAGGTTAAAGATTTAAGGCCCGGCAGTTTGCCGGGCTTTTTTTCTGATGTGGCAAGGATGTGCCTTTTCTGGCTTTTAGAAAGCGTTGGGACGGGGTATAACCGTTGAATCTGACAGTGAGGCCACAAGGCTGAGTGCAAGGAGCGCAATATGGCTATTTCATCACCGGGTATTGGCAGCGGACTGGATGTCAAGTCCATCGTGACCCAATTGGTTGCGTTGGAGCGGCAACCCATCACGCAGTTGCAGGCCAAAGGGTCCACGCTTCAAACCAAGTTGTCGGCTTACAGTCAGATCAAGTCGTCGCTGGCATCATTGGACGACGCGTCAAGTGCTTTGATGGATGCTCCAACCTGGAACGCACGCACATTTGTGTCCAACAATACGTCAGCGATCACTGGGTTGGCTACCTCATCTGCGTTAGCTAGCTCGTTCTCGGTGCATGTAACTGCACTGGCGCAAGCGCAATCCCTGAAGTCGAACCCGGTTACCTCGGGAACAGGCTTAGGTACGGATGGCCGTCTGGACATTCAAGTGGGGCAGTGGTCGGGATCAACGTTCAATGGAGGCACCAATGCAACCCTCAGTGTTTCCGTTGTCAGCACTGATACCTTGTCCGACATTGCCGGCAAGATTAACAACGCTGGCGCCGGTGTTTCCGCTGTGGTTGTCACCAGTGCTGGTCAAGACCGCTTGCTCATACGCGGCACCACAACGGGAGATGCGGCCGGCTTTCAGATTCGCGCCTATGATGCGAGTGCTGTGGAAGTGACTGACGGCACCACCGGAGTAGGTAAGTTCGCTTACGCATTCAACGCGAGCGCCCCTTTGCCTGGCTTTTACGGCATGACTCAAACGCAGGCGGCTCAAAATTCGGCCATTACGATTGACGGCATAGATGTATCGTCTGCCACAAACGCTGTGAGCGACGCGGTCCCCGGGGTGACTTTGAACCTCTCGTCGACCACTACAGCGGCCGCGCTGGTGACAATCGGCCTTGACAAAGACGTGATAAAGACCAAGTTGGAGTCATTTCGTAAGGCTTACAACGATATCCGTACCAAACTGGCCGAGTACGTGAGATATGACCCTGGATCAAAGACCAGTGGGCCATTGCAAGGTGACAGCACTGCCGTGGGTATTCAAAGCATGTTGCGTGATTTGGCAGCAGCTACTGGGCCGACCGGCAACACGATTTCGCGATTGAGTGATTTGGGATTTCAAATGCAGCGCGATGGCACCCTAGCAAGCAATACCACCAAACTTGACGCAGCCTTGCAAGACCCCAGCAATGTGGAATCGTTTTTGACATATTCTTCTGGCACCTCTTCCACCGATGGGATTGCCCGGCGTTTGCGTGACTTTGCGCGTGGTGCCAATTCTGTGGATGGCAATGTGAACGGGCGCAACACGGCGCTGCAGGCAGCCATTTCCCGCAACACTAAAGAGATTGACAGCATGACGGCGCGGGTGGCGCGCACCGAGGCAAGTTTGTATAAGCAATATGCCCGCCTGGATGCCAACTTGGGCACCCTCACCAGTCTGGGAACCTTCGTCACGCAGCAGATTGCGCAATGGAATAAAACTGGTTAGCAAGCTCATGACGTTGACTCACTGAGTTGGCGAATAATGAAGCAAAAGCCCCGTTTATCGGGGCTTAAGTTTTTTTGGAGCGCTGAACAATTGACACCACACCCGGATGGCATGGCGACCAAGGTCAATCACGCGATCCCGGTGAGTTGTTTAACTCAATTTCGACTCATCAAGGAAGAACATCATGTCAATGTCCATCAACTCCAACATCATGTCCATGAATGCGCAGCGCAATGCGTCAGTGACGCAAGGTGAAATGTCGACAGCGTTGCAGCGCTTGTCTTCTGGGTTGCGTGTCAACAGCGCCAAGGATGATGCCGCGGGCATGGCCATTGCGGAACGCATGAACACCCAGGTTCGCGGCATGAACATGGCCGTGCGCAATGCCAATGACGGCATCTCGCTGGCGCAGANNCAGCGCATGCGTGAGCTGGCAGTACAGTCGATCAACTCAACCAATAAGGCGGGCGATATCAGTGCGTTGAATCAAGAGTACACCCAACTGCAGGCCGAATTGGCGCGCACTGTGACTGCGGTTCAGTTCAATGGCAACTCGTTGTTCAATAACACTGCAGATTTCGACTTTCAGGTGGGTGCCAATGCGGGTCAAACCATCACAGTCAGTGGGTCGATCATGAACATTGCCGCGGCGCCAACCACGACCGCCATACTCGCCGGTTCTGCCAGCGGGCTCAGTTTCACAAATAGCGCCAACTCGACCAATTTGTCCGCCATCGACGATTTGCTAACGACGATCAACTCTACACGCGCATCATTGGGGGCGGTACAAAGCCGGTTTGAAACCACCATTTCATTTTTAAAGACAGCAGTTGAAAATCAGGCCGCCGCTCGGGGTCGCATTATGGATGCTGACTTCGCAGCTGAAACAGCTGCATTAAGCAGGGCGCAGATCTTGCAGCAAGCCGGAACTGCAATGATTGCCCAGGCGAATCAGTTACCACAGGCAGTCCTGAAACTTCTTCAGTGATGTCGTCGCAATACTGAAGTTGGTTGTGGTTTTGTCGTAGCAATCGCGCCGAGTTGAAGATCCGAGAAAGCGATGGGCGCTGATTTTTCGAGTGGAAAATCCGACGCTCGTGGCATTATCATTGCTAAGTTGTCCAGACGAACTATGCGACTTAGAGAGGATGCAGACTTTATGCGCTTGGTAGCTGATAGCAAAAAGGTGAATTTTTCGTTCTACCAATGCAAAAAGGCATTTTCAGACGCTGTTGGACACTGCACAAGTGTGGGCATTGCTGGGGCGCTTTTGGGGTGCCATTGATGGACTTCGCGGTCGCATTCTGTTTTCGCAAATTTGAGTGTTCTTGTTGGTTTCTTAACCCGACCTTGGGTCGGCTCCTAATGGGTATTTCGCCTCCGAGGTAGACAGCGTGGTCATCAGGACGTTTCCCTCAAAGGATTTAGTCTGCGTTTTTGCTCTATTGATGTCAATACACTTACCATGACATACCTTCACAACCGTCTAGCTTCCTTTTCGGATAGCACAAGTGTGTTTAGTCAACTTGGGAACCCATACTACATTGTCGCACCCGCATTTTCAGATCGATCAGCGGGTATTCGTTTGCTTCATCAACTCTGTAGCCTGTTAAATAGGGTGGGTTATGAGGCCCATTTGGTTACTGATGAAATCTCTGGAAATCTTTGGACACCAATTCTTACTGAGCATCAAAAAAAAGCGCACTACTTAGCTGGAAAAAAGCCGATTGTTGTTTATCCGGAGGTAATACGTGGTGCTCCTCTAGGGCTTGGCTTAACAGTTCGATATGCCTTGTACTTTCCTGGGGTGTATGGACAGGGTGATAAGACATTTCAGGATGGCGAACTCGTGTTCAAGCATAGAGATTTGCTTTATCCGACTGGCCAGGAGCTGCATTTACCGATCGTCGATCTGGACTTGTTCACACACCCAGCGGAAGGCTCTGAGAGATCGCTTACCTTGGTGTACTACAACCGCTATAGCGGTCCGCTGCAGAACCACGGCGATGACGTGATTGAGATTTCATCGAAGAAACCGGTTCCCTACCGGGAGACTGCCGCCCTTTATAAGAAGGCGAAGGTAATGTACGCATACGAAGGAGCAACGACAACTATTGAGGCACGATTGTGTGGTTGCCCTGTCGTATTGGTTCCAAATGAGCAAAAGTTGCCTGCCTTTGACGATGATCAGAAGTACTACGGTACTTCTGGTTTGGGATGGGGGTTAGAACCTGACGCATTGCGGCATGCCACGGAAACCGTTGGGCAGTATCAAGTGGAGTATCTGAGCAGTATCAGTCGCTGGAAAGATCAGCTAGTTGCGTTTATTGAAGTCACCCAGGCCGCCGCCGAGGCGTTACCCGCAGAAGTTGCATGGCCTCAATCGGTCGTAGATGGATTACCTGGGATATTTGCAGATTCAGTGGATTTGGCTAAGAGAGCAGATCGGTTGAAGTGGGCGCGCGTTCACACTCAATACAAGCAGTGGAGGCAACGGAGCTCACTCAGAGAAATTGATGGACAAATATACGCTGAGCATCTGGCTCAAGGTGGGATTGCCGGGCTGGCAGTGGTGATTGCGCATCGTGGGGGTCATGATCATGAACTGGCTGATACGTTGGACTCCATTCAGGCTAATTTGATCGCGCCGAAATGCTTGCATATAGTGAGCGATCAACCGGTTCCAGTTGGATGGGTGCAGGATGACGGAATCACTTGGTCTGATGCAAAGCAACTTGACCAGGTATTGGGTGTAGAAGTCACCTGGGTGCTGGTGATGGAAGCTGGTTGCACGCTTGAGCCGCATGCGCTTGCTGAGTGGGGTTGGTATGCACAGCACGCATCACCCAGTGTGCTTGGAATTTACTCTGACGAAGATGTTCGGCAAGTTGCTCCACCAAGCGGGGCCGATGACCAGCAATTTGCCTGGCCATACTTCAAGCCTGATGCGAATCTGGAGCTGCTCCAGTGCATGAACTACCTTGGCACCGTCACAGCCTGGCGTAGGGAGACCTTGCGCGCAGCTGGTTACCCAATCAACCCAGCTGACATTTATGGCTTGGGCTTACGGTTGATGCATGGTCGTGGCCGAGCGTCCTTATTACACATCGATAGCGTGTTGTTTCATGCGCCGATAGATGCCTCGTCTGAGCGGGAAAGCGACGAATTTACCGCCGCTGAGGCTGCGCTGCGCTTAGTCCATCCGGATGCCTGCCTGCGCCCGTTGCCACATTGGGGAAGCTGGCTGGCACATTATCCGGTAAGGACCAATGCACGCGCGTCATTGGTTGTTCCTACTGGACTACAAACTGGCTTCTTGCGCAGCTTGTTAAAAGGTGTGATTCGTGAAGGAGTTGATGGCATCGGAGAGATTCTATTGATTTGCCATCAAGATCACGCCGAGGAAGTTCGAGACGCGACGCGCGACTTGAACTTGCCAGCGGTTCGCATCCTGACATATGACAATATTGACTACAACCACAGCGCCGCACTCAATTTGGGTTTCAGCCAGGCGAGTTGTGAATTTGTGCTGGTTTGCGATGATGACATCGAGCCTCTGCATAAGGACTGGCTGGGCCAGTTGCTGGCTCTTTTGGATCGCCCAGGCATAGGATGTGTCGCACCACGATTGCTGGCTGCAAGGGGTAATGATGCTCAGGTTAACGGGGGACCCCTCATATTGGGTGTTCAGAACCTGGCAGCGCCCTACAACGGGGAAGAGCGTTGGACAGGTGAAACAGGAGTTTATGGGCGATTGCAGTTCACTCAAAATGTCAGCGCAGTAGCCGGGCACTGCTTTGCGACTCGGCGCAGTCTGTGGGTCGATGTAGGTGTCTTCGATGAAAGTGAAATTCCTTTCTGGTCTCCGGTCCTTGATTGGTGTTTGCGGGCGGGGCAGAAGGGCTGGCAACATATTTGGACACCGCTTTCAGGTGTCTTGCATCATGGTGGGAAAACTGTGGAGTTCCTGCGGCGAGATCCGCGTCGTGCACTTGAATTGACCGATCAGGCATTGACAGAATGTAACTCGATGCATGTTCGGTGGGGCAGTGTTTTGGCGAGAGATCCTGCTTACAACCGGCACCTGTCACTCACGACTCCGTTTGATATTGAGGCTGATATCGTGATCGACTGGCAACCTGCCCGAAAGGACCGACCAAGAGCCTTGGCGGTTACCCTCCATAGTGGAGCTGGTCAGTATCGAGTCGTTGAGCCGTTTGCGGCTTTGCAAGCCGCTGGAACAGCGCAGACAGTCGTTGTCTTACCTTTAGCTCGCGGTGCAACTCGGCTGTTACAACCCCTTGAGTTGCTGCGGGCTGCACCGGACTGCTTGGTTCTGCAGCACTCGGTGGACGATGGTCAACTCGGTTTGATTGATCGACTGCGCGCAGTAGCACCTGGTATTCCCATCATTCAGATGGTTGATGACTTGTTTGGTGAAGCGCCGGAGAAGCACCCCAATCGGGCGTTTCTGAACCGTGAAGGGCACCAGCGCATGAGTCAGGCGCTATTGAAGTCGCAGCGAATGATCGTGACCACTGAGCCGCTGCGTGAACACTACGCACGCTACATCACCGATGTTCGTCGGATACCCAACTGTTTGGCGCCGCAATGGGACGGCCTGGTGAAAATTGTTGGGCCGCGGCAGCGACTTCGTGTCGGTTGGGTTGGTGCAGGACAACATCAAGATGACCTTGAGATGATAGCTGCCGTCGTCGCCAGTCTAGCCGGGGAGGTGGATTGGATATTTATGGGGATGTGTCCTGACAAGTTGCGACCCTACATCCATGAGTTTCATCCCTTTGTCTCCATAGCTGATTATCCAAAGAAAATGGCATCTCTAAACTTGGATATTGCGATTGCACCACTGGTGGATAATTTATTTAATCGGTGCAAGAGCAATCTGCGCTTGCTCGAATACGGAGCGATGGGATGGCCTGTAGTATGCTCAGATGTGTACCCCTATCAGACCGATGATCCGCCAGTCGTACGTGTGGTCAACGACACGCAGGCTTGGATTCAGGCTATTCGAACATTTTATGAACCACAGATTCGACAACATCTAGGGCAATCGCTTGCAAAATGGGTTGACGAAAAATTTCGTTTGACTCAGTGGGTGGACGCGTGGAGTAAGGCGTTATTTGATGATATTTCGTGAGCCACTAATTCAGACTAGTGTCAAGCAACAGATGCTAATGCAAAGATAGCCTCTTCAATTGTATGGAAAACCAATACCATCCCACGGCTGAAGTTCAATCATCTTTCATCGGTCCAAATACACGCATATGGCAGTTCGTCGTCATTCTTCCAAAGGCGCGTATAGGTTCTGATGGCAATATTTGTTCTCACGTCTTCATTGAAAACGATGTTATTGTTGGTGATCGCGTAACTGTAAAGTCCGGTGTGCAGTTGTGGGATGGCTTACGCATTGAAGATGATGTATTTATTGGCCCAAACGTTACTTTTACAAATGATCAGTTTCCACGAAGTAAGCATTTTCCCGCAGTTTATTCAATTACTACACTTAAAGCTGGTGCATCTATTGGCGGCGGAGCGACGCTTATTCCGGGGGTGACAATTGGTCGCAATGCCATGGTTGGTGCAGGGGCCGTGGTGACAAAGTCGGTGCCAGATGGTGCTCTAGTCGTCGGCAATCCGGCCAGGATAGTTGGATATGTCTAGCTGATCAATATTCAAAATGGTGCAAAAGCAAATGTGTAAGGCAGACTATCTTTTTAGTTACTATTTTTTGGTGTGCCCCAAGGGAATGGGGTATTGATAAGTTGTGTAAATCTGTAGACTACTTTGCGATTTGCGGCGTTACTAACTGAAATGGTAAGGCGGGATTTTTATGAGCATAAACGACTGCAAGATCAGTGATTTGCCGAAAATACATGATCCACGTGGTAATCTAACTTTTATTGAAGCCAATAGTCATATTCCCTTTGATATTAAACGTGTCTATTACCTGTACGATGTCCCTGGTGGCACAGAGCGTGGCGGGCATGCGCACAAGGAGCTTCATCAACTTATCATTGCTATGTCTGGGAGTTTTGACGTAATTCTCGACGATGGAAAAGATAAAAAGCGAGTTCATCTCAATCGCTCTTACATCGGTCTCTATGTCTGCCCCATGATTTGGCGCGAGTTAGACAACTTCTCTTCCGGCGCCGTATGCTTGGTTCTTGCATCCAATCGCTACGATGAAGTTGACTATTACCGCGACTATGCAGAGTTCATGCGTGCGAGGTGGGGCGCATGAAAGTGCCGTTCCTCGATTTGCACGTGGCCTACTTAGAAATCAAGCCAGAAGTCGATGCTGCTGTTTTGCGCGTGCTCGATAGTGGGCAGTACATTTTGGGTGCTGAAGTTGATGCTTTCGAGATTGAATATGCCGCCTATTGCGAAGCCTCGCATGCGATCGGTGTGGCTAACGGACTCGATGCGCTCCATCTCGCGCTTTTGGCCATGGGTGTCGGTCCCGGTGACGAGGTAATTGTACCGTCTAACACTTATATTGCTACCTGGTTTGCGGTAAGTCAGTGTGGAGCATTACCAGTACCTGTCGAACCAAGCGATAGCTTGTACAACATCGACCCGCAACGAATCGAGGCAGCAATTACTCCGCGCACAAAAGTCATATTGCCGGTTCATCTGTACGGTCAGCCCGCTGATCTTGATTCAATCTTGGCAATTGCCACTAAGTATGGGCTGCGAGTACTTGAGGACGCGGCACAAGCACATGGTGCCAGTTACAAGGGTCGCCGCATTGGCGCCCATGGTGACGCGGTGGCTTGGAGCTTTTACCCTGGCAAAAATCTTGGAGCGCTCGGAGATGGTGGTGCTGTAACAACCAATGACCCTGAGATTGCGGATCGAATTCGCGTACTACGAAACTATGGATCGAGGACAAAATATAAAAATGAAGTGCAAGGGTTCAATAGTCGATTGGATCCGATTCAGGCAGCGGTATTGCGGGTAAAGCTAAGATACTTGAATGACTGGAATGCGCGACGTAGGGAGATTGCACTTCGGTACCGTACTGGAATGCAAGGAGGTGTACTCGATCTTCCATATGTTCCAAGTTGGGCGGATCCTGTTTGGCATTTGTTCGTTGTTAGGCATCCGGAAAGAGACGCCCTTATTAAGCGCCTGAATGACGCAGGGGTGGGAGCGATGATTCACTACCCCATCCCACCGCATAGGCAGGCGGCCTACGCCGGGATGAATTTGGGGGATGGCGCGTTGCCGTTGGCGGAGAGACTGGCTTCAGAGGTACTTAGCCTTCCGATTGGCCCGCAAATGGAACTCGCAACTGTTGATGTTATCAACCAGATCTGTTTTGACTCAACGTGAGCCCCTAGGAATTGCAGGAGAGCGCTTTTTGCCAACTTGCTTCAAGTCCCATGCAAAAATGCCGATAAAGAATTTATACGATATGAATCTGAACCGGCAATCATCATGACCTCTTCCCTTTCCAAAGCAGCTCAGGCTTACCGGTCGGTTAGCCTTGAATCCCGAGTGGCTTCGAGCACGGGGAGTGAGCTGGTTTCGCTGTTGTTTGAGGGCTTTCTGGATCGCGTCAAGTTGGCCAAGTTGGCGTTGGAACTGGGCGATGTGAATGCCCGGGTGCTTCACCTGGGCAAAGCGCTGCAAATCTTGTCTGAAGGTCTGCGCACGCACCTTGACATGAAGTCCGGTGGTGAAATCGCCCAAAATTTGGATGCGCTTTATCACTATTGCTCTTTGCGCTTGACCGAGGCCAACCTAAAAAGTGATATTGCCATGCTGGTTGAGGTGCATGACTTGATTGAATCTGTTGCGCAGGCCTGGAAGCAAAATTGGGTAGATGCCAACACAAACCATGCGCTTGACCCGGCAGCGGCATCCGGTGGCTTGGGCATGTTTGCCAATCAGATCAAAGGTTTTTCAGGCCTGGCCGCATACGCCAGTTCGGCACAGGCAGGAGGTTAAAGCCATGTCACACAATATGTTGATCGACTATTACAAAGCCATTGAGGACAGCAGTGCCAAGATGCTTGATGCTGCCAAAACGGAAGACTGGGAGCAGGTCATGCGTTTTGAAGGAGCTTGCGCGGTGCTGATTGAGCAGCTGCGTGACCGTGCCCACAGCGAGCAGTTGCAGCCAGAGCAACGCGCTGAGAAAACCCGCATCATGCAGCGCATCTTGAACAACGATGCGCAGATTCGTTACCTAGCGGAGCCCTGGCTGATGCACTGTGAAGCCGCCTCTGAAGGGCCGCGCCAGTTTTTGCATTAATACGCTACTCCAAACGTAGCGAATAGCCCAGTATAAATAAGGGCTAGAAGCGAATTTTTATATATTTTTTAAAACTTTGGGGTAAGCAGGCGGCGAACCCATATTGACTGCGCACTGCAGTCGTGCTCAGTGGTGGAGGCTAGGCTTTCGCCTGCCAGCGATGCGGCAATAGATCTGCGATCTGGCTATTGCGCTGAGTTGGCAGCCGCGTCAGAACATCCTTCAAGTAGGCATACGGATCATGCCCATTGAGCTTGGCACTTTGAATCAGACTCATCACCGCTGCCGCTCGCTTGCCCGCACGCAGTGAACCAGCAAAAAGCCAGTTGTTTCGGCCAATGGCGATCGGGCGGATCTGATTCTCAATATGGTTGTTATCAACCGGCAACTGTCCGTCGGATAGAAAGCATGTAAGTGCCCCCCAGCGTCTGAGGCTGTAATCTAGCGCTTTGGCCGTAGCTGAGCCATCTGGAACCTTCTGCCGATTCAGAATCATCCACTGATGCAAAGCATCCAGCAGTGGTTTTGATCTCTCCTGACGTATTCGCCTTCGCTCGTCTGGGTCGAGTTCCTTGATTTCCCGCTCAATGTCGTAAACCCTGGCAATCTGCTCCAGCGCACTGTGTGCAATCTGGCTCTTGTTGCTGGCATGCAGGTCAAAGAACTTGCGCCGGGCATGGGCCAGACAGCCTACTTCCGTGACCCCTTGTGTCATTAGTTGTTTGTAGCCACTGAAATCATCACACACCAGACTGCCACGCCAGTCACCCAGAAAGGCTTTGGCATTCTCACCGGCGCGGCTCTCGCAAAAGTCATAGACCACCGCTTTGGTGTCCTCAAAGGCACC